>NZ_CP012152.1:380000-712500 GCF_001187595.1 Anoxybacillus gonensis
GAGACAGTTCGGTCCCTATCCGTCGCGGGCGTAGGAAATTTGAGAGGAGCTGTCCTTAGTACGAGAGGACCGGGATGGACGCACCGCTGGTGTACCAGTTGTCCCGCCAGGGGCACAGCTGGGTAGCTATGTGCGGAAGGGATAAGCGCTGAAAGCATCTAAGCGTGAAGCCCCCCTCAAGATGAGATTTCCCATCGCGTCAAGCGAGTAAGATCCCTTGAAGATGACAAGGTAGATAGGTCCGAGGTGGAAGCGTGGCGACACGTGCAGCTGACGGATACTAATCGATCGAGGACTTAACTAAACACACAAGAAAAGCGTAGGCGACAATGCAACCCCTGTTATCTAGTTTTGAAGGAATAAAAAATGCTTGACAACAAAAAATATTCCTTTATAATAACATTTGTCTAAAGCATGTTTGCTCGGTGGCGATAGCGGAGAGGTCACACCCGTTCCCATCCCGAACACGGAAGTTAAGCTCTCCAGCGCCGATGGTAGTTGGCGGGACACCGCCTGCGAGAGTAGGACGTTGCCGGGCAAAAGATAAGTTATTCCGCAGTAGCTCAGTGACGAGCGGTGCTTCATCGATTAAGCTTCGAGTTGCCTCGACGCATTCATCACCGTTGAATATGCGAGTAGAGGAAGAGGCAGTAAAGTTACGCAGCATGTTGATGAAGCACAAATGATTAACTATAACGCATCATTCCGCAGTAGCTCAGTGGTAGAGCACTCGGCTGTTAACCGAGCGGTCGTAGGTTCGAATCCTACCTGCGGAGCCATTTACGGAGAGCTGTCCGAGTGGTCGAAGGAGCACGATTGGAAATCGTGTAGACGTGATGAGCGTCTCAAGGGTTCGAATCCCTTGCTCTCCGCCAGCCACTTAGGAAACGATATATGGCCCGTTGGTCAAGTGGTTAAGACACCGCCCTTTCACGGCGGTAACACGGGTTCGAATCCCGTACGGGTCATCTTTTGGAGGATTAGCTCAGCTGGTAGAGCACTTGCCTTACAAGCAAGGGGTCGGCGGTTCGATCCCGTCATCCTCCACCATGTGTTGTGAAGTGAATAGCTTTTTATTTCATCGTCGCGGGGTGGAGCAGCCAGGTAGCTCGTCGGGCTCATAACCCGAAGGTCGCAGGTTCAAATCCTGCCCCCGCAACCAATGTTGGTCCCGTAGTGTAGTGGTTAACATGCCTGCCTGTCACGCAGGAGATCGCGGGTTCGAGTCCCGTCGGGACCGCCACTATATATGGCTCGGTAGCTCAGTCGGTAGAGCAAAGGACTGAAAATCCTTGTGTCGGCGGTTCGATTCCGTCCCGAGCCACCATGTTAAATGATGCCGGCTTAGCTCAATTGGTAGAGCAACTGACTTGTAATCAGTAGGTTGCGGGTTCAAGTCCTGCAGCCGGCACCATCTGCGGAGGGGTAGCGAAGTGGCTAAACGCGGCGGACTGTAAATCCGCTCCCCTTGGGTTCGGCGGTTCGAATCCGTCCCCCTCCACCATCTTGACTTTAGGGGCATAGTTTAATGGTAGAACAGAGGTCTCCAAAACCTCCGGTGTGGGTTCGATTCCTACTGCCCCTGCCAAAAAAACGTGGCGGCTATGGCGAAGTGGTTAACGCACCAGATTGTGGCTCTGGCATTCGTGGGTTCGATTCCCACTAGTCGCCCCATATATGCTTGAGAATTTTGGGGTATAGCCAAGCGGTAAGGCAACGGACTTTGACTCCGTGATGCGTTGGTTCGAATCCAGCTACCCCAGCCACATATAATGCGGAAGTAGTTCAGTGGTAGAACACCACCTTGCCAAGGTGGGGGTCGCGGGTTCGAGTCCCGTCTTCCGCTCTTCGTTTCATGGCGGCATAGCCAAGTGGTAAGGCAGAGGTCTGCAAAACCTTTACCACCGGTTCGAATCCGGTTGCCGCCTCCATTTTTTTATGCGCCGGGGTGGCGGAATTGGCAGACGCACAGGACTTAAAATCCTGCGGTAGGTGACTACCGTGCCGGTTCGAGTCCGGCCCTCGGCACTGAACAGGCTTGACAAAGCTAGGTGTCGTGGTATAATTGAATCGCTGTATTTAACATGCCGATGTGGCGGAACTGGCAGACGCGCACGACTCAAAATCGTGTGGGGTAGCCCCCCGTGTGGGTTCGACTCCCACCATCGGCATCGAAAATAGGGAAAAGGCTTTAGGGACAAGGGGTTTCACGTAAGTGGAATCCCTTGTTTTTTATTTACCGAATACGATTCGAGAAGGAAAAATCGTGTGCGGATAATCGTGTTCGGTGAGGTGAAATGGAAAGTGAAAAGAATGGAAAATGAGAGAAAATTGCAGAGAAAAAGCAAGAGTGGAAGAAGAGGAGAGTTGAGTCGTGAGGAGTTGTTGCCAATATCTGATGACAACACAGAAATTGAATACACATTTGAGGAATTGTTAGAGATATTTATTGAGGATTGCGAACTAAGAAATTTGCGGGAACATACGATTAAATATTACCGCAGTGAGTTAAATGCGTTTATAAAACTGCTGAAAGAGCAAGAAATCGAGTTGCGTGTGAGTGAATGGACAGGAGAAACGATTAAGCGAAATGTCATTATGTATATGAAAGAAAAAGGTCTTAAGACAGTCAGTATCAACTCCCGTTTACGAGCCATGCGGGCGTTTTTTAACTTTTTGGAAGGACGAAATCTCATAAAAAGCAATCCGATGAAAGACATCAAATTGCTGAAGGATAGAAAAAGGATTGTAGAAACGTTTGACAACCAGCAGATAAAGGCGTTATTTAAAGCATGCGACCTTCGCACGTTTGTAGGTTTAAGGGATTATACGATTATGATGTTACTGTTGGAAACGGGAGTTCGAGTAAATGAACTGGTGGGTATAAAAACAACAGATATCATTTGGGAACAAAAAGTCATCCGCATTTGAAACACAAAAGGGGGTTTCGAACGTTTTGTTCCTATTCAAGATAAAATGATTAATCAGTTGAAAGAATATATAGCTGTTAGAGGGAGTGTGGATACTGATTATTTATTTTATTACCCGTGACGATACGCCACTCAGCAAAAAGCAAGTACAGGACAGAATTAAAGAGTATGGGAAAAAGGCAGGAATCAAGAACGTTCGCTGTTCCCCACATACATTTCGCCATACATTTGCTAAATTATGTGTGTTAAATGGGGCAAATGCATTTCAATTACAGGCAATACTGGGGCATACGTCATTGGAAATGACAAAAGTGTATGTAAATCTTTTCAGCAACGAGATTCAGCAAGGGCATGCAAAATTTAGTCCGATAAATAGCTTATTCAAATAATTTACAGTATTCACGTTTTATAGTGGAATGTTGTTCTATAATTTTATTTTAGTAGACTCTTTTAAATGTTAATGTTGATATTTTTGTATAAAAGGAAAAGGGCCAAAACTGGGTCCTTTTCCATATACCTTATTAACTGTAGTTGAGCAATTTTAATTACAATAATTACCATGTAAAAGAGACAAACAGGGTACCCCTTATGCCACGTGGAGCTGTTTTTTCACGGCATCAATGGGAATATTTTGTTTTGCTGCACGATAAATGAACTCCACGAGGCTATGTCCTTTTCTCTTGCGCAGGAGATCGAGCCCATCCGAAACATCACTGTTCGACTCGAACATGCTGTACACATACGCAAGTTGCACCAAGATCCAGTAGCGTTTCACCGCCCGACGCCCGCGAACGCGGTATCCATCGAGTTTCAGCTGGTCTTTCGCTTGACGGAAAAAACATTCGATCTACCAACGTGCAGCATAGTAGCGCAAGATCTCTTCATCGCTTAGCTCGCGATCGGTGCTCAAGACGCAATGAAGATGTTTCGGCGTCATCGGCTGATCGGCTTTCCATGCGAGCAGCACCACGGCATCCTTGAGACCGTTCAGAGCACCTTCGTAGCGATACACCCGATAACGCTCTTTTCCCACCGTGACGAGGCGGGTATCCCGTGGCTCCATAGATTTGGCAAATTCCTTTGCTTGAATGGCCGTCCCTTTTGGATAGAGAATCCGATTCGTCTTGAGCATCGCGATGACGTGGAACCCTTTTTTCAAGCAGGCTCCCACGAGGGTTTTCGATGGATACCAAGAGTCCATGAGCACATAAACGGGGCGACTCACATCCAACGAAGAAAGCATCTCGATCGCGAGTTCCCCTTTGCTTTTCCCCGCCGTCTTGTCGTAGAGGCGAAAGGCAAAAGGAAACGCTTGGGTCATCGTATGAACCATGAGCCAAACGAGAGAATGTCCCCAGATCGACTTTTTCTCTGCGTGAGAATAGTGCCAATCACACCCTTGGATCGCGTGTGTTGCCCGTGACGAGGGCTTCGTTTTTTGGCAAATTGTATCATCGATCGAAACAAAAATGGGGTGATGCTCTCGTTTCGAGCTGCGTTCGACACGATGAAGCACCCACTGTTGGAGTTTGCGAAGCAGCGTCTCTTCCTCCCATGGGCTTTTCGTGAAAAAATGGCTGAGTGTTGTGCGATGATTCGGATGAAAACTCCCGTGATGTAGATCGGTCAGTGTTCCCGAAAACCCCTTGGTGATCATCGCATCCACGATATGAACGAGATGCTTCATGACAGGTTTTGAGAAATAAAGTGCCAACCCCAACATCGTCAAAAACTTGTGGATTCCTTGGTGATGTGCTAATCTATTCATGAGACATGAACCTCCTTGTGAATGGTTTGTTGGCACATCTATTCTAACCAAGGAATCGGGTTCATGTCTTCTTTTTTGTTTGGTTGTAAATTTATGTTAGCGAATTTGCTCATCTACAGTAAAGAATTAGGTTATGAAATAACGGGATACCGTTTCGTGAAATGCTTTTAAAAATATCGATTTGGTGAACACCATGTAGTAGGGTTTTTGTTGTTATGCTAACGAATGCGATAGAGGAATAAGACATACAAAAAAGACCGGTATAAATCGGTCTTTTCTATCGACATACGTTAGTTGAACGAGATAGCTAAGTTCCAATAAGCTACATAAAAATCACTGACTTTTAAATAAATAATTCCATTTCACTGTTTTTAAAAGTAAATCCCATTTTTTTATATAATGGTATTCCATCATCAGATGCATGTAACCAAATTCGTTTTACCCCGATTTTTTTGCATTCCTCAATGCAATTCTCTAATAATTTTCTTGCTAAACCTTTCCCTCGATACTGAGGAATTGTATACATATTCAGTATATAAGCTTCAAGCCCTTTTAGATTATCTAAGTAAGGTGGTCGTTTAAATAAAACCATCCCACTAACACTTATAACATTATTATTTGATAAAGCTAAAAAGGAAATAAATTCATTGTTAGAAAGTGCTTCCTCTAAATATTTTTTTGTAACTGTTGTGACAAGAGCTTCCTCTTGTTCCGACTGTACTTCCCCTAATTCCTTAAAAAGTTCCAAACGCAATCTTACAATTTCTTCTATGTCTTGAACTGTTGCTTTACGAATCTCGATTTGCAAATTCATTATAAACACTCCTTCCATTCATTATGTACACATAAAAACCACTTCCCTAAGGACAATTCTCCCTCCAAACTTGATATCCTTCTTTAAGAAAACTGCCTGTTAAACAAGAAAATCAACCACATTCTTTAACAGAGATTTTAATTAAAAACAGGGGATTTTTTCGTTTAGTGAAACAGGAAAAACTGACCTTGTTTTTATTTAATAAATCCACCAGAGTAGTGAAGACTATATACAACTTCGTTGGCAAAGGATATCGTCTCTTTTCCTACGAACTTACCTAATTCTCCCTTATTGCTATCTCTATAAATATAATCTCCCTCAACAAATTCTTTAGGTCCACGAAACGGATTATCCGCACTAACATTTCTCATCGCTTTTCTTAAAAAAGAGTAAACTTCTTTTACAAATTCAATCTCAAATTCTTTATCCACACCGCCTGAATAACACATAGACCAAATCGGATTCCCCTGATAGTAGACAACTTCTTGGCCTGCAAAATAACTCATCCCAAAATATACATCACGATATAAAAAATGACCTTCTTGGAACTCCAATTGACGTGAACCTTCTAACAAAGGCGTTACAGACGCATTGTCTCCTTGTGATGCATAAGTTGCTTTTTTTGCTTTAATTAAAAAGTCCAAAAATTTCTCTTCTGTGTACATATTTCATCCCCTTGGTATTTTAATAGGCCTTCTTAATTAATAGGCTCTGTTCTCGGTCAATATCGATTTTACATAAAAAATGATTTTTCTGAAAATATCTTCATATGATAAAATTGTTTTAAAAAGGAAAGTGGTGGTAAAAGTGGACCATATTCCAACTTTATGGAAAAGAGATGAATTTTCAATTTCGACTGAAAAAAGTTACTTGGATATGGATGTAATATTTAATTTCTTGAATAAGGAATCATATTGGGCAAATGGAATCCCCAGAGAAATTGTTACGGAATCAATTAAAAATACTCCTTTATGTTTTGGAATTTATAAAGGAGACCCAACAATTGGGCCAGCACAACTAATTGGCTTTGGAAGAGTTATTTCAGACTTATCCACGTTTGCATATTTAGCTGATGTTTTTGTTCTAAAGCCTTTTCGTGGGTTAGGTTTATCAAAATGGTTAATGAGTATAATTAAAGAACATCCCCAACTTCAAACTGTCCGTAGATTTATGTTGGCAACAAAAGACGCACATTCTTTGTATGCACAATATGGCTTTGAGCCATTGGATAATCCATCCATTTTTATGCGGATTGTTCGTAAAAATATTTATCAGAATCGGGAGTAGCCACGATGCAGAGCTAAACAGCTCCATTTTTGTTTACTTGGCTAACATGACAAGATAGTTAAGACTAATGTTAAATAAAGGAAGGTAACTATGAACACTTTCGGAATTGGTGTGATTATGTTAGTAGTAGGTATAGGACTTTTTCCCTTTGGAGTAATATATTTCAAGAAAAGTTGGAATGAATATAGAAATTTACCATCAAACAAAAAGAAAGTAGCTATTTTTCTTGAAATATTAGACGTATTCTCATTATCACCTTCCCTATCAACGTGGTTAATTTTTATCTCGCTCCTACTTATTATTGGAGGTTCTGGATTAATTTTTTTATACCTAACGAGAGGGTAATGCTTAAATAAGCCATTGCTTCTTTTATTCAAATATCTTAAAAATTTATGAACCCAAAAAGGCAGTACCCCCATACGAACTCGAAGTATCAGTTTGTAATCGACCTCTGACTTCAGCTATAAGAACAGTATCGACATAATATATTTCACATTTTCATTCTTCTGATGGTGATGCATAGATGAGACATAGTGTTGTCTCCTATGGATGGAAGGACGAATGAACTTCCATCATTTGTGGTGAAGTTTGCTTCATGGTTGGCTAACGGGCGAATTAGTTGAAGAATAACACTAAATTTGCCCTTATGATAGTCATACTTTTACAAATGAAGGGGGATTAAGATGGAAATTCGTTCAGTGAAAGGGTCAGACTACTATGTCATCTCTCCACTAATCAATGAGTGGTGGGGCGGAAGACAAATGTCTGATAAGTTGCCAAAATTATTCTTCGACCATTTTAAAAATACAAGTTTCATTGCCGAAAAAGATGGAAAAATCGTTGGATTTTTGATAGGTTTTCTATCTCAAACATATCCAGAAGAAGCATATATACACTTTGTTGGGGTTCATCCAGATTATAGGAAACACGGTATTGGAAAACGACTTTACAATGAATTTTTTGATATTGTTAAAAAGAATGGTCGGAATATTGTCCGTTGTGTAACTTCACCAGTAAACAAAGTTTCCATTGCATTTCATACGAAAATGGGATTTGAAATCGAAAAAAACGGTGATAAAGAAATGGACGGAGTCTCTGTATATACTGATTATGATGGACCAAATCAAGATAGACCCCCATGCCGAAAAAAATTCGGCACCATCGGAAGGATGAAAACGAATATTGTCGAAATATCTCCTTGCAGCTGGGGTCATGAGGTCGATGCATCTATGGTACGCAAGAGTCCGAAAGATAGACGGACCCCAGTAGCCTGGTGCACCACGGAATGTCGCTCCCGAGTTGGGAAGCACGCAGGATAGAATGCTTCGTCATAGGCTACTGCACCAGCTGAAGATGAAATGAAGCAGGGAGGGAAAGCGATGAAGGTATTATATGAACGTTGCTGTGGAGTAGACGTGCATAAAAAATCCATTACCGCTTGTACCATTACCCCTGAAGGAAAAGAAATACGAACATTCGGTACCATGACCGATGAATTGCTGGAGTTTGTGAACTGGTTGAAAGAAAAAGGGGTGACGCACGTGGCGATGGAATCGACAAGCGTGTACTGGAAACCGTTGTACAATTTGCTCGAACTCGAACAAATCGAAACGCTTGTCGTGAATGCCCGGCATATTAAAGCGGTTCCTGGACGGAAGACGGATATGAAGGATGCCGAGTGGATCGCCAACTTGCTTCGCCATGGATTGTTGAAAGGAAGTTATATTCCGGACCGAGCCCAACGAGAACTGCGAGAACTCGTTCGATATCGTCGCAGTTTGATCGAAGAAAGAGCGCGGGAATTGAATCGGATTCAAAAAGTATTGGAAGGAGCGAACATCAAGTTGTCGTCCGTTGTTTCCGATATCAATGGGGCATCGGCACGAAAAATGATTCGTGCGTTGATCGAAGGGAAAAACGATCCGATGGTCATCGCTCAGCTCGCAAAAGGGAAATTGAAACAAAAAGTGGAAGAACTCCAGCGCGCATTACACGGGGTAACCGGCCCTCATCAACGGATGATGTTAGCCGAACAATGGAGGCATGTGGAATACCTAGATGAAGCGATTGCGCGATTAGATCAGGAGATCGAGGAGAGAACGCGCCCTTTTGAAGAAGCGCTGGAGCTCTTAGATACGATTCCGGGGGTCGGGCGGCAAAGCGCGGAACAAATTTTGGCGGAAATCGGAACCGATATGAGTCGCTTTGCATCAGCGAGCCATCTGGCATCGTGGGCAGGCATGGCACCAGGAAACTACGAGAGTGCGGGAAACGGTTATCAAGCCGAACGAGGAAAGGGAACAAGAAGCTGAGAGCGTGTTTAGTAGAATGTGCCCGTGCCGCCGCGAGAAAGAAGGATACGTATTTATCCGCGAAATATCACCGCATAGCCGCAAGAAGAGGGGCGAATCGAGCGAGTATGGCAGTTGGACGAACGATATTAGAAATCATCTATTACCTGTTAACTCGGAAGGAACCGTATAAAGAATTAGGGGCAGACTATTGGGATCGTCAACGGGAAGCAAAGATCGTGCGTCAAACGGTGAAGAAATTAGAGGGGTTAGGGTACGAAGTGAAGTTAGAGAAAGTGGGTGCATAAGGGGATTAAACCATATATAAACTTTAATACCTTCCTTTGGAAATTATATTCCAAAGGCTAGGTGGGGGTTGTTTTTTTCCAAATTTTGTTTTCAGGATAGGATGTGTCCAAAATTAGGGGGTCAATCCGGCTATTTGGTCGGAAACCAACAATTAACGATAATAGAGTCTTTTAGAAAAGGGATAATAGCATAGATTGTTGAATTCTGTAAGATAGGTTATGGATATATGTTACAAAAGTTGTTGCAGGGTTTGATGTAAAAGCTATCAAATTGTTAGCTGTATTTGATAATGTCAAGGCCGATTATTTTTTCCCCAAAATCGCCGGTTTAAAATTCCCCAGAAGGACCTTTCATTGATCCTTCTGTTTTTCTTCTTGGAGCCTCTTTTCCCGTAATCGATAGCTTTCCCCCTTTAGGTTGAAAATGATGGAATGATGCAGTAATCGATCTAACATCGCGGTCGCCAATACCGAGTCTCCCACGATTTCTCCCCATTCCCCAAAGCTTTTGTTGGAGGTGAGGATAATCGGGGCATGCTCGTACCGCCGGGCGATCACTTGAAATAAGTAATGAGCGCTGTTCGGGTCCAGTTTTAGATACCCCATTTCATCAATAATGAGAATGGTTGGCTTCACAAACATGCGAAGCTTTTTTTCCAGCTTTCCTTCCTGGTCGGCTTTTCTTAACTGAGTGACCAAATCATGGGCGGTAATAAAATACGTTTTATACCCTCTTGCGATCGCCTCCATTCCAATCGAAATAGCCAGATGTGTCTTTCCAATCCCCGGCGGACCGAGAAAAAGAATATTCTCCTTTCGATCAATAAACGATAAGGTAAGCAGCTCTCGAATCCGGCGCTCATCCACGGAAGGCAGTGCGTTAAAATCAAACGTATCGATCGTCTTGCGATATGGCAGTTTGGACAGTTTGATGAGCGTTTGGATCGATCGTTCCTGTTTTTCGATGATTTCCGCCTCTAATAAGCGGAATAAAAACTCCGAATATGGTATATTATGAGTAGCTGCGTATTCTGTCATGGCGGACCATCGCTCCGCCATGACAGGCAAATGAAGACGGTGGCAATACTCGTGTATTTGTTCTTTCATGAGCTTTCCCCTCGCAGGAACGTGTCATAAACGGACAATGGACGAGTATCCACTTCCACCGAAACAGGCGAAATGGTGACGGCCGTTTCCGTCTGTTTCTTTTTGATTTTTTCGGCGAATGAAATCACTTTTTTCTGTTGGTTCAAGTAAGAAATCTCCTCCCCTCGATAATACAATCGAATATCCCCATTTAATCGCTCCTTCACCAGAATTTCTTTGCCCGCATACTCCGCCGATAGAAGCCATTGTTCCCCTTTGTAAGAGAAACTGCCATCCCAATGCACCTTCCGATAGGAAAGATAGCTCGTATCGTAATCGTTCAACGGGAGAGGTTTCAGCTGTTCCTCTGCCCAACGCTCTTGCGGAGGAATGCCGGTAGTGGCGTTTGGCTTCCGATTCGCCACTTGATCGAGCCAACGATGTAAAAGGAAATTTAATTCCTCGATGCTTTCAAACGCTGTCCCCACATAGAAGTGATCCATGATATACTGAATGGCTCGTTCGACTTTTCCCTTTGTCTGGGCCCGGTAAGGCCGGCACACTTTTGGAATAAATCCGTAGTAACTCGCAAATTCAGAAAATCGTTGATTCCATTTCACCACTCCTTGTTCCCGGCCGTCTGTAACGGTCTTCATATTGTCAAATAACACCTTCTTCGGAACCCCGCCAAAGTACTTGAAGCTCTGAATCAGGCATTCCATTAAGTGTTCCTGATCCTGGCTGGTCGTAAATACCGCGTATTTCATCCGCGAATAGCCTAACGTGGCCACAAATAGCGATAACTTGACTTTTTTCCCTTCGATCACGACCTCCCCAACTTCTTTCCAATCGACTTGCATTTGTTCGCCAGGAAGCGTTTCATAACGAACGGTGTATTTCTTTTTCGCCGTCTCTCGGAAAGGTTTCATATAGTCTTTTAAAATCGTCTTTCCTCCCATATAGCCCTGTTGTCGAATTTCAAAAAACAACTTTTCGCTATTAAACACCCCATCTTCTAACATTCGTTTTTGAAGATACGGCTTAAATGGATCTAACTTGCTTTTTCTTTGTTTTCGCTTGGATTTGGAAGGAGGATTGGGGGAGTGAATATATTTTCGGACGGTTTTCCGATCGATCCCCAATTCCCTCGCAATATCGGAAATACTCATTCCCCTTTCATACATCTCTTTGATCATAAAAAATTCCCCTCTCGTAATCATGAACCATAGCTCCTCTCATTGACACTATGGTTCTATTGTAAGTGGGGAATTTTATTCCGGCTATATTGGGGATTTTATCATCGGCTTTAACAATAATAAGTGTCACCCGCATCCTCCCTCCCCTTTTCATGTTTATAAAATGTTTATCCAATGCGAAATAATTGGTGGTCAAACCAATGGAAGGCATAGAAACAAGTGCAGTTGAGTTCTTTACTGAAAACGAACTACCACCGTTACCAATAGTTCGGAATACAAAAAACACAATTGAGATGGCTTTTAGGCATTTTAAAAACTTCCCACCCTCTGGTTCAACTACCATGGAAGAACGAATAAACTTCCATCATCTATGATGCCGCGAAGCGAGGCATGGTGGCTAACATGTTCGAGAATTCATTAACGGTGGTATAGGGAGCCGTTTTTCTTATTCAACAAACGGGACAGGATAGTTTAATAAGGCATTATTTGATGGAAGGCGGAGAAATTATGGACATTCAAGAGATAATTAAAGAATTAGTCAATAAAAAAATCATTCATTCAAATACCATTGAGTATAAACAGTTAAATGGAGGAACTATAAGTAATTTATACCTTATTGGTAACAGTGATAACGCCAAATATGTCGTTAAGTTGAATGAACCGCAAGTTCTTGAATCAGAGGCATATTTTCTTGATTGTAACTATTCACCCCAGTGCTAGTGTATAAAAAAGCCCAGCACAAATAGGGCATTTCGGTCATAGAAAATGCCCTAGGTAGCGGAAAGAACTCGATCGATCGTTTCGCCTGCCAACAGAAGACACAACGAGTCCCACACGTTTTTTTCGTGTTTCGTAAGTGTGGAAACGATGCTTCTTGCGATGCAAAACGACTGCGCGAACGTTTCGTCACGAAATGTACCCGAGATGTTCTCTTTGACTTTGACCATGCGAAGATCTCGCTCGGCTTGGTTATTGTCAAAGGGAACATGCACTTCACATAAGAAACGCAGCGCTTCTTCCTTTCGTTTTTGAAGCCGTCGAATAAAAGCGAGTGCTTTTTTCGGAAAAGGTGTCATCGTTTCCAATCGGTGCTGTGCTTTCGCTAGGATACGATCATACACTCGTTCCCATCGTTTCGCTTCTTCTTCGGAAAGTGCACCGTGATGCGCTTCGACTGCCTGTTTGGCGGCTAACAGAAACGTGGTCATGCGCGATGCCCATGTATGGCCTTGTTCGATGAAGCCTTTTAGCTCACGTAAATGATGGGCATGGCAAAGAGCATGTGTGGCTTTCGTGTATCTCGGATACGTACCGAATGCATCATGCATCATCGTCCCTTTGTATTGTGGAAGAATCCCGATCTCATCCGTTGCTTTCTTTCCACGAGAAGCGTGAAAAGCCAAGTACGTATATGTCGACGTACATGCGACATGCACCCATGCGAGTTTACCATTGATGCGCAAACTCGTTTCATCGACATGCAAGATGTTAGAGTTAAGTAAGGCGTCTTCGATCATGTCCATATTGGATTCCAGCGCTTCGCGTCCTCGTTTCACCATATTGGCAAGGGTTCCTGTACTAACCGAGTGTTGATATAACGCTTCGATTGTATCACTTAAACGCTTGTAAGGGATCAATTGGATATGATGCAAATAAACAACGAGCGCAGTAAGACGTGGACCGTATTGCACATGATTCGTGACATGTGGTGGAAACTCCGCTTGTTGCACGCATCGACAATGCGGACATGATTTCACTTCACGCTCATGTTGTGTCACTTCAATCGACACGGGAGGCAGATCAAACACTTGACGGACATCGACTTTGAACGGTTTGACGTCACGCAAAGAAGCCCCACATCCTTGACACGTATGTACGCGATGGACGACACGATGATGTGGATGTTCCACTTGACGGAGCGTCGTCCCCTCATGTCCCTCTTGCCCACCAGGCTTTTTGCCAGACGGCTCGCGGGAGGAACGCTTTTTCTCAAAACGGTCAGAAGATGGGGGCAAATGGCTATTGGAGCTGTTTTTTTTCGTGCGTGCTTCCAGCTCTTGAACGCGATGCTTGAGTTGTTCATTTTCTTTGCGTAGCTGTTTGTTTTCTTGACGCAAATGTTCATTTTCTTGAATGAGTTGATGAATGAGCTGTTTTTGTTGTTGGACTTTGCCGATTAAGCCCTCAACTGTAAATACAGCTTGTTGTACCGTCAACATGTGATTCACCTCCTTGTCTATCAATATTCACATCATAGACAGGAAAAGCAAAAAATATTCAGCTCACTTTATGATGTGGCTGAATAGTTACTCTTGATTTTTATAAGGACGTAAATCTATTACCTAAACTTCTGTATGTTGGGCAATCATATAATTACATAGTTTATTCATTCATTTCTGGTTCTACAAACTATGTTAGAAAAAATAAAAAGGAAATACTTAAGGCGCTTGTGCAACGCCTTATAAATAATTATAAGACCGTTCCTCATTCCGTTGGCTGGGGATGGGCAAATGAACCAACAGATTCGTGGCAAGGTTTTCTTTTGAATAGGGTTATTGAAGCAAATAAGATTTTAGATTCACACTTAGAAAAAGATGATTTAAATTTTGTACTTGAACTTGTGAAAAGTCCAAATAGAAATAGTTTTAACAGAGAACCATTTTTATTACATGGGGATTGTGGTGTACATAATTTTATTTTTAATGAGGGAGAGTTATGTGGGGTGATTGATCCAACTCCTGTTTTTGGAGAACCCCTTTATGATTTAATCTATGCGTTTTGTTCTTCACCAGATGATTTAACTAAAGAAACGATAAATTCAGCAGCAAGTCATTTGATAATTAAAGGGAACAAAAGTGAACAACTATTATATGAAGAAGTGCTTATTGGTTTATATCTCAGATTAGCAACATGTATTAGACATCATCCAAATGATTTAGAGGACTATCTAAAAGCTTGGAACTACTGGAAGAACATAATCAAAGACACATGATTTTAGTTTTTATTGCTTACTCAGCTATCCTGAAAATTAGTATTTTCATCCTTCTGATGGTGCCGTATAGATGCCGAATGGTTGTCTCCCATGGAAGAATAAAATTTTTTCATCACCTGTGGTGAAGCTCGCTTCATGATTGATTAGCGGGAAACGATAGTTGAAGAAGGATTAAATTTGCGTTAGAAGGTTTTGATAAACTTTTATTATTTATCTTGTAATAAGAATATATCTTATATTAAGATATAAATACAGAAAGGAGGTAACCTTATGCAATTGGATAATATGATTGAGACTATCAACGAGCAATGGACGGACATCTATTACCTATTACATTATGTTCACGACGATAATATTACTCATCAAGCCATTCGTTTGTTGCAACATATTGAAAAAAACAAAGAAACAACCATAGGAGATTTAGCCAAACATTTAAGTGTATCCCATAATACTGCTTCTGAACATACAAAAAGACTAATAAAAAAAGGGCTTGTTACTAAACGAAGAAGTAGCATAGATGAAAGAAAAGTTTTTGTAACTTTAACTGAAGAAGGAAGGAACGTGTTGTATCGACATACTCGATTGGATAAAGATAAATTAAGGAAAGTTTTAGAAAATCTTCGTACATCTGATTTAGAGATAATACAAAAGGCTTTTTCTATTCTTAATGAGGGGGCAAAAAAATGTTTACGTTAGTAAAAATAATAGTATCAGCAATAATAATTGGAATTGTAACAGAAGTGGCAAAGAGATATCCGACCTTTGGAGGAATTATAGCAGCATTACCATTGGTCAGTTTATTGAGTTTATTTTGGCTTTATTTTCAGGGAGAACAAACACAAAATTTAAGTAAATTTGTATTTGGTGTTTTATGGGGATTTCCAGCAACCGCCTTTTTATTATTAATTGTGGCTTTTTCCTTAAAGGCTTCATTTTCGTTAATTTTATCGATTGGATTAGGATTAGGTGGTTGGGGAGTATTTTTAGCCATGCAGAATATTGTATTTAAGAACATATAAAATGAAATTAAACTATCCTGAAAATTAGTATTTTTTATCCTTTGCTGGTGATGCAACTTGGCATGGAGGTCTCCTATGGAAAAATGAATTAACTTCCACTATCTGTGGTGAAACTCGCTTCATGGTTGGCTAACGGGTACGATACTTCAGAAGGAGTATCGTTTTTCTTGTTGGACTAACGGGTAGTATAGTTGAAGTTGCCTAAGTAAACTATTATTGTATTTTTATTTAAATATATGTATAATTATGTAAAATCATATTTGATAAGGGGGAACTAAAGTGGAACTAATTCCTGAGTCCACTAATTTAATGGATTATCTGGAAGAATTGGATGTTGTAAATTTTTCCCATTATTTAATTCAGAAAAAAATGAATGAATTGTTTCATGAAGGACAGTCAGAAATGGAAAAGGCTAAAATAGCATTTGAATTTGTAAGAGATAAGATTTCTCATTCGTGGGATATACAAAGCACAAGAGTTACATGTAAAGCTTCTGAGGTTCTTTACTATAAAGAAGGAATTTGTTATGCAAAATCAAATTTATTAGCTGCACTACTACGTTCGCAGGGGATACCAACTGGTTTTTGTTATCAACGATTGATGTTGTTTGATACGCCAGAAAAAGGTTATTGTATTCATGCTCTAAATGCAATTTTTCTGAAAACACTTAATAAATGGATTCGATTAGATGCTCGTGGTAATAAAAAGGGAATTGATGCTCAATTTTCAATTGACGAAGAAAAGTTAGCTTTTACTCCTCAAAAAGAATTTGATGAAAGAGATTATCCAATAATTTATGCGAAGCCACATCTAAAAACAATTGCTGTTTTAGAAGAACATACAGATGCATTAGAAATGTATAAAAATCATTTGCCAGAATATTTATAGTTGTTTAAGATAAAGGTGGCGATAGTTGAACAAGGCATACAAAAAGGACCGATTTACTTCGGTCTTTTTCTGTGGTATAAAAATCAACACTGAAATTTAACAAAGCCGAAGATTTAAAAAACGTGATAGGTAAAATTTATCTTTCGAAAACTTTTTATTCTTTTCTTATTTAACTATCCCGAAAATTAGTATTTTCATCATTTGCTGGTGCCGTAAGCACGACATGGGGGTCTATACTGAAAATTTCTCTTTCCAGTATTTTAATAAGGTTATGTAACATAGTTGAACATTCCATTAATTTTACGAACGGTTGGCAATAGTTGAGTGACAAAAAGAAAACGTTTGGTTTTTAAAAAATTATCCAAGCGTCTTTGCTTAGTGTGTTTTCAATCTTATACTAAATGGTCAATGAAATGATTATTGTTTTATAGTGTTATTTGAGATTTTTTTGCTCCAAAATCGAACCTCATTTTTAGTTAACTACCTCAGTGCAGAAAAATTTACGAATCTTAATAATGCAGAAAAAAAGCAAGAAAAAAGTATTGACCAAAAATGAGATAATTTATATAATATTCGCAAACAGCACAAAGGTTCGAGTCGTATTCGGTAATAATCAACTAAAAATGAGAAAATGAAAGTACCCCTTGTTATATACGGGTTTGCTTTAATTGAGAGAAATGCACGATTTCATAATCGACTCAAAATCGTGTGGGGTAGCCCCCCGTGTGGGTTCGACTCCCACCATCGGCACTAGAGGGATTCCTGTTAATCGCAGGAATTCTTTTTTATTTCCTCTTATTCGTTTCCCCTCGATTATGTTTGCTTATCTTGCTCTTCCTCATTTTCAACTACATGCTTCAAAAAAGTTGTGAACAAGGTATTGACTTGCCTAGGAGGAGTCGATATAATGTAAAACGTAATTACGAAACAGGGGCACCTGTTTTTTATTTTTACGTTTTATTCGACAAATTTCTACTTTTTCTGCATGTGCGGGTGTAGTTTAGTGGTAAAACCTCAGCCACGAGCGATGCATCGTCGAGAAAGCGGCGAGTTGCCTCGACGCATCCATCTTCATTGAGTATGCGAGTAGAGGAAGAGGCATGGTCGGGCGTGGTAAAGATTGTAGGTATACTGGATTGAAGTGTGCGGGTGTAGTTTAGTGGTAAAACCTCAGCCACGAGCGGTGCATCGTCGAGAAAGTGGCGAGTTGCCTCGACGCATCCATCTTCATTGAGTATGCGAGTAGAGGAAGAGGCATGGTCGGGCGTGGTAAAGATTGTAGGTATACTGGATTGAAGTGTGCGGGTGTAGTTTAGTGGTAAAACCTCAGCCACGAGCGGTGCATCGTCGAGAAAGTGGCGAGTTGCCTCGACGCATCCATCTTCATTGAGTATGCGAGTAGAGGAAGAGGCATGGTCGGGCGTGGTAAAGATTGTAGGTATACTGGATTGAAGCGTGCGGGTGTAGTTTAGTGGTAAAACCTCAGCCTTCCAAGCTGATGTCGTGGGTTCGATTCCCATCACCCGCTCCATACATACGGGGACAACGCAGTGTTTCGTTTCGAAGATGAACGGGGCATTGCGTTTTTTTATTTCGCTTCGCCCCGTATTTGTTATATGATGAGTTGTGTATGAGCTGTACCCCCATGGATTTGAATAAACATCTCTTTCATCGCTTGCAATATTTGTTCACATTGCGTTTCTGTAAATGAGGGCAGAAAATATACGATTTGAATTGCATTTGTTGTTTGCTCTGTAACCATTGTTCGTTTCGAATCAACGATTGGACTGCCGAACGGGCCTTGAGCGTCTTTTGTGACGAGTTTTCGATCAAAATTTGTCGTCCGATCATTGATGCCGATATATTCATCTGCTTGTGTACCGATCGTGACGGCTATATCTCCTGTTAGATGATCTCGATCATAAATGCCGATCGGTAGTTTATAATATAAGGAAAAAAAGTTATTCACATCGGCCGCCGAGTGAATGGATGGAATAAAACTTTGCTTCTGTACGCGACGAAGCAAACTTTCTGATGAGGGGCGGTAGCGGCTTGGATCTGTGCCGACCTGCTTGAACACCGATCGCCATTCTTTCACTTCAGGCCAGTCAGCCAATGGTGTTTGCTCCATGTCAAAATACAATAGTTCTTGCAATTGACGGAGTTTTCCCTTCAACATATTTGGAGATGCGCCGACGACAATTTGTTCATATGTAATGACTCCAATTTTAAAATGAGCCACATGCTGTTTGATTGTGTCAGAAATGGTTACCATATCGTTCACTCCTTTTTCTTTACATTGTATCATAAACAGCGATGAAAGGAGGGATGGATAGTGGACGTTGCTGCATTAAAAGAGGAAATTATTCAATATAGTCGAACGATTGGTATCGACAAAATCGGTTTTGCCAGTGCTGATCCGTTTAGCGAATTAAAAGAACGGCTACGTGAGCAACAACGACTCGGTTATGAATCAGGATTTGAAGAGCCGGATATTGACAAACGAACAACTCCATCTTTGTTGTTGAAAGAAGCGCGTTCCATTATTGCGATCGCCCTTGCCTACCCGTCAAAATTGAAAAACGCTCCACGAAGTACAAAAAAAGAACGTCGAGGCATTTTTTGTCGCGCATCTTGGGGACAAGATTATCACATCATTTTACGTGATCGGCTGCAAAAGCTAGAGCAATTTATTCTCACCCGTGTACCAGATGCAAAAGTAAAATCGATGGTCGATACCGGGGAGTTATCGGATCGGGCGGTAGCCGAGCGTGCAGGTATCGGGTGGAGTGGGAAAAACTGCTCAATTATTACGCCAGAGTTTGGATCGTACGTATATTTAGGAGAAATGATTACAAATATCCCGTTTCCTCCGGATGCGCCAATTGAAGACGAATGTGGGACGTGCACGCGCTGCATTGATGCTTGTCCGACAGGCGCACTTGTGCAAGGGGGACAGTTGAATGCGAAACGATGTATCGCTTTTTTAACGCAAACGAAAACGTTTATTCCTGATGAGTTTCGCGATAAAATTGGTAATCGATTGTACGGATGTGATACGTGCCAGCTCGTTTGTCCAAAAAATAAAGGAAAAGACTTTCACTTTCATCCAGAGATGGAACCCGATCCGGAAGTGGTGAAACCGCTATTAAAACCAATTCTTCATATGACGAATCGGCAATTTAAAGAGACGTTTGGGCATTTATCGGGGGCATGGCGTGGGAAAAAACCGATTCAACGGAATGCGATCATTGCATTGGCTCATTATAAAGATGAGAGTGCGATAGATGATTTATTCGTACTGCTTCAGGAAGATTCACGTCCTGTCATTCGCGGAACCGCGGCGTGGGCGCTTGGGAAAATCGGAAATCGCAAAGTTGTGCCGATGCTACAACAAGCGAAAGAAAGGGAACAAGATGAAGACGTCATTCGTGAAATCGAAAAAGCATTAGCGATGTTTGAAAACGTGTAGTTGTTTTTCGCTCATCTATGACATAACGTAATAAAAAACGAAAAAGTGGGGAACGGAATGAGAAAACAGCTGCACGATCTTCTTCATGAACGCGTCCGTCATTTTTTTGTCAGCGATATGGCAGATGAAGAAATGGAACGAAAAAGAAAGCTGTTGGCTAAGCGCAATGCAAAGCTTGTGAAATGTGAAGGAAAAGGTACAATTGTTGAAAAAAAGTATATTGCTCCGTATACGTTTGTTCGCTATGTTATTCATTTTCGTTTTTTCATTTGGCAAAGCGGATGGATGTATGTTGAAGAACAACAAGAGGTACGCGAAGCTGTATTTGAGGGACGGGAACTTGCTAGCCATCGCCTTGTTTTACCAGAGATCGAAACAGAACAAATGGAAAAGAAAGAAGAACGTGATGACGATGAACGCATCCGTTATACGTATGATCGACTAGCAGCAGTCCGGTATGCTGAAATATGGTGGAACGATTATAATCCAGCTTTTCATACATTTCCCGTTGATTGTACAAATTTTGTCTCTCAATGTTTGCATGCGGGCGGCATTCCGATGATGGGCTATCCAAACAAAACAAAAGGATGGTGGACGCGCAAAAACGACTGGAGCTATACGTGGACGGTCGCGCATGCGTTTCGTTGGTATTTAAGCGGATCGAAAACAGGCATTCAAGCTATTGAAAAAAAATCACCAGAACAGTTGTCTCTCGGTGATGTCATTTGTTATGATTTTCAAGGGGACGGGCGGTTTGATCATACGACGATCGTCGTCGCCAAAGATAAACAAGGGATGCCGCTCGTAAATGCCCATACGTCCAATAGTCGCATGCGTTATTGGTCGTATGAAGATTCCACAGCTTATACGCCGAATATTCAATATAAGTTTTTTCATATTATTGATCATATATAGGAGTGAAGAATGTGGCTTTACATGTTGTTTTATATCAACCAGAAATTCCAGCGAATACGGGCAATATTGCACGTACATGTGCAGCAACAGGAACGTCGTTACATTTAATTCGTCCACTCGGATTTTCAACAGATGACAAAATGTTGAAGCGTGCCGGATTAGATTATTGGGAATATGTAGATATTCACTATTACGATTCATTACAAGAGCTTTTTGATAAATATAAAGAAGGAGAATTTTTCTTTATTACAAAGTTTGGTCAAACATATTACACATCGTTTGACTATAGTGATCAAACGAAAGATTACTTTTTCGTTTTCGGTCGCGAGACGAGCGGCTTGCCAAAAGACTTAATCGAAAACAATATGGAACGTTGTTTACGCATTCCGATGAACGAATACGTTCGCTCACTCAATTTATCGAACACAGCGGCCATTCTCGTGTACGAGGCGTTAAGACAACAAAACTTTCCAAATGTATTTTAAGCGACTTTCGAATGAAAGTCGCTTAATTTTTTACTTCCGGCTTATCGTTATATCCTGCTGTAAAAATCGCAGCCAAGAAGGCGAAAATAACGCCAAGAACAAGAAGCGTTTTCATATGAAATCTCCTCCCTTATGAAGTGACAATAAAATGTCCACGCTTTCATTATAGCTTAATTGTACATTGAGATGAAAGTCATACTTTCACGAATGATTACGGACATCCTTGCATACATATGGTATTAATCATGACGCTAGACATCAAAGGTGGAGGAGGTCCGTGTATGGACATTTTGAAAAAAATACAAAAATATAGAGAAGAAGAACAAAAATTGAAGTGGGAAGGGACATTTGCGGAGTACTTGGAAATCGTAAAAGAAAAGCCGTGGGTAGCTCAGTCTGCTCATTCTCGCGTTTACAATATGATTAAAGATGCAGGGATAGAAGAAATAGATGGAAAGAAAAAATATAACTTTTTTAGCGGCCAATTGTTTGGACTTGAGGAAGCGCTAGAGCGGCTTGTAGAAGAATATTTTCATCCAGCTGCTAAACGTTTAGATGTTCGAAAGCGTATTTTGTTGTTAATGGGACCAGTAAGCGGCGGAAAATCGACGCTTGTGACGATGTTAAAGAGAGGGCTTGAGGCGTACTCATATACGGATCGTGGTGCTGTATATGCCATTAAAGGATGTCCGATGCACGAAGATCCGCTTCATTTAATCCCGCACCATTTGCGCGACGAGTTTTATAAAGAGTATGGTATTCGTATCGAAGGAAATTTGTCGCCATTAAATATGATGCGGCTTGAAAAAGAATATGGTGGTCGCATTGAAGATGTGATGGTCGAACGCATCTTTTTCTCAGAAGATAAGCGTGTTGGAATCGGGACGTTCAGCCCGTCAGATCCGAAGTCGCAAGACATTGCTGATTTAACAGGGAGCATTGATTTTTCTACGATTGCTCAATATGGGTCAGAATCGGATCCGCGCGCATATCGCTTTGATGGGGAGTTAAACAAAGCAAACCGCGGCATTATGGAATTTCAAGAAATGTTAAAGTGCGATGAAAAGTTTTTATGGCATTTGCTTTCTTTAACGCAAGAAGGAAACTTTAAGGCAGGACGTTTTGCGCTTATTAGTGCAGATGAATTGATTGTTGCCCACACGAACGAAACAGAGTATCGTTCGTTTATTGCAAATAAAAAGAACGAGGCGCTTCATTCGCGCATTATCGTTATGCCAATCCCGTATAACTTAAAAGTGTCAGAAGAAGAGCGCATTTATGAAAAAATGATTCGTGAAAGCGATGTGGCGGATGTGCATATTGCCCCACATACGTTGCGGGTGGCGGCGATGTTTACAATTTTAACGCGTTTGAAAGAGCCGAAGCGTGGCGATATTGACCTTGTGAAAAAAATGCGCTTGTATGATGGCGAGCTTGTCGAAGGATTTAATGAAGTCGATGTAGAGGAATTGAAAAAAGAACATCCAGACGAAGGAATGAGCGGTATTGATCCACGCTATGTCATTAATCGCATTTCGTCTTGTATTATTCGAAAAGAAGTGCCGTCCATTAATGCGTTAGATGTATTACGAGCATTGAAGGAAGGATTAGAGCATCACCCGTCTATTTCAAAAGAAGATCGGGAACGTTATTTAAATTTCATTTCGATTGCACGAAAAGAATATGACGAAATTGCAAAGCGTGAAGTGCAAAAAGCGTTCGTTTACTCGTATGAAGAATCGGCGAAAACGTTGATGGACAATTATTTAGATAATGTGGAAGCATACTGCAATAAAGCAAAAATTCGCGATCCGCTAACGGGAGAAGAAATGAATCCAGATGAAAAGTTAATGCGATCGATTGAAGAGCAAATTGGCATTTCGGAAAATGCGAAAAAAGCGTTCCGTGAAGAAATTTTAATTCGTATTTCGGCATATGCGCGCAAAGGTCAGCGTTTTGATTATAATTCACACGAACGGTTGCGCGAAGCGATTCAGAAAAAGCTATTTGCCGATTTAAAAGACATCGTCAAAATTACGACATCAACAAAAACACCGGATGAACAACAACTAAAGAAAATTAATGAAGTTGTCGCTCGTTTAATTGACGAGTACGGTTATAATTCCACTTCGGCAAATGAGCTGCTTCGTTATGTCGGAAGTTTATTAAACAGATAAGCATGCCGCACTTGGCATGCTTTGTTTTATCATCTTAGAAAACAGGCTTGTCCAATGGAAAAGGATTCGAGCAATTTTCGAAATCATTTGTCAATTTTTTTCGATCGCTGCATAGGATAAAGTAACCAACCATTCATTCATTATTTTTCAAAGCCAACATAGTGTATGCGAGGAAAAGGGAAAGTGTGCATCATTATTTTACATTGTAGGAGGGGAAAAAATGAGTAGAAACTTCATTGTGTCAAAGGAAGATTGGTCCCTCCATCGAAAAGGCCACGATGATCAAAAACGGCACGAAGAAAAGGTAAAAGAAGCGATTAAAAATAATCTTGGTGAATTAATTACAGAAGAAAGCATTATTATGTCTAATGGTCGCGATGTCATAAAAATACCGATTCGTTCGTTAGATGAATATAAAATTCGTTATAACTATGACAAAAATAAACATGTCGGCCAAGGCGATGGGGACAGTCAAGTTGGCGATGTGATTGCGCGCGACGGTTCTGGTGATGGTCAAAAAGGACCAGGCAAAGGGCAAGGAGCAGGTGATCTAGCTGGGCAAGACTATTACGAAGCGGAAGTGTCTTTAATGGAGCTAGAGGAAGCTTTGTTTAGTCAATTGGAGCTTCCGGATTTAAAGAAAAAGCAACACGCAGATCATGTTGTTCAACATATCGAATTTAATGATATTCGTCGAACAGGATTAATGGGGAATATTGATAAGAAAAAAACGATGATGGCTGCGTTTAAACGAAATGCATTAAGTGGTAATCCAAGCTTTTATCCAATTTATCCAGAAGATTTAAAATTTAAAACGTGGAATGAAGTCATTAAGCCAGATTCGAAAGCGGTTGTTATTGCGATGATGGATACGAGCGGATCGATGGGCGTATGGGAAAAGTATATGGCTAGAAGTTTCTTCTTTTGGATGACGAGATTTTTGCGCACGAAATATGAAACAGTCGATATTGTTTTTATCGCTCATCATACCGAGGCAAAAATCGTAACGGAAGAAGAATTTTTCACAAAAGGAGAAAGCGGCGGAACCATTTGTTCATCAGCGTATCGCAAAGCGCTAGAAGTGATTGAAACAAAATACTCACCGACAAAATATAATATTTATCCGTTCCATTTTTCCGATGGCGATAATTTAACATCTGATAACGCTCGCTGCGTCAAACTTGTGCAAGAGTTAATGAAAGTATCGAATATGTTTGGATATGGAGAAGTGAATCAGTACAATCGTACACCCTCTACACTTATGAGGGCGTATCAAAATATTAAAGACGAACGCTTTAGTTATTACATTTTAAAGCAAAAATCTGATGTGTTCCAGGCGTTGAAGCATTTCTTCTCGTCACAAAAAAAGGAGGCTGTTGCCTCGCGCTAGATTTTAGGATAAATTTGTATTATGAATTGATCTTTTTTCGTCCATTCTGGTTTCCGCAAGTATGTCGCTTTCTCAAGCACCGACTTGAGAAGGCGGTTTTTCTTTTCGATGTCATCTGTTTTTCGGTATGCTTCTAAAACTTTTTTGACAGCTGGCACATACTCATTAATATTCTTCTCTTTTAATCGTTCTTTTTCAATCTCCTGTTTTAGTTGCTCGATTTCCTCTTGCGTCTGTTTGATGCGTGCTACGATATTTTGCTGTCGTTCTAGGAACACCTCGATTGTGTAAATTCCTCGCTCCAAGAAGTCGTGAAGGTTGTTTTTCTGCACATTCAGTTCTCTCAGTTCTTTTTCTTTTTTCTCAAGCGCTTTTTGTCTGAGTGGAATAACAGATTGTTTTTCCCTTTTCTCAAGCATTTGCTCCTGCACTTCGAACTGGTCAACGAATTCCGCGAGTGATTGCAATATGCGTTCTTCGACAAGAGGGAGCAAAGCGCCTTTCTGTACTCCTTTACATTTAGGGTTTGCACAACGAATGAGAGCATTAGGTCTATCTTTACGCGGCTGATACCACATCGTGTAGCCACAAACCTCGCATTTAAGCAATCCAGCGAGAGGATTGGATAATACCTTACTTTCGACCGTAGACGGCCGCCAACGGGCTGTATGGGCTTTATTCGCTGCTTCCCACAATTCTTTTGATACGAGCGGCTCATGAGCATTTTCTTTCACATGCCAGCGTTCTGACGGCATTTTTTTGCGCTTGTACTTTCCGTTTTGTTTGACGTACTTCACTTTGCCCCAAATGATGTGACCCATATAAACTTCGTTTTTTACAATGGCCGTAATGCTTGAAGGAGACCAAAATTCTCGTTTTTCATCAGGCGGCTTTACACCAAGTTTGTCCAACTCGGCAGCAATCGCTTGGCGACCATGTCCATCTCTCATCATCTCGAATATTTTCACGACTACCCATGCGGTTTCTTTATCAGGATACAGCTTGAGATTTTCGTCGCGAAGATAGCCATATGGCGGTTTTTTTGAAATAGATTTTCCTTCAGCTGCGGAAGCACGGCGACCGCGCTGCATGCGTTTTGTGATTGTTTTTAGTTCCTCGCGAGCAACAAGAGATTTAATTCCAAACACCAATTCCCATGTTTCTGATTCGGGATCATACACCTCTGTTGGTGTGATAATTTTTGTACCAGAGTAGCGGAATGCGCGGTCTAAAATCCCTTGATCGAGCATATCACCGCGGCCAAGACGGTCAATGTCCATGACCAGCACAGCATCGGCAACGCCCGATTCGACTTCCCGTAGCAATTTTTGAATTTCCGGACGTTCTGCAATTGACTCGCCAGAAACAACTTCCTCAAAGATGTCGATGATGTTATGTTCTTCTTTTCGCACCACGGCAAGCAGCGTATCACGATGGCGTTGTAGCGTGTCATATGATGCGCCTGTTTCGGCTGCCTTTTTCTCTTCTTCGATGTCTTTTCTGCTTTTGCGGAGGTATATAAAGACATCGAGGTTGGTTGGTCTGTACATAAAAATCACCTCTACACTATTGTAAAACCAACCGTACACATATACAAATACCTAATGTTATTGATAAGCAAATGTGCGATTTTGAATTTGTGTTAAACGTTCTTCGCATAACTTTGGTGTCACCTTAAACATGTGAGCCATTTGCTCGATTATGTATCGTTCATTCCAATCGACGAACTCAAGCATATGATATGGAATGGCTGCGTATTTCGTGAAAAGCTTCGCATCACGTTCTTGCAGTTCTCGGAACGCCTCTGGCATCATGCTCTGCACGCCGACATGGCGGAGAATATGGCAAAGCTCATGAAAGAAAGCTTCGCGCTTCTCTTCTTCCGACAATCGGGAATCGACAACGATGCAGCGGAATCGCCCGAAAACTTGATGTGTAGACGGAAACGGCTTTTCACGCAAGAAAATATTCATCCGTCGCGCTATGTATTCAATATCAATGTGTGAAGGATGGAAGATACCGAGTCTTTTATAAAAGTTCGTTACCCAGTCCTCAAGTGCGGTTGTGTAGTAATGACATAATTGCATAAAATCCCCTCCTTAGAGGAAATTATACGAACAAATGTTTGTTTAGGCAAGAAAAAGAAAAAGCCTTTGCAATAAAAGGCTTTAGGCGGTAAGTTCCGACAGTATAGATTCTCTATTTGACCAAAGAATAGGACTGATGTCATAACTTTCAAAAGCATGGATTACTTCTGTATCAATATTACGATCTGTATCATTTAAAAAAACAAATAGTTGTGATGAATGTTTTCTTGTTTCTTTTGTGTCACTCCAAGCGAAAATTAGGTTTTGAGTTTTATCTCTAGTTGGGTTATTTAAGGTTTGGATAATTCGATCTACAGGTTTCTTTTTGGATTTTGGAACAAGAAAATGGAATTTATGACTATAACCTGTTTTGCCGATAAAAGATACATTGTCTGTGTATCTTACATCATTTTCATATAGAAATGATTCAACTTCCTCAAAAAAGATAGAAACAATGTTAGAACGCAAAACCATAAACATATCGTTTACGGCTAACATAGCTTGTAAAAGCATATGCTTTTTCTGCGGAAAGTCGTTTAAGGTTGCTATGGTATATAATTCATCAGTCTTAGGAGAATATTTAACACCAAAGCCATTAATAATGGTATTAAATATTTCCTTTCTTTTGTTTGAAGAGTTTAATTCAAAGCCCATCATCATTAGATCAGATAGGATATAGGCATCATCTGTTAATTTTAATTTTCCGTCCTCTTGAGGTATCACATATATTTGCAAGTGATCATTATGTCGATCCATTAATGGAGAAGTGATTTCGATAATGCCACTATCCAAATCTTTCATATTCAGTTTTTGGTTTAGCCATTCTAAATAGGCATTTTTCAACTGGTTGGCCAGTGGCATTATACGAACCCTCCTTGAAAATCAAATTCAGATATATTTTCAATACGATTGTATCGCAAAAAGTCCATTAATACCATAAGTAAATCTTGAGGATTTGTTGCAATGTGCTCTTCGAGCGGGAAAGCCCATTTGTCACCAAAGCCTTCTCTATAGATATGTATGTGCGGACAAGGAATTTCAGTACCGTCTGGGTTAGTATGTGGTTGACCATCGATGTCTATTCTTATGAGAGGAATGTTCTTTTTATATCTTGTCTGATAGGTACATTTCGTTATTTTTATACTGCCTTTTCGGTTAATATCTATGATGAACTTTTCTGTTTCGTCATTAGATTGAACATCTAGTGTTAAGTATTGACCAGGTTCCGGAAAAGTAATCAGGTTTTCTGTAGAAATAATTTGTTTAATCATGTCTAATAACCGATTTGCCTCTTGTTGACTCAACATTTTTATTCTCCTCCTAAAAAAGGACGCCACGGTTGTTAAATGGCGCCAGTTACGTTTTTATTTTTTAAAATTCCGTTTATATAGCGGCATTCCTGTGACTTGGCTCATGGTTACCGTATCTTATCGACTTAGGCTTTCCATGAATTCACCCGATTTTCAATCACAAATTTCTTTGTGAAGGGGCGGAGGAATCTGTTTATGATGTCAAATGTCATCGTTCACAAGCTATGCCATCATCATCCCGATCCATCTTCTTTTTGTATTTGTTATATAGTTCTGGGGATACGAAAGGTTTGAACTTCGTTTTTCCGCCTTTATTTTTTACTTTTGCAGATAAAGCAACACCGCCAGGGTACTTGGAGTTAAGTTCCTTACAATTTCCGAAAGACTCCCCACGAGATTGCGAACGTGCAGCGTTTGAACTCGATGACTTTACTACAGATGACTTAGCTTTCGAACTAGTTTTTTCTCAGCTTCAGCAATGTCGGATGTAGAAAAACTGAACACGAGCGCTGAGCAAAGAAAAAAGGTTAGTAAGCGTGTCATGAAACATTTCTCCTTTTAATATGGCTTTATTAACAAAAAGACACCTTAGTCGATATTCAATCTTAGGTGTCTTTTCGTGTTGGCTGTGAGTAATATCAGTTGAATTATTTATTAAGGACTATCTTCAAGTCTTTATATCCATACTTATTAAACAAATACAGAAGTTCTTGACCGTTAATTAGAGTGATGGGCTTGTCTTTAACGAATTCAAGTGCATCTTTGCCGAAATTGCTTGTTGTTACCAAGATTCCTTTCGTTGCCCCTTCGTGAAGCATTGTGCCGTAAAGGTCACGAACGGCTGATACGGGAACTGTATTGTTATAGCGCTTAGCTTGGATAACAAATTTCCCGCCTTTTATAGGATCAGGGTCGAAGGCGATAGCATCAACGCCACCATCCCTGCTTGCTTGTGTAACTTTTACTTCTGCACCATCTTCGTTAAACATTTTTTCGAATAATTGTCTAACTAAGTGCTCAAAATCTTCCCAGTGCATAGTTGCTAAGTTTTGGTTGGAATGTAGGTTAGACAGAATGTCTTTTGATTCCACAAATCTGTTATCTTCTCTGTCGATATCTAAAATTGGTTTAACTGGCGTTAAAAAGGCGAGTTTTCCAGCAAACAGACCTTTTAAGTTTTGGATACACTTTTTATAATCTACTCGCTCAAGGTTAATACTTTCAAATTCTTTTCGCGAGGCTTGCACAGAAATAATACATGATGAGTTATCGTGTCCAGTAGCTTCGTCAATGTAATCAACCCAACCGTTAAAAACAACAATATCGACATGATCTATATACACGGATTCAAAAATTTCATGAATAGTCCTCAATGTGATCTGATAAATTATCGAGTCATAAAATTCTTCAAACTCTTTCTTTTTCATTTCCCTTGCAACGATTTCTTTTTTGCTTGGTGAATATTTGAATTCGATTGCTTTCGGAACATCGTTAGGAACTGGCAATTTGTAAGAAACGATTACTGTTTTTAGATCCGAGCGGTACTGAACTTCATACTCTTTGTTGATTTCTTCTGGATAAGTTGAGTTTTCTAATACTACATTTATGTATTTTTCAATAGCCTCTACATCGCCAGACTCAAAATTTTTACGCCATTCCTCGATTTCTTGATTATACTCAGCTTGTTTTTTCTCGTACTTTTCCTTTTTGATTAGATAATCTTTATAAGCCTCATCATATTCTATGAGATGTTGATTGTAATCGTCTTGTGCTATTTTCTCTAATCTTTCTCTTTTCTTTCTTAAAAAAGGGAATATGTATTCCACAAAAGATTTTTTTGGAACATTATGCTTTTGAAAAAAGTGTTGAAGATCGTGTTTATCAAATTCAGAAGGGCGAAACGGTTTGGTTTTCTTTTGCTTTTCCCAGTCCAATTTATCGTCTAAATTTAAGGTGTGGTTAAGAATATTTTTGTACTCTTCAATTTTTTTTCGAGCGAGTTCGGTTTCAAATTCAGCCTCGTCTTTCATATCGAGAATAGCGTCTCGTTTTCTTTGTCTTTCTTCTTCGGCCTCCCACTTTGCCAACTGTTCTTCAACTTTTAATTCAAGTTCCCATAAACTTTGAGCTTTAATGGTTTTTACTTTACCAAGATAATCGTTATAAATTGTTTCTTCGTAGTAAAATCTTTTAGCCATCTATTGGTGCTGCCCCCCTTAGTCTTACTTCATTTGATAATTTTTCCATTAGTATGATATAAAAAGCCACCTAAAGTACGTGAATGACGTCTTAGGTGGCTATTCTTTGTTGCTTTTGTTCTTTTCTCTCGCCTTATGTACTACCCATTCAAAATGCTTCACGATCTCTTCGATTTCCTCTTCAGAAAGCTGTTTCCACTTCTCGATATCGAAAAAGCCCATTTGCTCGATGCCATATTCTTTAATGAGTTGATTAATCCTTGCCAGCGTTCCTAATTCCTCATTGTCGCTCCCTGGCGGATTCGGATCATCCGTGCGACCGAGTAGGTAGTCGGTGGTGACGTTGAAAAAATCGGCGAGTTTTTGAAGTGTTTCAGTATCAGGTGTTCGATTCCCATTCTCGTATCCCGATATGGATACTTTTGTGACATTTATTTTTTTTCCTAGTTCTTCTTGGGTGAGTTTTTTTTCTAACCTTAACCTTTTTAAACGGTCACCTAACACATAAAACACCTCTTTCTCGTGTTCATAATAATTATAAGTTAACAAATAGATAACATAAAGAGGAAAGACGTTTTGTTAACTAAATAGAAATTTTTTTATAAAAATACTTGAAAGTTAACAATAGGTTAATTATAATTAAGTTAACTTGATGTTAACAAAGAGAGGTGATAAACGATTGGTTTTGGATAAATTAAAAAGTATTCGTACTGAAAAAGGACTTAGTTGTAAACAAGTTGCCGATTTAGTCGGCATTTCTAAAGAATACTACTGGATGATTGAGAACGGAAAACGGCGATTAAACTATGAGTTGGCTGTGAAAATAGCACAAGTATTCGATACTAGCCCAGACAATATTTTTTTGGGCAGTGAGTTAACCTGTGGTGAACAAAAACTAGCTCCTTGACAACTCAATCCCCATGACATGAAAGGAGGTGAGTAAGATGAGCGCTCTAAACAAATACGTGATTATCGCCCATTTTCATCTCATGTTAAGACAAAACAATTTTAGTGAAGCAGACCTAAAAGAAGCGGTCGATCTGCTTCACAAAGAGCTGTTCCCGGAATTTTGGGCGAAGGCTAACGACAAGTTAGAAAAAGAAGCCACCGCGACAACGACGGCTGAAGTAACAATGCAAGGTAATGTCGCAATAACTTCGGAAGAATTCCAAGCTATATTGGACAAAGCGCCAATTATCGACTTAGACAAAGTGCAAAATAATTTATTTGCTGAGCCAATTAAACCGTATAACGTTTCCAAGGAATTTGGCTCGGATGAATGCTAGCAAGGAATTCCACTATGTCTTTTCTTCCGTGATAAGTCGGAATTCCTCGCGAGTCTTGAGCCATTAAAATAATAGGAATGCCGAACGGAAAATAGCGACTAAAAGCTTCGCGTGCTTCCTCACGTTCAATGGCATTGTTTAGTACATGCCTCTTAACTACAACGATAGCAAAAGTAACACCTTGTTCTTTAACTAATGCACCATCGAATTGCATGTTTTTCACCTCCTCTCTTCGAGTTGATTCGACACGAAGGGAGGAAATTCCTACAAGATTTGAGGTGAAGAAATGTCAACAATTCATCACGATGACCCGCATACACATGAACAAAGGGGGAATGCGGGCATGAAGGAATTCAAATACGGGAACACCACTGTTATTATTCACTCCCCGTTAGTACTTATGAGTGCTGACGAACGAAAAGAATGGTTTCAAAAAGAATGGGAAAAAGGGAATCCAGTATTGAAACAAATCGCAAAAGCAGTGATGGACTGCTATGTTCCAAAAGAGCCAAGCTCTTAATCATAACATAACACAACGTTTAACAATCGATGGTAGAAGGGGGAGAACAGAAAATGAAACGTGGTAGAGCGGCCGATGCGGTGAAAGCGGCTCGGCAGGCGACAGGGATGACACAACAACAGCTTTCATTTGAAATCTATGAATCTCGTGAAGCAGTTTCCCAGCAAGAAAACGGACGGTATCGGGTGCAGCCGAACATATCGAAATATTTTGCCGATAAGCACAACAATCCGTGGGTGGCGCTGGAAGCGGCGGCGGAATATACAGGATGGGGACCGGTGAAGCTCGACGGCGAGGTGGTCGATCTACACCGAGCAAGTGTGGCGATGAAAACAAAAGAGGAACTAACCGAAGCGCTACAAGCAATCGAAAGTGTATGTGTGGCAAATCATCCTCGAGCGATAAGAGATTACGACAAACAGCACTTGGAAGAAGCGATTTTACAAGCGATTGATGCAATTGTAGCGCTTACGCAATACGTTGCGGTGATATGTGTTGATTATGGCTTTTCTTGGTTAAAGATGTGGCAAAAGCATCGTACAAAGTTGCAAACAAAAGGTTTTATTAAGAGATAAGGGAGGGAGCAAAATGGATCATGCGATTGATAGTTTAAAAACGTTTTTGGCAGCCGAATTGGAGTGGTTGCGTGAAGAATGGAGAGACGGAAAAGGAGGATACAAAAAACTTTCTGATTGCCCAAGTTACAAAGCATGCAAAGCATATGTTGATGCAATCAATGTTCTTGTGAAGGCTTACTATCATCCAGAGTACGTGGAGCAATATAAATGTCCATCTGTAAAAGAATTAATTTGAGGAGGAGAGAACAATGAGTTTTTGTTTAACAGCAAGCGAGGTCAGAAAGCTTTGCGCGGAGTTGCGCAATGATCCAGCAATATTGGTGTTAGAAATGGAGTTAAAAAAGGAATGGTACAAAAGAAAAATGGCCAGTGCGCCAACACTAGCCATCGCTCATAAATAATCATCCTTTGACCTAATCATATTCTAGCATAAACGATTCGAGAAAGGAAGGGCAAGCGCATGCTTGCCGATTGGAGTACAAGCAAAAGATATCTCCCATCTTGAAAGTGGGTGTGTCCCCCAGCCCACGAGCTTGTACTTCAATCGGTGCGTATGCACACTAGACCGAGCGAGAGCGGGCGACGATCCGAAAGGGGAGCCGCGCCAAAATACATGTATGGTCATTGCGAAGACGTCTAGTCATTCATTCAGAAGGAGGAAGAGGTTATGCAAGATATGCTCTTTTTGCAAGAAGCGGATTTGTTACAAAAAGCATCGCGGTGCGTCGAATACATACAAGAATCTCTTCAAAACCGCGACTATGAAACGGCGAAAATTGAAATGTCGGAGCTACGCTTTTTATTAGACGAACTGCAAGCAATCGAACAAAAGAAATTACGTCGCGCACAGCTTTTTGAAGTTGTCGCTGACATGAAAAACCGCGGCATCCAAATCGACTTTGTGTCAAGATTGCTGGGGTGATGGTGTGACAAGGGAAGAGAAAAAGCAAATTCGGCTACAAATTTTGAAATTGCTAGATACACAGTGTGCAGGATGTAAAGAACGGCATAGTAGTACACAAAGCACATGTGTAATCAGTTGCCCGATCGGCAAGCGAATGCAACAGCTATCTGTGTTGTTATCGAAAGAAAGCCCTCGCATAAAAAGAGGTAAATGGACCGAAGAGGAAGAGTTTTACCTATGGCAACATAAAGATATTTTCGATGTTCCAGAGCTTGCTGCACGCTTGGAACGAAGTGAATTATCTGTGTATTCAAAGTTGCGACAGCTTGAGAAAAAGAATGTTTTACCTTGTTAGAAAGGAGGTCATGAAGCATCACTACATTGTATGCTTCATGCGTGTAAATATGCTATTTGAAGTAGAGTTCGCAGCAAAGAAGAACGGCTATTTCGAAACGATCCACACGGCACTCATTCACGCGCTCACTGTGTCCGAGTGCCGCCAAATCGCGTTAGAAATAGCCGATCAGCTAGGAAAAGGTGATATACAGGTTTTTATTTCAGACTTCTAGGTTTTATCATGCCACAACATACACTATTTTGCAAGGTTTTGCAAGGGAGGAAGGGGATATACATGGCAAGACTTCTTTTGGATGAAGAGCCGTTAGTGATTTTACCGTCACTAGCGGCTACGATCGGCTTAAATGAAAGCATCGTGTTACAACAGTTGCACTACTGGCTTGAGCGCAGCAATCACATTCACGAAGGGCATAAGTGGGTATATAACACATACGAGGAATGGCAAGAGCAATTCCCATTCTGGTCGGAAAGCACGATTCGCCGCATTATCACAAAACTTGAAAAGCAAGGGCTCATTATTGCAGGCAATTTCAATCGCTCCAAGATCGACAAAACGAAGTGGTATCGGATCGACTATGACAAATTGGCGCAATTAGAAAATCCAGTCTATGAAGTGAGTGTTCAAGGTGAACAAACGACTGTTCAAAATGACACCTCGACTGCTCAAAATGAACAGACGACTGACGAAATCGACAGTCCATCTGGTCAAAATGAACAGTCCATCTGTTCAAATTGGACAGACGAGGCGCTCAATTTGAACAGACCAATACCAGAGAATACTACAGAGATTACTACAGAGAAAAAAGAAGAAGTAGAAGAAGACGAGCGCGTGCGCGAAGAGAATCCGTTCACTTTTTTCGAACAAAACGGCTTTGGTGCAATCGGAAGCTACATAAGCGAAAAAATTTCAACATGGATCGACGACACATCCGAAGCGCTAGTTTTAGAAGCGATGAAAATTGCAGTAGAAAATGGCGTCAAGACATGGAAGTACGTTGAAACCATTTTGCGCGACTGGGTAGACAAGGGATATCAAACGGTTGAACAAGTGCAGGCAGCGCAAAAAGCATTTAAAGAGCAGCAAGCAAAGAAACGCAACGGCTCTAGCACGAATGGGAAAAAAGCTGTTCGAACGGAGATCGTTCCAGACTGGCTTAACACCGATTATTCGCAATATGAACAAAAAGCCGAGACGGATCAAGAAGCGCTCGAACGCAAACGGCGTGAGTTAGAAGAGCGACTGAAAAAATATCGCAATGATGACTAGGTGAACGCTATGCCGTACCCGATTTGGATTCGGTTGGAGTATCGAAACGACGTTGGGCGAATCGTTGGTTTCACTGGAAGCATTCAATCCGAAACAGCGTTACGTGATGTATTAGAGCGATACGAGATTACTAGAGAACGACTTGTGTCGCTTGAAATCAACGGCAAGCCATATTCGCCGTCAAAACTTGATCGCTTTTTGCGGAGGTGAAGCAGTTGCTTTTGCTCAAACATGTATTGATTCAGCGTCTACGGCGAAAGGGCGTTTTCGTTGCAACAGACGGGCGAGCACTATCAAAACTGACGATCGAAGAAATTCAACGGGAATACGAGCGAGCGGAGGGAGAACGTAATGAACTGGTCAAAAGCAACGCTTAGACAATTATACGTTATCGTGCGATATGAACATTGCCCGATTCGATATAAACAAATGGCGCTAAAAGAGATACAAAAACGATTGGAGGATTTGTGATGAGTCGTAAGTCGCTACATGGCCCAGTTGTCGTCAGTTACCTAACGCCAGAAGAGCTTGAAGCGTACCGAAATCGTCCTCGCAAGAAATATTATGACGAAGACAATCGTCGGCTAATCGACTGGCGATGGCCGCAAAACAGAAAGAAAAGGGGAGCAAAATAATGGATTTATCCAAGCTTTTTGAGATGCAGCGGGAACTGGATGAGAGGATTGAAAAGCAGCATCCAAGGCAACCTGATGACAGAAGAATTTATTCCAAGTTGTTGGCTTTACTCGTAGAGATCGGGGAGCTGGCAAACGAAACTCGTTGCTTTAAATTTTGGAGCAACAAAGGACCTTCATCACGTGAGAAAATTCTTGAAGAAGGCGCGGATGTATTGCATTTTCTTTTGTCGATCGGAAACGAAATTAATGTGAAAACGTCGATTGAAATCATTCCGATCACAAAAACGTCGCTCGATGCACAATTTTTAGCGTTATACGACCAAGCAAGACTAGCGAACATTAAAGAGCAATGGGAATGGACGTTCAATCTCTACGTCGGATTGATGGAAATGCTCGGATTCACTTGGAATGATGTTGAAGAAGCATATATGCGCAAAAATGCAGTCAACCATCACCGCCAAGAAAGTGGGTATTGAGATGGATGCAAAGCATTGGATGGAAGAACTAAACAAGAATCAAATACTTCGCAACGTACAAAAATTGCTCGAAACACAAACCGAAAAGGGAATTGAAAAATACGGAACAACCGTCAACCCAAGTGACTACACATTGGTCGGCTGGCTGGAACACTTGCAGCAGGAAATGATCGATGCCGTCGTCTATTGTGAGGTGCTGAAATTCAAATATGCACACTTAGTTGCGCTTGAGAAGCTAAATTCGGACGTGAATGTTGAATGAAACGTCGTAAGCGGAAAGCCAGATGGTATCTTTTATATCGCAAGGAACATCGTGATGCTGTTTATGTTTATGAGCCATTGCGTAAGTATGAGTTGCAAAGTAGGATTCGACGTGGATGGAAAGTGATAAAAATGTGAGGTGAATCATGCTAAAAGCATTGAAGCAAACACTATTCAGCACGCTATTAGTTATGGCAGCGATTTTAGTAGCTACATGGCTTGAACTAGATGTAAACAGAGTGCTATTGACAATGATTTTGGTTTATTTGCTAAGTCAGCGTTAAAAACGATAAAACAAAAAAAGCCGGGATCTCTCCCGACAGTCCACCTCAATTATACCATATGGAGGGATTCCGGTGAGTAAAAGAGCGCAAGAATTGCAGATTGATATAGATAACATGACCGTTTCGCATCCCGTTGTGCCAGGGAAGGTGCTTGTGATTGTCATCGACGGTGTGCAAGGAAAAGCGAAAGTAGCGGAAGCGGTTGAGCATGGATATACGATCATTGAAACGGCGAAAGGCAAGACGGCACGGATTAAGTATGAGGAAAGCGAGTTGTTTTGAGTGAAAATAGATGAATTGCCGTTTTAGGAGGGGGGGAATATGGTAATGAGAAAACATGGAGATAAGGTTGAAGTTAGTTTAAATATTCAACTTCCTGTTAATGTGTGTAGTAAATGTCACGCAGAATTCATTTTATTTTATGTATCTTCTAATGAGGTGTGGGAGCAATTAGCGAATGGATTCGGAATACTTCATTGCCCTTACTGTGGAGAAAAAATGGAGTGGGAAAAGTGAGATTGCATAAAATGACGAAATATCAGTTGACTGAAAAGTATAGTAGAGTATGGATTTCTCCATCAAAAGAAGATTTGTAGCATGAGGTGATAGTTTGATTACATTGCCACCAATTTCAGAAGATGATGTTTCTGGGGTGCACGCAGTAAATGGCCGTATGAGGATGACTTACCGTTTTAATACTTATTCGACACATAAAGCGATATAGGGGTGAAAAAACAATGAGTAAATTTATTGTCACTGGTGGTCAGATTTCATACGAACTGTTAAATAACAAATTGCCTGCAATGGAGTATGAGATTGCAAAGATTCATATATGGCTAAGCATGCTGAACAAAGGGCAAAAACCTAAACGATGGAATAAACCCAATAAAAATGGAACAAAAGTAACGTTTGAAGTCATTCAATCTCAAGCAGATTATAATAAAGGTTTAACGGAATTAGAAGATTATATCGATCAAGTAAATCAACAGTTTGAGTTAGACCTAAAATTAAATCGTTAATGTCGCATTTCGAAGATTTTATGAAACAGGAGGAAACCTGAATGGAACATGATTTAAAAGTGTTAAGACAGTATTATGACAAGGTGCTAATCAACGAATATTATTCAACACCAGAAATTGATCCAGACATCGCAAACAAAATTGTCGGCGGCCTGATTTTATACATGAACATCGCTGAAAAACAACAAGCAAAGATTGAGAAATACGAGAATGCACTAAAAGAAGTGATTCAAGCCGTTTATGACGCAAAGCGATTCACACAAGAATTCAACGATATGGTTGGTTTCGATTTCTTTGAGTGAGGTGACAAGAAATGAATCAATTACAAAAAGTGTTTACCTATAGCGGTAATCAAGTACGAACAATTATAAAAGATGATGAAGTTTGGTTTGTGGCAAAAGATGTTTGCGATATACTGAACCATTCCAATCATAAAATGGCGGTATCTAGGCTTGATGAAGATGAGGTAAATAAAGTTTACCTCATCGATTCGCTAGGGCGTCAACAACAGACAACGGTTGTAAACGAAGCAGGATTATATTCTTTGATACTTACAAGTAACAAGCCAGAAGCGCGTCAATTTAAACGATGGATTACGCACGAGGTTATTCCGACCATACGGAAAACAGGCGGCTATGTAGCGAATGACGACTTATTCGTAGAAACGTATCTGAAGCATGCAGATGAGCAAACGAAACTATTATTCCGCGCTACACTAGAAACGGTTAGGAAACAAAATGAGCAAATTGCCATTATGCAACCAAAAGCCGACTATTTTGACGCGCTTGTCGATCGTCGTTTGTTAACAAACTTCCGTGACACAGCCAAAGAATTGAAAGTGAGGCCAAAAGCTTTTGTTGATTGGCTCATTGATAAGAAATATATTTATCGCGATCAGAAGGGAAAATTAAAGCCTTACGCTCAATATGTGCCATCACTATTTGAGTTGAAGGAATGGGAGCGAAATGGACGAGCTGATGTGCAAACGCTCGTTACACCGAAAGGAAGAGAAACATTTAGAATATTACTACAAAAAGCTGTAGTATAAGGTATAATATGGGTAAGTAAGTGAATATGTCCAAGACCGAGAGCGTGAGGACACCGATTATGCAGAGTAGCATGGCTATCTCTGTATGATTGGTGTCCTCTTTTGTTTTATTAGAAAAATGAGAGGGAGAGGAACAATGCGAACAATCCAGCAAGAGTTGAAAAAATGGATGAAAGTCAATAAAGTTCAGCAACGCCAAAATAAACGCAAGAAAGCGCGGAAAAAGAAAAGAGATAAGGAGCGGCTGACGGAGCGAGAGATTAAGGAGCTAATGGGCGCCTATCGTCCGATTTATCGACGCGGCAAGGGTGGCGCATTTCGCCAACGATAATCACTATTTCGGAGGTTTAGAAGATGGAATTTATGCTACCTGAAATCGACAGAAAAGCGACGAAAAAAGCAGTTGAAGCGGCGCTTGAAAAATATCGCATTTTCCTACTGACATTGAAACTAGACCAGCTGCCAAAGGTGACTCAACATTACTCGCTCGTTCCTGCAAAAACAAATCAGTTCCATTCCTCAACCGAAGAAATAGCTGTCAGAAATGCTGATTACGAGCGGGAGCGGGCGGTATACATTCAGCGCATCGTTGAGGCTGTGAATCGCCTCGATTACTGGGAGCGAGCAGTCATTATTCGGCGATATATGAACGAGGAAGAGGTATTTGATTATGCCGTTTACAACGAGTTAGGAATGAGCCACAGAAACTACTATCGTTTGAAGTCAAGGGCATTTTACAAGTTAGCATTTGCCCTCGAAATCGAGGTATATCGAAAAAGAAGGAGGGACGAGCAATGAATTTTGTTCAACCGATTCGTGATCCAGAAAAGATTGCGGCAATGAAAAAGTATTTGCTACAAAGAAGCAAGCGGAATTACATCCTGTTTATCATCGGAATTAATACGGGGTTGCGCATATCGGACATATTGCAGTTAAAGAAGGAAGATTTGCTACAGACGCATTTAAAGCTACGGGAGAAGAAAACACGTAAAGAGAAGCGGATTCGGATTCCGCCAGCGATACGAAAGGAACTGATCGAGTATGCAAAAACACTCCAAGACGGCGAATATGCCTTTCGAAGTCGGCAAGGCGGCAATCGTCCCATCGATCGTTCAACAGCGTATCGCATTCTTCGTGGGGCGGCCGAATATGTGTCGCTGGATGAGGTGGGCACGCATACGCTTAGAAAGACGTTCGGCTATCACTTCTATCAGCAAACGAAAGACGTTGCCATGCTTCAAGAACTGTTTAACCATTCGAGTCCACATATCACCTTAAAGTATATCGGCGTCAACCAAGACGCTATGGACAAGGCGATGATGAAATACAAGATATGATTTTTCTTTTTTTGGCTATTAGCACAACATAAAAAATCATGGTGTGCACTCGTTTTGGAAAATGGTTTGAAGCTAGAAATATCAAGGGGTTCATGAAAAGGGCGAGTGCATCAGTCTGTAAATTGAAGTGAACTCATTGGAGGGAAAGCGAGTGTTAGTCGAAGAAGCGAAAAAGCGAATCGAATATTTGCAAGAATACATTCGGATGATCGAAAGCTACACACCGACGACCATGGAAGAAGAAGCGGTGTATTTGTATGTGCAGCTGGAGAGTGTTACGAAAGTGGTGCAGGAACTAAACAAAAAAGGCTATCGGATCGGTAACCGGAAGCTAACGACGGTGGACGTATCTAATATCATTCGCGCCAAACCAAAAGATGAGATGCACGAGCTGGCCAAGCGGATGTTTACGAAGAACAGGAAGCGGGGGAGTCGGTATTGGTAAGCGAATGATGGCACAATCGTGGCACAATTTTGGCACAAAGATGGCACAACGTTTTCGTTTAAAGGTGTTATGATGATAACGTGAAAGACTTTGGTTGAAGCGGGCCGCCACTTCATTTGAGGTGGCGGTTATTATTTATGTCGAGATTTGACGAACGAATTGTGTAGGAAGATGCCTCCTTTTGCCGAATGGAGTAGGTGGAAGGAGGGAGAAGTAATGAGTGAAAAGCCATTTGAAGGTATTAAAAGTATTGAAGTTCCGAAAATTAAACTAGATTTGCCATACATTGAACCTCGAGTGCAAAGCACAATCATAAGCATTAAAGAAATTGAAAAAGCTTTTAAAAAAAAGCAGGAAAAAGAGGAGGAATATAAAAAAGATTTATTGCAAACACTTAAAAATATTGAGGCTAATACGGTGGGGTTAAGTGAGATAGTACCGTTACTTTCTAAAAGTAATGAAAGTCAAGAGAAAATAGCTGAATTATTAAAAGAGTCACTAGACATTGCGGCTTCAAAAAGCAAAGAAGAGGCAGAGAACAAATGGCGAGCAATAATGAATAAGGCAAATCAACTAACAACAGATGTAGAAACTATCCAAAAAATACACGGTTTTGCAAACACAATATTAAGTTTATTTCAGAATTTATCTAATTAACAGAAAAGCATCCAACGAGGTGCTTTTTTCTTTTGCCCTTGTAGTGGATAGCACATCAGGCTTCTATCCTGAGAGTCCGGGTTCGAGTCCTGGCAAGGGCGCTGAAAAGCCAAAATAGCTGTGGATAACTCGCGGTTCCTTCTGTGGATAACTTTGGGTGCGGGTCGTGCGAGCCCCGAAAAACGGCTAGCGACAGGGCAAAAAAGTGCATTTCCGTTTCCGTTTTTGGCCATATAAACTAACTCCATTGAAAGGTGGTGAAACCCTTGTCAGATAAGGATTTGAAGGGAAAAACGGTTGTCGTTTCAACAGCTGAAATTTCGGAAATTCTTGGTTTAAGTGACCGACGAATTCGGCAACTCGAAAAAGAGGATGCTTTGGTTAAAATCAACCGAGGTAAATATGACTTAAAAGCATCCGTTCAGAGATACATAGAGTATATCAAGGCGCAAGCTGAGAAAACCGAAGAGGAGCTCGACCTGACGAAAGAGAAAACCCTTCTAACAAGGGCGAATCGCCAGAAGGTGGAGTTAGAGTTACAGATTATGCGGGGGGAACTACATCGCTCTGAAGATGTTCGTCGTGTAATGAATAATATGTTAGGAGCTTTTCGGGCTCGGGTATTAGCCATCCCCAGTAAAACTGCACCTCAACTACTTTCGCAAACGGATCTGGCGGTTGTGCAAGATATTATCAAGAAAGAGGTGTATGAGGCCCTTCAGGAGCTGTCCGAATATGATCCTCACGTATTTTATGCGCAAAGCAAAGATAAATTAGCAATCGATACGGAGGAAGAAAATAACGAAGAGGCAGATGAGGAGATAGCGGAAAAGGAGCCGCAGCGCAATGGCCGCAAAAAGAAAAATAAATGATACAGAATCCTTATTTAAAGATATTGCGCAAGTTGTTGCTCCTCCGCCGGAATTGACAGTATCTGAATGGGCTGACTTATACAGAAGGTTATCTTCTGAATCATCGGCTGAACCAGGACAATGGCGAACAGATCGAGCTCCTTACCAACGAGAAATTATGGATGCGGTCAATGATCCAGCAGTGGAAACTGTTGTCGTCATGACGAGTGCGCAAGTAGGAAAAACGGAGATTATTCTAAATATCATTGGGTATCACATCGATTATGACCCGGCTCCGATTATGGTTATGCAGCCAACTTTACAAATGGCTCAAGCGTTCTCGAAGGATCGTTTAGCTCCTATGCTTCGTGATTCACCAGCCTTACAAGGAAAGGTTGCTGATGCACGAAGTCGAGACAGTGGTAATACCATGCTCCACAAGACCTTTCCAGGTGGTCATATCACAATGGTTGGAGCCAATTCTCCTTCTGGATTGGCAAGTAGACCAATAAGAATTCTTCTTGCAGACGAGGTTGACCGTTTTCCTGCAAGTGCTGGTGCTGAAGGTGATCCACTAACACTTGCAGAAAAACGAACGACAACCTTCTGGAATCGCAAAAAAATTTATGTGAGTACACCGACAATCAAAGGGATAAGCCGCATTGAAGCGGCTTTTTTAAATAGCACTCAGGAAGAGTGGTGCTTACCTTGTCCGACTTGCGGAAAACATCAGCCTCTGACCTGGGCACAAATTCGCTTTGAAGATGTCACAATGGAGTGTATTCATTGTGGTGCTCGTCACGGCGAATTTGAGTGGAAATCCGGTCAAGGGAAATGGATGGCTAAAAAACAAAATATAAAAGTTCGAGGATTTCACTTAAACGAGTTAGCAAGCCCTTGGAAACGATGGTCTACAATCATTGAGGAGTTTAAAGAAGCAAAGGCAGGAGGACCAGAAAGGTTAAAGGCGTGGGTCAATACGACTCTTGGAGAAACATGGGAAGAGCAAGGAGATGGAATAGAATCCGATCAGCTTTCTAATCGCCGTGAAAGATATAACTGCGAAGTTCCAGATGGTGTATTACTCCTTACAGCTGGCGTCGATGTTCAGGATGATAGACTTGAAATAGAGGTTGTCGGCTGGGGTATTGGCAAGGAATCATGGGGAATCGAATATCGCACTATTTATGGTGATCCTGGACAACCAGCAGTATGGCAACAATTAGATGAGTATTTGAGTAGAACATGGAAATATGCAGATGGTGTTGGAATCGGAATAGCTTGTACATGCATTGACTCTGGAGGGCATTTCACAACAGAAGTTTATGATTTTTGTAAACCGCGTGAGCATCGAAGAATTTTTGCGATTAAGGGACAAGGCGGTGAAGGAGTTCCTATTGTCAGTCGTGCTAGTAGGACGAATCGAAGACGTGTGCCTCTATTTACTATCGGAGTTGATGCTGGGAAAGAACTGATTTTATCGAGATTAAAAGTGCAATTTCCTGGTGAAGCGGGATATTGCCATTTTCCGATCGAACCAGAAAAGGGATATGATCAAAAATACTTTGATGGATTGACATCAGAAAAAAGGGTTATTCGATATCACAAAGGGCGTCCAAGATTCGAGTGGGTGAAGCGTCCTGGAACACGAAATGAACCTCTCGACTGTCGTAACTATGCGACAGCTGCTCTTGAAATTCTGAACCCGAATTTAGAATTGCTTGCTAAATCACAGAGACGGGACTACTTTAAACAAAACGCTCCAATGACTGGTGCGCCACGTAGACGTCGGTTAATCAGCCGCGGAGTCAGTCTTTGATAGGAAGGAGGAAAAATGATGGGAGCATGGACATTAGAAGAGGCGAAACAACACCTAAAAGCCTGGATGGATGCTGAATTAGCTGTCTCAACTGGTCAAAGGTACCGAATCGGATCGAGAGAGCTTACTCGAGCCGATCTTTCGGAGATTGCTAAACGGATTCAATTCTGGAGCAATGAAGTAGCACGACTCGAAAAAGGGAGGGGAAGCGGTGCACGTGTCTTACGAGTCGTACCGCGTGATTTATGATGCAAAAAATTATCGATAAAGTAGTTGAAACTATTTCTCCTGAGCGTGCTGTTCGACGTGAAGCAGCTAGAAGAACATTAAGAGTACTTAATTCCGGATACTCCAATCATGGTGCAAGTCGAACTAAAAAGTCTCTAATTGGATGGAACTATAAAGGTGGAAGTCCAGATGATGACATAACAGACAATCTAGATGTGCTACGACAACGATCTCGAGATTTGTATATGGGAGGTCCTCTAGCTACAGGAGCATTAAAAACCTTTCGAAGTAATGTCGTTGGATCTGGGTTGCGATTGAAAGCACAAATTGACGCTGATTTTTTAGGAATGAGTGATGAAGAAGCAGACGAATGGGAGAGAAACGTAGAAAGAGAGTTCCAACTATGGGCGCAGGATTGCGATGCTGGAAGAATGTTAGATTTTTATGAAATGCAAGCCCTTGTTTTTCTCTCCATGCTTATGTCAGGTGATGTTTTCTGTACTCTACCTATGATTGAGCGAAAAGGTAATCCGTACGCTCTAAAAATCGCTTTAATTGAAGCAGATCGTGTTTGTAACCCACCTGTAGTGAAGAATTCAAATATCAGAGGCGGTATTGAGGTGGATCAATACGGGGCACCTGTAGCCTACTATATTGCTCAAAAACATCCATTAGATCGTGAAAGTATGCAAAATAAGTGGGTTAAAATACCGGCTTTTGGAGAAAAAACAGGGCGACGAAACGTCCTTCATATCATGGAATTCGAGCGACCAGGGCAACGAAGAGGCGTTCCTATTCTAGCGCCGGTTATCGAGTCTCTTAAACAACTAACCAGATATAGCGAAGCAGAGCTTATGGCTGCAGTCGTCAGCGGGATGTTTACGGTTTTTATCACTTCTAAAACACCTGAAACACCAGTTGGCGAAGTCGTTCCAATTCAGCAACAAGTGGACACCGAAGACCAAAATAGTTATGAACTTGGAAATGGGGCTATTATTGCGCTTGGAGAGGGTGAAGATATCAAAGAGGCTAATCCAGCACGTCCAAATACTGCATTCGATAGTTTTGTTATGTCTATGACACGGCAAATCGGTTCAGCGTTAGAAATTCCATACGAGGTGCTTATTAAGCATTTTACTGCTTCGTATTCTGCTAGCAGAGCGGCGCTACTTGAAGCATGGAAGACATTCCGTATGCGTCGTTCGTGGCTTGTGTCGAAATTTTGTCAACCAATCTATAATGAATTTTTATATGAAGCGGTTGCCAGAGGGCGAATTAAAGCTCCCGGCTTTTTTGATGACCCCGTTATTCGCTTGGCATATTCAAATGCTGAATGGTATGGACCATCCCAAGGACAGATTGATCCTCTAAAAGAGGCAAATGCAGCTAAAATACGTGTGCAAGAAGGCTTTTCTACACGAGCACGAGAAGCATCGGAATTAACAGGAGCAGATTTTGAGATGATGGTCCGCCAAAGAGCGAAAGAAGAAAAAATGATGAGAGAAGGAGGAGTGTTGAACAATGGGTCAGAAAAATAAGAAATTCTGGGAATTTCGAGCATCGACATCAAAGAATAGCGCGGAACTTTTGTTATATGGTCCGATTAGCGAAGAAAGCTGGTGGGGAGATGAAGTCACTCCTAAACAATTTGCAGATGAACTTAAAGCTTTAGGGGACATTTCAGAGTTAACTGTTCGAATTAATAGTGGTGGAGGCGATGTATTTGCAGGACAAGCTATTCATAGCTTGTTAAAAAGCCATAAAGCGAAAGTAATAGTATATGTCGATGGTTTAGCAGCAAGTATTGCTTCGGTTATCGCCATGGCGGGGGATACTGTGATTATGCCACGAAATGCCATGATGATGATTCATAATCCATGGACAATTGGATGGGGGAACGCAACAGATTTTCGTAAGCTGGCCGATGACCTAGACAAAATACGAGAGTCGATTATCGCTGCTTATCAAGAAAAATCAGGAATAGAACGCGAACAGCTTATTGAGTTGTTAGATGCAGAAACATGGTTAACAGCAGATGAAGCACTGGAATACGGATTAATCGATGAAGTAGATGAAAGAAAATCAATCGCAGCTTCCACGAAAGGAGGTTTTTTAGTTATGAATGGTCTCCAATTTGATGTACGAGCATTTAAAAACGTACCGCAAATTCAGTCTACAGCTACAACTACAAAATCACGAAAGGAGGTGAATTCTCCAATGACGTTAACGGTAGAAGCTTTAGCTCAACAATATCCTGATATTTATAATGCAGTCAAAAAAGCAGGGTATGATGAAGGTGTAAAAGCGGAACGTGATCGTTTCAAATCGTTACAAGAGCTTGAAGCGCCAGGATGTGAAGAAATCTTAAATAAAGCTCGTTATGAAACGGGCGAAACGGCTGAACAAGTCGCTATTCAGATTGTAAATGTTTTAAAATCATTCCGAGCAAATCCTTTAACAGCTGTTATTCAAGATGCTGCACCTTTGGGCGAAGTGGATACATCTTCTGTTTTTGACCAAACTGGTACTCAAGATGAAGAAGAAAAACAAAAGGTTATTAATTCGATTGTGAAAGCAGCCAATACGAAGAGAGGTGTTGAATAATGAGTGAAATTTATGTTCCAGACAATCTTTTTTCTGGTCATATCATGCCTAAAGTTGATGACTCTCTGACTGTAGCTTCTGGTCAAGGAGTTTTAGCACGAGGAACACTTTTAGGTTTAGTGACAGCAACAGGGAAAGCGAAAGTCGTTTCTAAAGCAGCTAACGACGGAAGTGAAAAAGTGTATGCGGTTCTTGCTGAAAACATCGACACAACAAACGGTGATGTATTAGCACCTGTTTATTTGACAGGAGAATTTAATGAAAATGCTTTAACAGTAGCCGAGGGTGACACTGTAGCAGAACATAAAGCATCTGCACGCGCCGTCGGTATTTTTATTAAGTCTACTTTGAGTGTGTGAGGAGGTAAGAGATTATGCCTATCGATTTATTCAGTACTCGTACTATGTTAGAAGCGGTTCGTCAGATGAAACCGCCTAAAACATTTTTGAAAGATACATTTTTCAACAACCAAAGAACATTCGATACAGAATATGTAGATGTTGATATCATAAAAGGAAAACGACGTATGGCACCATTTGTGCACCCTCGTCGATCAGGTAAAGTTGTAGAACGTGAAGGATATCGCACAAATACGTATAAAGCGCCATTAATCAATCCAAAAATGCCGACAACAGCAGAACATCTTCAAAAACGTCTTGCCGGCGAGCCACTTTATTCTGGTGTTTCTCCAGATGAGCGAGCGGCTGAGCAATTAGGAAAAGATCTGGCTGAACTTGATGATATGATTACTCGTCGTGAAGAATGGATGTGTGCCCAAGCCTTATTCACGGGGCAAATTCATGTAAAAGGTGATGGCGTAGATGAAGTAATTGACTTTAACTTAACTAATAAAGAAGCTCTCTTATCCGGAGCTAAATGGAATGAAGGTACATCCAATCCGTTAGCCGATTTAAAACGTTGGCGTTTACATGTGATTAAAGCATCTGGTATTACTCCAGATATCGCGATTTTCTCAAGTGAAGTAGTAGACGCATTCTTGTGGAATGAACAAGTGCAAAAAATGCTAGACCTTCGCTTAGTTGAAACAGGGCAAATCGATCCACAAACACTACCAAATGGAGTCACTTATATCGGACGCATCGCTGAACTTGGTTTAAATATCTACTCGTATGACGAGTGGTACATTGACGATGATGGCACAGAAAAACCAATGGTGCCTGAAAAAACGGTTACCATCGCAAGTTCACGTGCTCGTTTTGATATGGTGTACGGTGCATATATCGACATGGAATTGGGAACGATGGATTTACCTCGTATTCCTCGTTCTTGGGTTGAAAAGGACCCTTCAACTCGTTGGGTGCAATTGATTTCACGTCCATTACCTGTTCCGCAGCATGTTGACAGCATCTATGTAGCGACAGTGCTGTAAGGGAGTGTTTGTTATGTACCGAGCAATCTGGAGAATCAAACACAATAACAAGATTTATGAGCCCGGTGATATTTTAACCGGGCTTTCTGATGCACAAATAAAAGAACTTCTCTCTATGAAAGCTATAGAAGTTCAACCTTCCTTTAATGAGTCAGAAATACAGTTAGAAGAAGTAAAGATTGAAAATGGATTAACCGATGAATTCGCAGCATTTTTAAACACCTTACAAGCCATGAAACGCCCTGAATTATTAGCTTATGCGAGAAAAGTCAATGTCGAAGTAGACTTGAAAATGAAAAACACAGAAATCTGTGATTTACTCCTCAATGATGCAAAAGAAAAAGGCGTTGATATCGAATCGCTGGATGATCAGTCCCTTAAAGTTTTTGCTGCAGAGTTAGGTTGCGATGTTTCAGGAGAAATGAATCGTGATCAGTTGATTGTAGCTATTGATGCAAAACTCGAGGAAGGTAACAATGAGTAATTTAAAATTCTACATGAATAACGATTTATCGACGTTCTTTAACGATGATGAGTTTGCCGAATACCACGACATTGATGGCCAACAGGTGTTGGCTATCATTGAATCCGATCGATTTAATGAGCGTCCAAAGGATCCAGCGGAGCTTTATCATTTGACTAATGGTATTTATCGATCATCGATTACGATATATGTTAAATCTGCTGACTATGATAAACCAGTAATTGGTCAGAGAATTAGCGTTGATGAAGAAGATTACTATGTTTCTGCGGTTTCCGAAGAAGCTGGATTGCTCAAGATTATTGCTACAGCAAATGAAGCGTAGGTGAAATAAATGATTGAATTGAGCATTGAACATATGGAACGCTTGGAACAAGCTCTGCAAGAAACACCTGAAAAAATTCCTCGCGCGGCTGCACGAGCCATTAATCGCGCAGCTTACACTGCGCGAACAGAAGCAGCAAGAAAAGCAAGGGAAATTTACCGCATTAAACATTCTGATGTCATTAAGACCATAAGAATCTACGGTGCCGATGAAAGGGATTTGTCTGCTACTGTAATTTCTCGCGGCCATACTATCCCTTTGTATCGATTTAAAGTTACTCCAAAGAGTGTTCAGCCAAAACGAAAAAAACCAATCTATGCTTCTGTAAAAAAAGGTCAAGGTGGACCGATAAAAAGCGCATTTGTTGCCAGAATGAAAAACGGTTACATTGGTGTGTTTAAGCGTGTTGGTAAACTTAGACTGCCTATCGAAGGACTTTATGGTCCATCCGTTCCACAAATGATCGGAAGTGATAATGTGTCAAGATGGGTAGAAGAAAAAGCACTAGAGACTTTAGATAAACGGATTGAGCATGAAATTGAACAAGCTGTGAGGGATTTATAATGGAATATATCATGACGAATATCGGTTTAGTAGATGCTCTTAAGGAACGAATTGAATCGATTGTAAGAGAATTCTCTTTATCGTGTAATGTGGAAGGAAAACAAAAAGCTCCGCAAGTGGCTACTCAATATCTTCCTGAGAAGAAAAGAAAGGAAGAACAAGATGTACCCGATTTTCCACATGTAATTGTTCGCTTTATCGAGGAAAAGTCACAAAATGGACAGGATGTTGTGGAGGTTCATATAATCGCAGGTACTTATGGTTATGATCCACAAACTTGCTGGAAAGATGTTATGAATGTACTAAACCGAATTAAATTGGAGCTGCGTAAACAACCATTGATTGGTCCTTTCGAACTCATTCAAGACAGTTATCGAACAGTTTTACCAGAGGAACAGCCATTTCCTGAGTGGATAGCCTATTCAGTTGCTCAATTTATTGTTCCGCGAATTCAAAACGAAGGAGGAATCCCATATGTCTACTGAAGCAGAAGGAAAGAAATCGAAAAAAGCGCCTATTGCTCAAAAAAAGAGCGAGGCACTTATTTATTGCGGTCCAAGTTTACCGGGTGGAATGTTAAATAAATACACTGTGTATCAAAACGGATTACCGGCTCATTTGGAAGAACAGTTGAAAGAATGTCCTTCTATCAAGCGTTTATTTGTTCCTGTGTCCATTTTTCCAGAAGTAGAAATGAAAATAGCAACAGCAGGATCAGCCGAGAATGTTTGGTACCAGGAAATTTTATCGTATATCCAAGGAAAGAGGGTGTAATAAATGACTTATAAACATGGTGTTCATGTCTCCGAAGTTCCAACTTCCGTTGTTCCTCCTGTGCAGACTACGGCAGGTTTACCAGTCGTCGTAGGAACAGCACCTATCCATTTAGCAAGTTCAAGGGAGTATGTGAACAAGCCGTTTTTAGCTTACTCTTACTCAGAAGCGGTAAAGAACTTGGGCTACTCTTCGAATTGGAAGAACTATTCATTATGCGAGTTTATGAAGTCGCATTTCCGGCTTTTTAACGTTTCTCCTGTTGTTTTTATTAATGTATTGGATCCAGAAAGACATAAAAAGGACGTTACAAATGTTGAAATCAACAGTGACGCTACGAAAGTATTCAAGGTTGAGCAGGACGGGGTTCTTCTTGATACGTTAAAGGTCTATTTGACAGCAGGCGGCGAAGAACTGAAACAAAATGTGGATTATACCGCCGCGTTTGATTCGAACGGAAACGTAGTGATTTCTCCTATTTCTGGCGGACAAATAAGCCCTTCTCAAACATCATTATTTGTGTCGTACACTCACTTAGACCCATCTATGGTTACAAGCACAGACATCATCGGTGGGGTTGATGCGGTCACAGGAAAAGTTACAGGACTTGAATTGATCAATCGGGTTTTCCCTATGTTTCGATTAGTTCCAGGTCTTATCCTAGCGCCTGGTTGGAGCAGTGATCCGGTAGTTGCAGCTGTAATGAAAGCGAAAACCTACAATATTAATGGTTTATTTAAAGCAATGGCATTAACGGATTTAGATTGTAAAGAAAATGGAGCAGATTTATATTCTGAAGCCCCTTCGTGGAAGGATAACAACAACTACAATGATCCTAATACGTTGGTCTTTTGGCCAAAAGTTCGATTAGGAGAAGAAGTTTATCATTTATCCACTCAAGCAGCTGGTGTTATTTGCAAAACAGATGCCGAAAATGATGACATTCCATATGTCAGCCCATCCAATAAAAACCTTCAAACAAATGGCATTCTTGTGGATGATGGAGAAGAGGTAATTTTAGGACCTGAACAAGCAGCCTATTTAAACGGTCAAGGGATTGTTACGGCTCTAAATTTCATCGGAGGTTGGAAACTATGGGGAAATAGGACATCAGCTTATCCTTCAGTAACTGATGTGAAAGATTCCTTCATTCCTGTTCGCCGAATGTTTAACTGGATAACAAATACTGTGATTCTAACCTATTGGAAAAATGTAGATAATCCAACAAATCGAAGATTAATAGATGCTGTAGTTGATGGCTTGAACATTTGGTTGAATGGACTAACTACACGGGGAGCATTACTTGGTGGACGCGTTGCATTTCATCAAGAAGAGAACCCTACAACGGATTTATTAAACGGAATTGTTCGCTTTCATATTTACATTGCTGCACCGACTCCAGCGGAAGATATTGATTTTGTAGTAGAGTTCGATGTGAACTACTTAAATACTTTATTTGAATAGGAGGGGAATATATGACGGTTAATGTTGTCCCTGAGAAATTAAATGATTTTCGGGTGTATGTAGATGGTTCAAGTGATTTAAAAGGGATTGCTGATTTAACGCTTCCTTCTTTTGAACAGATGACAGAAAGTATAAATGGTGCAGGTATAGCGGGGGAATATGAATCTCCTAATATTGGACATTTCCAAAGTATGAAATTGATATTAAATTGGCGTGTTCTTAATAACGATCTATCTACCTTTCTTGCGCCAATTGCACGAAAAATTGATTGTCGAGGAGCTAATCAAGAGTATGATGCGGCTACCGGAAAATACTCTTTTCCATCTGTCCGAGTTTTAGTTCAAGGGGTTCCGACAAAAGTGGAGCCTGGAAAAATGGAAAAAGGAAGTCCATATGAGGCTTCAACAGAAATCGAGGTTACCTATATCAAAATCGAAATCGATAGCAAAACGGTAGTGGAATTAGACAAGCTCAACTATAAATACGTGGTGAACGGTGTTGATTATTTAGAAGAAGTCAGAAAAGCTTTAGGATTATAAAGTATAAGAGGTGATTACAAGTGCCTAATGTTAAATTAAGCAAACCTATTACAATTGATGGTCAATTAATCGAATCCATAGACTTGAATTTTGACAATCTAACAGGGAAAGATATTTTAGCCATTGACAAAGAGTTACGTGCTAGAAATAGTCAATTTAGTGTATATGACATTGAATCACAAGTACTTGTAGTTTCAAAGGTATCCGGTATCATCCCGGATGATTTAGAAAAACTACACGCACCAGATTTTTTAGATATCACTAGCAGGGTAACACTTTTTTTACTCAATTTGGACTCCAAGGAGCAAGCGGAATCAGAAAAGTAGCACTGCAAATGGCAAGTGCTTTTTTTACGCCTGTGGATTTTTGGATTGAATTAACCTTGGTCGAACTAGATCAATGGATTAAAGATGCACCTAAAGATTCTAAGGAAGGAGCGAAATAAAATATGGCTAGAAAGCAATTCGAAGTAGTTTTTGGCATTGCTGGAAGAGTTGCGAGCTCCTTCCGTTCTTCTTTTGGAACGGCTGCATCACAAGTAGAGCGATTAAAAAACAAAGCCACGGAATTAAAAAGTTCTTTAAGAAGTTTGGAAGAACGGTATAAGAACGGAGCGATTTCCGTTGACCAATATCGGAATGCCCAAGCACGTCTAGCAGAACAATTAAATAGGGTTAAAACGGCACAAGACCGTCTAGCGCAATCACAAAGGCAATATAGGGAACTACAATCAAGTCTTGCAGACACTCGTTCGCAAGCTGTAGATACTGTAGCACTATCTACCCCGTTGGTACTTGCCACAAAAGCAGCAATGGATTTTGAGCAATCCATGCTTGGAGTGGCAAAACAAGTGGAGGGGGCACGTGATAGCTCCGGTAAACTGACCAAAGTCTACTATGACATGCGGGAAGAAATCTTTAAAATGGGGCGAGAAATGGGCGTTCCAAATGCGGAGCTTGCTCAACTAATGGCTTTTTCAGCAAAGATGGGTGTACCGAGAGAGGAACTAGTTCTTTTTACAAAAGAAGTAGCTAAGCTTGGAGAAGCATTTGAAATGGCCCCAGAAGAGATTGGAACTTCGATGGGGAAACTAGCCAATATCTTTAAAATACCTTACAAGGAAATCGGAGAGCTCGGAGATGTCATTAACTATTTAGATGATAAGACACTAGCGAGTGGACGTGGCATTATTGACGTCATGATGCGCGCCGGTGGCCAAGCAAAAGATGTTCATTTAACCGAGAAACAATTAGCAGCCTTAGCGAGTACGTTTTTATCATTGGGTAAATCAGAAGAAGTTGCTGGTACAGCTGCCGTAGCGCTCATGCGTGAACTTGCATTAGCCGAAGAACAACCAGAACGATATAGTAAAGCTTTAAAAAAATTAGGCTTAACTACAAAACAAGTTACTAAAGGAATGGCTAAGGATGCGCAAGGTACTATTCTTGATGTATTAGATCGAATCAACAAACTTAGTCCAGAGGAAAAAACAGCTGTAACCGTAGGGATTTTCGGGAAAGAGTACGGCGATGACATTGCAACGCTAGCCAATGGGATAAAGGAATATAGAAAACAGTTAAAGCTTGTTAATGATGAAGCGGCAAAAGGCTCTTCTGACCGTGAATTTAATGCAAGGAATAAAACTTCATATGCAGAGCTTCAAAAGTTAAAGAATACAGCTAATGAATTTGCTGTAAACGTAGGTGATACAGTCCTCCCAACCTTAAATGATATGTTTAAGGTTCTTTCTGACTTATCGAAAAGTGCTGCAGAATTTGCTAAAGAGCATCCTAACGTAACAAAAGTTCTTGTCGGTTCTGCCGCAGGACTTCTTGCAATAAGAATGGGATGGCTTGGAGTGAAGTTTGCCATAGATAGTGTAAAGCTATCAGTAGCCGGAGTAACAAAATTTGCAAATAAACTAAAAGGAAACTCTGCGGCTTTTAATGCGCAAAAAGCGATAAAAGCGACTAAAGGGAATAATCCTGTAGCTGGGGGAGCTACTCCTAATACAAAGGTGTCTAAAGCGCCAGTAGTCTCTAAAACACCGGCACAAAATCTTGCAAAGGGCGGTATCACCTCAAAAATCCCTAAACTTGATAACGTAGGTAAGGCATCCAAAGTATTAGGTACGGCAGGTAAGGTGCTAAACAGAGCAGCTTTGCCATTAACTGTTGCTGCTGAAGCTTATAACATTTATAAAGCTAAAGATAAGATGAAAGCAACCGTTCAAGCGGGAACAGGGATCGCTGGTGGTTTAGGTGGAGCTAAACTCGGAGCTGCTATTGGTACTGCTATCGCTCCTGGTATCGGAACGGCTGTAGGTGGAGTACTTGGTGGTTTAGTAGGATACGCTGCAGGGCGTTGGTTAGGCGGGAAAGGCGTGGATGCGGTACGTAGCTCTAATACCGCAAAAGCGGCGGCACAAGCCAACATTAACAGTCCTAACATTAATACAACAGCTATATCTAAAGCCACACAGGCAATGGTTTCTAATATTAATCTAGCTTCTCGAAATTTCTCACTGCTTACCCAATATTCTGGCATGGCAAGCGGCCAGATAGCAGGGACGTCACTTGAATTGTCTAATAATATTAAGAAAGCATCCGGAAATTTTTCTCTTTTAGCTATGTATACAGGACAAGCAAGTGGATGGGTGGCCTCGCTTAGCGGTATTCAGACGGCTGGCCAACGCGTAATAGCAGCCTTGAACAATCTGGAAGAAAGAATCAATAGTATCCAATTGCCAGGACCAAAAAGTAAAAGGGTGAGTTTTAATGGCTAAAACTTATGTTACTGTTCAAGGTGATACCTGGGATAAAATCGCATATGAAACATTAGGGAGCGAGTATTTGCTCCCTCTTTTATTGGATGCGAATAAACAATATAGACATATCATTATCTTTCCAGGGGGAATAACATTAAATATCCCAGAAGTCGATACCTCGATTGTCACAGAAAGGCCCGAATGGTTAGGCGAGGATGAGGACTTATGATCGACAGCAGACGCACCTTTTTAGATGTTACTTATAACAAACAGAACATTACTGCTGAATTGGCGGAGCACTTAATAGACTGGACGTATACTGATAACTTAAGCGGAGAGATTGACGACCTTCAGATCGTCCTAGAAGACGTGGAACATAAGTGGCTTAGCGACTGGTTTCCCACAAAAGGCTCTCTTTTAGAAGCGGTTATTTATAAGAAATATTGGAAAGAGCAAACGGTAAAAACGAAGATTGGCAAATTTGAAGTCGATGAGATTGATGCTAGCGGCGATCCCTCACAGGTAACAATCAAAGCTTTATCGGTTCCAGAGTCATCGTCAATACGTGGTGAAGAAAAATCTAGAGCGTGGGAAAATACAACTCTTAAGGTTGTCGCTGGTGATATTGCAAAACAGAACAATCTAAAGCTTTATTATCAAGCGAGTGAAAATCCCAAAAAAGAACGGTATGAGCAGGAAAGTGAAACCGATTTGATGTTTTTATATCGCTTGTGCAAAGATGAAGGCCTTTGCTTAAAGCTTTCGAATCATGCGATTGTTATTTTGGATGAAGCTGATTATGAGCAAAAGCCCCCGGTCGCAACAATCAATAGGGTAAGCAAAGAGGATGACGAGATTCAAGTTAAGAAATGGTCAGCACGAACCACACTAAGTGGCACTTATAAAGCGTGCCGTGTGCAGTATCATGACTCTATTAAAAAGAAAACCATTAAAGCTACTTTCACGCCGCCGAAAGCTCTAAAGGTTGGAAGGACGTTGGTCGTTAAAGAAGAAGTGAAATCTGTTGCGGAAGCACAGCGTTTGGCAAAGAAAAAATTGAGAGAAGCAAATAAAGAAGCAACTACGGTAAATTTAACCGTTACGTCTGAAAAACATTTGGACGCAGGAATGACGGTAGATTTGAAGGGCTTCGGCAAATTCGATGGGAAATATATTATTACACAAGTCGTTCATTCTTCGTCTACCGTTGAATTAGCATTGCGAAGATGCTTGGAGGGCTATTGATGTATGAGAAAACAGGAATTGTCACATCGATTTATCCCGATAGATGTACTGCAAGGGTCAAATTCGAGGATTCAGACGATCTAATTTCTGCTGAACTGCAGATAGTCGTCAGGGGTTCACTAAAAAACAAAGACTATTGGATGCCCAAAGTCGGCGAGCATGTCTTTTGCATTTTCACCAAACAGAAAAAAGGCTATATTTTGGGGTCTCTATACTCTGAAGAAACTCCTCCACCTGTTACGGATGAAAGTAAACGTTATATGGAATTTGAGGATGGCACTACTATCGAATACGATACACACACACACACTTTATCCATCCAATGCACAGGTACCATCAATATAGAAGCGACTGGAAATGTTAATGTTAAAGGTGATGTCATTGCCGATGGAATTTCATTAAAAAATCATACACATATGGGTGTACATGGTGAAACCTCTCCGCCAATTGGAGGTGGTTAATGTTGGCGAAAATCGGTAGCTTTGGAGATATCGTTTTTGAAGTTTCAGAGAAAAAAACACAGACATTCACAGACTTTAAACGCAGCGGTTCTGCTAAATGGAATGACCATGAAATAATTGGCCACAAACCAAAATCTGAATTTATTGGTCCTGGGCTTGAAGAAATTAGTTTTACCATTCTCCTAAAAGCCGAACTCGGAATCAATCCTTCTGAACAATTAGAGAAGTTAAGAAACATGAGGGATTCTGGCAAGGTTGCTCCTTTTATTCTTGGTGGAAAGCCAATTTCTCAAAATTATTGGTCAATCCAGCAGTTGAACGAGTCAAATAAAACAGTAGATAACAAAGGTAATATTCTTGTAGTCGAAGTTGAAGTTAATTTAAAGGAGTACGTCGTAAAGAAAAAAAAGGCTACAAAGAAAACAGTTACGTCTGCTGAAAAAAAGGTTACTTCAAACACCAAAAAAACATTAGGGAAAATCACCATCACTGTTAAATCTGTTCATATAAGAAGCGGTCCTTCCACATCAGCTAAAGTAATCGGCTATGCATATAAAGGAGATACTTTAACGGTTTACTCCGAAAATAATGGCTGGTATTCATTAGGGCAAGGAAAATATATAACTGCCAACCCGAAATATTCTACGCTTAAGAAAGGGTGAGACAGGTGCAATATGAGGTGACTACACTTAATGAGATTGATTTCGGAGCAACCGGTGTTAAAGAAGTATTGCAAAATGTGGCTTTCATCCTTTCTACTGTAGCCTATAGTTGCCCAATGGATCGTAGTTTCGGATGGATTCCTGATTTAGATTCTCCTATTAATTTAGCAAAAGCTACAAATGCGGCTAGAATCATTCAAGCAATCCAGGAGAATGAACCAAGAGCCATTGTAGAAGAAGTAAGATTTGAAGTTGATGGTTTAAACGGGAAGTTAAACCCAATCGTAAGGGTGAGAATAGATGAATCGATTTAATTTGCCGGATATAAATTTTTTAGAAAAGTCACCTGAAGACATTGAACGAGATATCCTTTTTCATATAGAGGAAAAGACGGGCATTAAGCTGTCTAATGCTGATCCTCGCCGAAAATTCATACAGGGGCTTGTTCTATATATAGTCCAAGAACGTAATAATTTGGATTATGCTTTAAAGCAAAATTTACTGGCTTATGCTGAAGATGAATTTTTAGACCATAAGGGTGAAGAGGTTGGTACACCACGATTAGGTGATAAAGCAGCCGTAACGACAATGGAATTTATATTAGAGGAAGGACGTGTTGACGTTTTGGTTATTCCAAAAGGAACACGCTTTTTAGTTGGAGAAAATACTTTCTTTTCTACAGACGAAACTGTCGTCGTTCCTGTCGGGCAACACTCTATTCAGGTTCCAGCAACTTGTTTAGAAACTGGAGAAGTAGGTAATGGCTATCTACCTGGAGAAATTACCAACCTTGTTGACCCTATTCCATGGGTGAAAGAGGTAAGAAACATCACAGTAAGCAGTGGTGGAGTAGAGGTAGAGGAAGATGATCCATATGCGGAACGAATTCGGATTGCTCCAGAGTCTTTTTCAGTCGCAGGTCCAGAAGGTGCTTATGAGTATTGGGCAAAAACAGCGAGTCAGCAAATAGTCGATGTGGTTGTATTAAATCCTTCTGATGGAACAGTTGATATCCGTGTTCTTTTGCAGGACGGAGAGCTTCCTTCACAAGAGCTTTTAGATGAAGTTCTAGCTGTTTGTTCTGATAAAAAAGTAAGACCATTAACAGATAAAGTGACTGTCAATGCACCAGAAGTTGTCTTTTATGATGTAGACGTTCAATATTGGATTTTACAATCGAATGCTAGTGTTTTAAGTACTATCCAAGAAAAGATCAATCAAGCATTTCAAGATTATTTGAAATGGCAAAAAGAAAAAATGGGTCGCGATGTTGATTTATCCGAACTTATAACGCGATTGAAAAGTGCAGGAGCCTACCGAGTTATTGTCAATTCACCAATGTATCAAGAAATCGAAAAGCACCAGGTTGCAAAAGAGAATGTGGTCAATTTTTCATTTGGAGGTTTAACAGATGAATAGTTTACAAGATTATTCAATTGTTGACCTTCTTCCCGAAAGTTTAAAAAAGGATCCTTTCATCGTTGCTTTAGGTGAGGCGGTAGAAAAAGAGCTCAAAGAGGCATATCGGGAAGCTGAGTCTTTGTCCAATTTTTATGACGTAGATAAGCTTCCGGAACCACTTTTGGATTACTTAGCCTATCAGAAGCATGTTGATTTTTATGAACCTGATTTGACAATTGAACAAAAGAGAGAGCTTGTTAAGCGTTCAAACTTCTTTCATCGTCAAAAAGGAACTCCTGCGGCTGTAGAGGAGTTAATCATCACGCTATTCGGAGAAGGTAAAGTGGTGGAGTGGTTCGAGTATGAAGGGCAGCCCTATCGATTCAAGGTTGTAACTAATAATCGTTCCGTTACTCAAGAAAAGGCAGAGCAATTCTTACAGGCGCTTAATGCGGTAAAAAATGTACGCTCGGTTTTAGAAAGAATTGAGCTCACACAAGCAGAAGAAATGAATTTATATTTTGCTGGAGTAGTACACGTAGGCGACAATCTAACAATTAGGCAGGTGTTCTAAAATGAGCGCATTTGGCGGATTAATAATGACAAATAGAGGTAGGATATTACAAACCAAAGCGCAAACAGGAGTGCAGTTAACGTTTACACGAATTGCATTAGGAGATGGTAGCCTTAGCGGTCAGTCGATCCTAGAATTAAATCAACTCATAAATGAGAAAAAGTCCGTATCTATTACAAAATTAAAAACACAACCGGATGGAAAGGCAGTAGTTGGTGCTGTTTTATCAAATCAGGACATAACAACTGGCTTTTATTGGCGAGAAATTGGAGTTTTTGCTCAAGATCCTGATATAGGTGAGATTCTATACTGCTACGGTAATGCTGGATCCGCCGCGGAGTATATCCCTGCTGGCGGTGGTTCAGACATCATCGAGAAAAACATAGATATTATCACTATTGTAGGTAACGCATCAAATGTCTCAGCTACTATCAATCAGAGTCTTGTCTTTGAAACGCCGGAAGGAGCTCAAGAGAAAGTAGACGCACATGCTAATGACACTACAAAACACATTACAGAGGCAGAGCGTATCGCTTGGAATAGTAAAGCGGATCAAAACCACACCCATGCTTTTTCTGATATCACTGGTAAACCTACTACATTAGCGGGATACGGTATTACGGATGCAGTTTCATCCTCTGATGTAGTATCTACACCTACTGCAAACAAGATATTAAAACTCGATGCTAATGCAAAACTCCCTGCTTCTATCACTGGCAACGCCGATGGAAACGCCGCAACAGCATCGAAATTGCAAACAGCTAGAACAATTTCACTATCAGGTGACGCAACAGGCTCGACGTCTTTTGACGGTTCAGCAAATGCAGCTATTTCAGTAACATTAGCGAATAGTGGAGTAACTTCGGGAACTTATACTAAGGTTACAGTTGATTCAAAGGGCCGAGTGACAGCTGGACAATCATTGTCTGCTTCTGATATTCCAAACTTAGATTGGTCAAAAATTACAAGCGGAAAACCAACGACATTGGCGGGTTATGGAATTACAGATGCGATACCAGCAAGCCAAAAAGGCGCGGCAAACGGGGTAGCGTCATTAGACAGCGGTGCAAAAGTACCTACTTCACAACTTCCTAGTGCAAGCACAAGCGCGGCTGGAATAGTTCAATTGAACAATACCACAAATAGTACGAGCACGACACAAGCCGCAACGGCGAACGCGGTAAAACAAGCATATGACAAAGCTACACAGGCGGAGACAAATGCCAAATCATACACAGACCAACAGCTTGCTGCACATTTGGCTGATAATGTGAAGCACATAACGGCAGAAGAAAGAGCGGTTTGGAATAGCGCAGAAGCAAACGCAAAAGCCTACACCGATTCCGCGCCGGAAGCGATGCAACGAAATTTAGAGAGATTTAGCAAATACAAGAGCGGAAAAGACAGCAACGGGATTTATACAACAGTTGAATATAAGCGAGCTGACGGTACGCTATTTGCGAGGTCTGTATTAAGTGGCGGAACAAGCCCTCAATATACAACACGTACCATCACTTATTACGATACAGATGGGACAACAGTTATTGATACTGTAACATACAACCTAATTTATGATACTGATGGAAATTTGAAAGATGAGGTGTTGGCATGATTGATATAAGGGATCATGGAGGCGTTTTTGGCGGCAATTCTAAAAAAGTTTTATCAATTGAGAAGGTTGCCACTTACAACTCTGCACATTCTATATACAACAATAGGATTTTATATAAGAATGGAGTTATTTATGGTATTAGCAATGCCGGAGAATTTAGTCGCATACAATTAGACACCAATACAAAAATAACAAAAGCAATCAACCCCATCACCGACTATTTAATGGATGGAGACAATATATTTGTTTTATCAAAAGGAGCTTATCTTTATAAACTTGACCTTAATCTAGGTACAATTTTACAAGTAGCTTTTGGCAACTCCGATGGTTTAGCTCTCGGTAATGATTACTTGTATGCTATAGAGGTAACAAACAAGAAAATCCATAAGATTGATAAATCTACATTAAGTATATTAAATACTGTTTCTATACAGGATATGCCAACTCCTTTGTCAGCTGGTAATGTGTGGTTTATTGTAGATGAAATTCAAGGAATTGCCGCGTATTTATGTAACTCTACTACTATTGTTATTGTAAGACTATCAGACGGTACAAGATTAGCCCCATTTACCGTGAATTATGTACCTGTAGGTCTGTTCTTCACTAGGGTAGATGGAGATTTACTTCTCAATGTAATTACACAAGACGGTAGTACTTACACGGCTTTTCTTTATCGTTATAAGATGTCTGATTATTCAACTGTGTTAGGTGCTACAACGTTTGATAGTCGAGGAATGTCTTCCACTATGTATGGAACATATAGACTATTCGGTGAGACATTTTTATCAATCGACCATGGCGCTCCAATTATCATATATCCGGGAAAATCAACATTAACATACACAAGAGCAAGAAGTTCATCACCGGCATTAGCATATCAAATCGCTACCGATGGAACACAAATCGTAACAAATTCTTACCCTACAACTAGACATTTATATGAATTGAAATGGAGGTAATGTTAAGATGATATTCGTTAAATATCAAAAAGAAAGCGATACAAGAGCTTTTGTTACAATGATTCATTCAAAACCGGAAGACATAGGGATTAATACAGAAGAAGACGCTATTGCTAAAGGTGGTATTCTACTAACAGATGTGCCTGAACCGGATATTATGCAAGGAAAAACGGCTAAAGCATACGTTAATCCACAAACTAAAGAATTTTGGTATGAGTACGTTGACCGTCCACTAACACCAGAAGAAAAATTACAACTACTAGAACAAGAAAACCAAGACTTAAAAAATCGAATTGAATTAATGCAACAAGTGCTAGACGATTTATTGTTAGGAGGTATGTGAAATGGCGGCATATTTAGCGCAAAGAATTATCGATGGGGCTTACACATACGATTTCGTCATCAGCCGGCGACCAGATTTAAAAGAAGGCATTGACGCTTATTTGCGAGCAAAAGGTCGAGAAGATTTAATTACGCAATAGGACGATAATGCGACATAAACAAGCGCCATGAAGGCGTATTTTTTTATGATTAAAGAAAGAGAGGAGAACCAATGAAGCATAATACAAACACACTATACACCATAATCACAGGCGGTAGCGCATCAGCTATCGCCTATTTAATTGGTGGAGTCGATCACCTCGTAATTGCATTAGGAATTATGATGGCGGTGGACTACATTTCGGGTCTGATGGTTGCTGTCGGAACAAAAGAAGTGTCATCCAAAATAGCGTTTAGAGGGTTAATGAAAAAAATGGCCATGATTTTAGCTGTCATCGTGGCAAACCAACTGGACGCGGTGACAGGCAGCGGTGATTTTATGCGGAACACGATGATTATGTTTTTAATCGGTAATGAAGGCATCAGTTTTATTGAAAATCTCGGTCGTTTGGGTGTATCTATTCCAGGACAAGTTTCGAAGGTTTTTGCTCAGTTGAAAAGTGAAAGTCAAAAAGGAGATGATAAACAATGAGCGTATGGACAGAAAAGTTCGTTCGAGTAAACAAGTATTCACGTCCGGGGCTAAAATTGAAAGGTGTAAAAAAACTCGTCTTGCATTGGACAACCAATCCCGGTGCAGCGGCAGCCAATCATTTTACGTATTTCGATCGCACCATCGTTCAAGCACAACGATATGCGTCGGCTCACATTTTCGTAGACAAGAACGAAGCAATCAACATCATTCCTCTCGATGAAGTGGCATACCATGCCAATGACGGCACGTATCGGGGTGTTCCAGAGCTGAAGCCAAATGCAAACTTCTTGTCTATCGGTGTGGAAATGTGCGTGGAGAAAGATGGTACATTCCATCCTAACACAATCGCTCGCACAGAAGATGTATTTGTGGAGCTATGCAAAAAATACAAACTCGACCCGATCAAAGATATCGTGCGTCACTATGATGTCACGCATAAAAATTGTCCTGCGCCGTGGGTTAAAAATAGACAAGCATTTGAAGATTTCAAAAAACGTGTGAAATTGAAGATGAACGCAGGTGATGTGTATGTTGTACAAAAAGGCGACACGCTTTCTAGGATCGCTAAGAAGTATAATGCAACAGTAGATGAGCTACAGAAATTGAACGGAATCAGCAATCCAAACTTGATTCGGGTTGGACAAAAGTTGCGTGTGAAATGACCCTGCCGTTTTGGCGGGGTTTTTAATTTTCATAAAAATAAGAACATAAGTTCTTTTTATATTGATTTAAGAACATATGTTCTTTATAATGGTAATTAAAGGGGGAACATGCTTATGAGAGGGTTGTTTCTAAATGCTTTACAAAAGCAAGAACCAATCGAAATTATTTACCTAAGTGATAAAGGACAATTGAGTCAAAGAATTATCGTTATTGAGCACATAGAGGAAAAGTATATCAAGGCCTTTTGCAAATTGAGAAAACAGCCACGAGTCTTCAAAATAAGCAATATTTTATCAGCAGGCTTAGCTAGAAAGAAAAGAAAATGGGCGAGTTAATGGAAGTATCTCCTGCGGTTTGGCGGGGGATTTTTTTGTTATGGAGAAAAAAGTAGACGTTTTTATACCGACTATTAGTGTTTATTGTAGGAAAAAATCATGTTATAATAAATTTCATATAGTGAGAAAGGACGATTTTTCCAAATTACATAGCATAGTTTTTTAGTATCTTGGGAGGAAATAAAGTGTTATATATATACTGCGATGAAAGTTGTCATTTGGAAAATGATAAAAATGATTTGATGGTACTCGGAGCAATTGCCTGTCCCGAATATTTGAAAGCTAAAATTAATCAGGATATCCGTGATTTGAAAACATCATTTGGTTTAAGTTCTTGGTTTGAAATAAAATGGACAAAGGTTTCATTAGGGAAAATAGATTTTTATAAAAGATTAATAAATTATTTTTTCGAAAATGAGTTTCTAACTTTTAGAGGAGTAGTTGCTACCGGAAAAAACCAACTAGATCACGATGCTTTTAACGATGGTGATTACGATTTATGGTACTACAAAATGTACTTTCGGTTGTTAGATCCAATTACACCACCAGTAAGTAAATACAGAATATTTATTGACATCAAGGATACTAGAGGCGGGGCTAAAGTAAAGAAACTTCAGGAAGTATTATGTAACCATAAATACGATTTTAGTCATGAAGTTATAACAGACATTAAGCAAATTCATTCTAACGAGTCAGAAATCATGCAATTATGTGACCTATTGATCGGTACTCTGTCATTTTATCATCGCGGGCTTTATTTCCAAGATAACTGCAACCAAGCAAAAAAAATTTTAGTTGACGAAATAAAAAAATTTTCAGGATTGAATTTAAATGATAGTACACCAAAATGGGTAAGTAAATTTAATTTGTTTATTTGGGAGCCAAGAGCAGGAAATAAGGGCGGTGCAGTGCTATGAATTACGGAAAACTTTCTCAGCCCTTGATATTAACAGGGAATACTATTATTGATAAAATAATCAATTTGGAATTGATTTTTTCTAATCTCTTTATGGATAAGGACAAAAGACCTCTATACAGAGGAAAATTTATTTTCTTTGACATGAATAAATTATATAAAGGTATGCAGCTTATGTTCCCTGAAAGGTTTATGCATATTTGCTCAATAGAGGACAAACCTGCATATACAATATTTCCTTGTAATAACGATATAGCTTACTATTTATGCCAGAATAAGTGTGTTAACACCAATGCGCTAACTGATTTTCAAAAAATCAATAGAAGTGAATGTCCGTACCGGATGTCTAGGATTCATTGGATCCCTGAGGTAATCCAATTAGCTAATAACTCTGATCCAGATATAACAACATGGACGAAGCCCGAAAAAGATAATAATGGTAATAGGATTTATAAGCACTATATAAGATATGAATCAGGAACAGTCGATTATGTAGTGATTTTAAAAGAGGAAAGGAAAAAGGGACAGGTTTATATGTACAAATTTATGACCGGGTTTCCTGTTTTTACAAAAAGGAATAAAATCCAATTTGAGAAGGATTATCAAAAATATGCAAACAAAAAAGGTGCTACTCATAGCACCCGATCAAAATAAATTAAAAAGGCTGGTTATCGCAGTGCGAAATCCAGCGGTCTCCTTCTACAACATGGTAGATGAGCTACTTCTAATATAGAGTAAATAATTCTGTTTGTCAAACAACTTTTAATATTATTGACCAATATTAAATAAATTAAACACTTATCAATACACTTTTGAAAAACTTTTAAAGGGAATAACCCTTCTCAAATGAGAAGGGTTATTTTTCTTTATTTTCCTCAAATTCACACAGATCCTCTAGTGATACACCGATTATACGCGAAAGCACATAAGCTTCCTCTAGGTTTGGCTGCGTAACGTTCTTACACCATTTATGGAAAGTTTGTTCCGATACCCCCATTTTTTCAGCTATACGCTTCTGGATTAAACCTTTATCTTTTATCCAATATTTTATTCTGTTGCGAAAAACGCCTTTAATTGCTTCCCCCTCCCGAAAATTAATATGATTGTATTTCTTTAACATTCCTTCAATTCCTCTAACATTTTAGTTTAACAAAAATTAAATTAAAGTTTAATTTTTAGGCATATCCCCGTTTTACTGCTCATAACATGTACCAAGACGTCGGCAAGACGTCAAAAAATTGAAAGGGGAAATGGTGGATGACAAAAGAATTGGCTCAACAATTATTACAAATGAAAGGCGTCTATTTGACGTCAGAAGGAAGAAAATTGCTTGAGGCAATTGCAAATGACAAAAAACCGGTGACGTCAACAAAATGAATGTGTATCGTCCGACTGTCAGATACGCGCCTGTTTTTCGCGATTATGTCGATGCCGTGTTTCGCGCAACAACTTTAGACCGCAATCAGATCATTCGAGCAGCTCTTTTTACTGCTGCGCATGCAAAAGAATTTCAAGAGATTTTGAAACAGTATCAGAAAAAAGACGTCCCTCTCCCCTCTCCTCCCTGGGAGCTGTTGGACCATCAATTGTGGCTGGAACAATGCCCAGAAACCGCAAGAGGAGGTGAGGACGTCAATGCTAACACCACACGAAGAGGAGAAACTTCGGTTGCTTCTGAGCATGTTGCAGGAACGCGATTATTACAGTCGGCCGAAAATCGACGTGTCGAACCGCCTGCGCGACGAGAGGGGGAGATTTCTTCCGAACGACAGCGACCTATACAGTTTCGGGAAACAGGGGGAATTGTTATTAGACTTGGATGACGTCACATATGAAGATGAACCGCCACGCGAAATAAAGCTGATGAAGGTGGATGGTACGTATGGAACGTATCGAATTGAAGAAAAGATGAAGCCGAGTGATGTGGTGGCGCTGGTGTGTTTTGTTATCATTTTGGTTATTGCTCATTTCGCATAGTTAGTAAAGAAAGAAGCATAGTATGTTACAATTAGAAAGACAGCATTATTAAAAAAATGTGTAGAGGGTGTACAGTTGTATCAGTACAATCGTCATTCTACGCTCATGTCAGCGTACAAACATATTAAAGATGAAAAATTTCGCTATTACATTTTAAAACAAAAATCGGATGTGTTGCAGGCGATGAGAAACTTTTTCCGCAAAGAAGAACAGAAAACGTTTGTTTAAATCCTTGTATCATACAAGGTTTTTTTTTTGCGAAAAAATAGTTGACAAACGGGTGGGGGTTTTGTAATATACTCATAGAGGTAATGGTAATTACTTATTTTTTTACAATCAAATATACCCTTATGAGTATAGAGAGGTGAGGAAAATGAAGCATATATCCCCGCAAGAAGTCGAACAACAATTAAAAGAGGGGCGTGCACTGAGCATTATTGATGTGCGCGAATATGAAGAAGTAGCACAAGGGAAAATTCCAGGTGCACGTCACATTCCGCTCGGTCAGTTGCTTGAGCGAATGAATGAAATTAATAAAAATGAAGAGCATATTCTCGTTTGTCGCTCAGGAAACCGAAGCGGTATGGCTTGTCAGTTGTTAGAAAGTTACGGATATGACGTCGTGAATATGACAGGCGGTATGCTTGAGTGGACAGGTGAGATTGAACGATAGGGGGGAATCGAATGAATGTAGATCTTGTCGTTGATGCGCGTGGGCTATCTTGTCCAATGCCGATTGTTCGCACGAAAAAAGCAATGGAACAGCTGCAACCTGGCCAAGTGCTGGAAGTGCAAGCAACAGACAAAGGATCGCTTGCCGATATTCAAGGTTGGGCAAAAAACACAGGGCATCAATATATCGGCACGATTGAAGAAGGAGATGTACTTAAACATTACCTTCGCAAAGCGAATCCTACAGAAAGCAAAGAGGAAACGAAATATCCTCATGTTGTCGCATTAGACGAATTGCAAAAGAAAGTAGAAAACAATGAACAAGTATTTATTTTAGACGTGCGCGAAGAAGCGGAGTATGTGTTTGGGCATATTCCAGGAGCGTATCATATTCCGCTTGGACAGTTGTCCGAGCGAATGAATGAATTAAATAAAGATGAGACGATTTACGTCATTTGCCGAACAGGCAATCGTAGCGATCTCGCTGCGCAACAATTAGCTGAAAAAGGATTCACACATGTATTTAACGTCATTCCAGGCATGACAGAATGGAAAGGAACAATCATTAAAGGAGGAAATGAACAATGAACAAACGTGTAGCAATTATTGCAGCAAATGGTGGATTATTCGATGCATACAAAGTATTTAACATTGCGACAGCAGCGGCAGCAACAGAAGCAGAAGTAGCGATTTTCTTTACATTCGAAGGATTAAATTTAATTCATAAAGAAGCGTATAAGCAATTGCCGCTTCCAGAAGGAAAAGAACAAATTCAACAAGGATTTGCTCAAGCGAACGTTCCATCGATCCCTGAACTTGTAAGCATGGCTCAAGAAATGGGTGTGAAATTTATTGCTTGCCAAATGACAATGGATGTGATGGGATTAACAAAAGAACATTTTGTAGATGGTATTGATGTTGGTGGCGCTGTTACATTCCTCGATTTTGCGAAAGATGCTGACATTACGTTAACGTTCTAAGGAGGAAAAGCATGAAAGCAGATCTTGTCGTTGATGCAAAAGGGTTGGCGTGTCCAATGCCAATCGTTCGTACAAAAAAAGGAATGGATACACTACAGTCAGGTCAAGTGTTAGAAATTCATGTGACAGATAAAGGAGCTAAAAACGATTTGTCCGCATGGGCAAAATCAGCGGGGCATGAAATGATTGACATGGCCGAAGAAGGCGACGTACTAAAATTTTGGATTCGTAAAGCGTGATAAGCATCGGGCGTATGTCCCGATGCTTCATACAAGGAGTGAACTAGCATGGATATCGGCTTTATTGTGACGATTTTTCTCATTGGATTTATCGGTTCGTTTATTTCAGGAATGGTTGGGATTGGCGGATCGATTATTAAGTATCCGATGCTGCTCTACATTCCACCGTTGCTTGGCTACGCTGCATTCAGTGCTCATGAAGTATCCGGCATTAGCGCCATTCAAGTATTTTTCGCAACAATTGGCGGCGTTTGGGCGTACCGGAAAGGTGGATATTTAAATAAAACGTTAATTATTTACATGGGAACGAGCATTTTGCTCGGTAGTTTCATCGGTGGTTATGGTTCAAAATTAATGAGTGAAGGCGGCATTAATATCGTTTATGCGGTGTTGGCAACGATTGCGGCCGTTTTGATGTTTGTTCCGAAAAAAGAAATTGACAATATTCCGTTCGATCAAGTGACATTTAATAAGTGGCTCGCTGCTGCATTAGCATTTATTGTCGGAGTGAGTGCGGGAATTGTCGGAGCCGCTGGTGCATTTATTCTTGTACCAATTATGCTCGTTGTATTAAAAATTCCAACACGTATGACGATTGCTACATCATTAGCGATTACGTTTATTTCATCAATTGGGGCAACAGTAGGAAAAATTACAACAGGACAGTTCGAGTTTTGGACGGCGTTGATTATGGTTGTTGCAAGTTTAATTGCTTCCCCGATTGGAGCAAACGTTGGTAAAAAAGTCAATACAAAAATATTGCAGTTTATTTTAGCTGCCCTCATTGTAGCAACAGCTATTAAAATTTGGTTGGACATTTTGTAAAAGATGTTGAAAAATTCATCCTTTATGTTATAATACCATTAGGGGTATATAAAATAGTGGAACATAAAGGAGGAATGGTAACATGAAACAAGTAACGGTATATACGACAACGACATGTCCATATTGTACATTGCTAAAAAACTTTTTAGCTGAACGTGGCATTCCTTTTAGAGAAGTGAACTTGCATCAACATCCTGAAGCTGTTGATTACGTTGTTCGCTCGACTGGACAAATGGGCGTGCCACAAACAGAAATTAACGGACGTTGGGTCGTTGGATTTGATCCGCAACGAATTATGCAATTGTTACAACAATAATTTTTTTACTTATATAAATACCCTATAAGGTATAAGGAGAGGTGGATATTACATGGCAGTATATGCGTTAACAGCACAACAAATCAATGAGATGATTGTTCGTAAAGAACCGTTTTTCTTATTCGATGTTCGTAATGAATCAGATTTTGCAGATTGGAAAATTGAAGGAGAGCACATTGAATATTTAAACATCCCTTATTTTGAATTAATCGATGGTGTTGAGCCTGTGTTAGAACGCTTACCGAAAGATAAAAAAATCGTCGTCGTTTGTGCAAAAGAAGGGTCTTCGATGATGGTCGCTGACATGCTTGCTGAAAAAGGGTTAGAAGTATTTTATTTAAAAGGCGGCATGAAAGCATGGAGTGAATATTTGTATCCAGTTGTTGTGTACGAAGATGAAAATATGAAAGTATATCAATTTATTCGTGTCGGTAAAGGGTGCCTTTCTTACATGGTCGTATCAGGCAAAGAAGCGCTCATCGTTGACCCATCCCGATTTATTGATGTATATAAAGAAGTAGCGCAAAAAGAAAACGTAACAATTACACATATTGTTGATTCTCATCTACATGCCGATCACATTTCTGGTGGATACGAATTAGCAAAACAAACAGGAGCGAAATATTATTTAATGAAGAGTGAAGGGGCGGTATTTGAATTTGAACCGCTAGAAAATCATGATCGCATCGAATTTGAAAAAGTAAGCTTAGAAGTATTAGCGATTAAAACGCCAGGTCATACTCCAGGTAGTGTATCATTTTTCGTAAACAATAAATTGTTGTTCTCTGGCGATACGATTTTCGTCAGTGGTCTCGGCCGACCAGATCTTGGCGGAAAAGCGCGCGAGTGGGCAAAAGATTTATACGACACAGTGTATAACAAAGTAGCACAAATTGCAGATGATGTGATTGTCCTTCCTGCACACTATGCAAACTTTGATCAAGAAGTAAATGAGCAAGGATATATCGGGAATACGTTAGGAAACATTCGTCAAATGAATGAAATCATGCAAGGCAAAACGGAAGAGGAGTTCGTTGAACATGTGGCGCAATCCGCTTCTTCTGAAACACCACCGAACTTTGAAGACATTATTGCCATCAATCGTGGTGTGAAAGATGCAACGCCAGAACAACAACAAGAACTCGAAATCGGTCCGAACCGTTGTGCTGTTCATCATACACATTAAAAAGGAATTTTATTCAACCTCGCTATATGCGAGGTTTTTTTCGATTTTGTGAAACTTTTTGGACACAATAGTCGTATATAACGTATGTAGAGATACTCTCTTTCATTTTCGGTCATTTTTCATTAAAATATAAAATAACGGAGGGATGATGTGATGTTTTTTCATCCAATGGATTTTCTTATTTTAATTGCTTTTGCTGTGTCGATTTGGGCACAATTTAAAGTCAAAGGAAACTTTAGCAAGTGGTCAGATGTACCTGCTTCCTCTGGGTTAACGGGAGCAGAAGTGGCACGTCTCATTTTAGATCGCAATGGGCTATACGATGTGCCGGTAGAGCTTGTCCCAGGTACGTTGACAGACCATTACGATCCAATTGCTCGAGCCGTTCGTTTATCAGAGCCGGTTTACTATGGCCGCTCGATTGCAGCGGTATCGGTAGCTGCCCATGAAGTGGGTCATGCGGTGCAACATCAACAAGCATATGGTGCGCTCGTTTTGCGCCATCGTATGTTCCCGATCGTTAATTTTACATCTGGAATGGCTCCATTTCTTCTTCTTGGCGGGTTTTTATTGCAACAGTTTTCGTTAATTGGTTTAGGGATTATTTTATTCTCGTTTGCCGTCGCGTTTCAAGTCATTACGCTACCTGTTGAGTTTAACGCAAGTTCACGTGCAAAAGATTTTATGATCGCAGAAGGCATTATTCGCAACGAAGAAGAACGTGGAGTAAATAAAGTATTAAATGCCGCGGCATTAACGTATGTTGCTGCAGCGCTTATTTCGGTGTTAGAATTAATCAAGTATGTACTTATTTTTGTGCAAGGAAATAATGAAGATTAATAAATAGGAGGTGGCATCCGCACGCATGTATGCGTGCGGACGTTCGTTGGACATATTTAGTTTATGGATGATTGTTTTTCTTATTGCGCTTACCGGTTTTTTTGTCGCTTCAGAATTTGCGATTGTAAAAGTGCGCCCATCGCGCATTGATCAACTGATTGAGGAAGGGAACAAAAAAGCGGCAGCAGCAAAGCATGTTATTACGCATTTAGATGAGTATTTATCTGCAAATCAACTTGGAATTACGATGACCTCGCTCGGTCTTGGTTGGCTCGGAGAACCGACGGTAGAACGAGCGCTTCGTCCGCTTTTTGACGAGTTTCATGTCTCGCCATCATTTGCCCATGGTGCTTCTTTTATTGTCGCATTTGCGATGATTACGTTTATTCATGTCGTTGTTGGTGAATTAGCACCGAAGACGATTGCGATTCAAAAGGCCGAAACGATTACGTTATGGACGGCGCGTCCGCTCATGTTGTTTTATCGCGTCATGTATCCGTTTATTTGGTTGTTAAATGAGTCTGCGCGTTTCGTCGTTCGTTTATTTGGTTTTCAGCTATCTAACGAACAAGAATTGGCTCATTCTGAGGAAGAGTTGCGTCTTCTGTTATCGGCCAGTTATAAAAACGGAGAAATTAATCATACGGAATATAAGTATGTGAATAACATTTTCCGTTTTGACGATCGTGTCGCAAAAGAAATTATGGTTCCGCGCAAAGAAATTGTGGCGTTAGATGTCAATGATTCGATGGAACATGTATTGCAAACAATCCGTGAAGAAAAATATACACGTTACCCAGTCATTGATGGGGATAAAGATCATATTCTTGGATTAATAAATGTAAAAGAGTTGTTTACGGACCTTGTTGTAAACTGTCAACAGCGAAGGGAACTGCGTGAATATATACGCCCGATTATTCAAGTGATTGAAACGATTCCTATTCAAGATTTACTTGTGAAAATGCAAAAAGAGCGCATTCATATGGCGATTTTAGTTGATGAGTACGGTGGCACGTCAGGTTTAGTCACAGTTGAAGATATTTTAGAAGAAATTGTTGGAGAAATTCGAGATGAGTTTGATACAGATGAAACTCCGCTTATTCAAGTCATTGATGAAAACCGAACGATCGTAGATGGAAAAGTGCTTATTAGTGAAATTAATGATTTATTCGGCTTAGAAATTGATGATACAGACGTTGATACAATCGGGGGATGGATGTTAACCGAACGTTACAACATTCGTCCAGGAGAGCAAATTGAGTTTGGTGACTATATATTTACAGTCATCCAATTAGACGGTCATCATGTGAAAAAAATTGAAGTGACACGTCGCCCTCCAGCAGTAGATGTAGTGACGGACATGAACGAAGAGGCTGCGTTATAGTAACGCGCCTCTTTTTATATTGCCGAAAATCGTTTCATCAGGTAGGGCAGAACAGGTGATCCACTCGTTTGTCAACGGATGTGGGAACGAAAGCGAGATCGCGTGTAACGCTTGGCGATCGATCCACGGTTTTCCCCCATATAACGTATCCCCAACTAATGGATGTCCGATATAGCTCATATGGACGCGAATTTGATGCGTTTTTCCTGTATCAAGCGTCAAGCGAACGAGCGACACATTTTTTTGTTTGTCATATTGGAGACGTTCATAGTGCGTGATCGCCGTATCTCCTGTTTTCGATACGCGCCGTCTCGTTGGATGATGACGATCGCGACCGATTGGAGCTTTAATCGTTCCTTTTTTTTGTTTCACATATCCATGAACAAGCGCAACGTATGTGCGATGAATCGTTCGTTCCGCTAAATATTTATCGAGCACAGCGCCAGCAAGCGCATGTTTAGCCAATAAAATGACGCCGCTCGTATCGCGATCAAGGCGATGAATATGCCGAACTTTGCTATAAATTCCTTCACATTGAAAGTGAAATGCGACCGCATTTGCTAACGTATTTGTTTGGTTTGGATGCGTCGGATGGACGTCCATATGTGCAGGTTTGTTAATAACAAGCACATGATCGTCTTCAAATACAATATGAAGCGGAAAGTATGTTGGAATCGGTTCAATCGTTTCGTCTTTTATATGTACTCCAATATGATCGTTTAGTGAAATGATTGTGTGTAAAGGAACAGTTTTCTTATTTACTGTTACTCCTTTTGTCATTCGCCATTCGTGCAACATTTTTTTAGGAACGAACCATTTTGTTTGGAATGCTTGTTCAAGCGATAGGCCAACCCATGATGATGGCGCTTCAAACATGAGCCAATTTCCTTTTTTCTGTACATTCATTCGTCTCACTCTTTCTATACAATAAATTACCAACACCATAAAGTGAGCTGGTATGTTACAATTTCGTTATAGATTAGGAAATGAAATGGAAAAAGGTGAGGTCAATTGAAAACCGTCTATGTTGCTACGGAAGAGCAAAAGCAATATATTCAATCGCTTATTGAGCAATTTTATACATGTATTTTTCCAAAATATTTCACAGATCATGAAATTGAAACATTTGAATCGCTTGGTATATTACAGTTTCAATCTTCCACATACGATGGAACGTTAAAAGAGGCGTTTGAGATTATTTCTGCATTACAATCGTTGCAAGCGATTATTGAATTTGCTTCGTTCCATCGCGTTTCTTACTACAATCATTTGTTTCAACGCAATGTAGAGCAATTAGCGCGACATGGAATAAGTTTCCCGCTTACCCCTGAACATTTTTTACATGAAAAAGATCATTATGTGAGCGTATATATGAAACCTACTCATTCTTGGGTGATGTAAAAAAGCCTTCACAACGAAGGCTTTTATTTTGTTTGTTCAAACCATTTTCGAAATACGTCTTCTTCATAATATCCTTCAATGCGTGCGACTTCTTTTCCATTTTTAAAGCGGACAATGGTTGGTGTCGCTTCAATGTGATATTCATCCCATCCTTCTTCAAATTCAAGGAGGTTAAATTGCTTTAAGTCGATGCCCATTTCTTTCGCTAACGGCACAACGATTGGCGTTGTTTTTTTGCAAAATTCACACGTTGAGCTGTAAAAATAAACGGTCATCGTTTCTTTATTGTTTAATGCTTCTCTTAATTCGTCAGGTAAAATAATGTTTTGATAATTCGGATCATCAAGAAGGTCGATCGTAGCTGGGTGTAGTTCTTCCTTCCCGAACGGATTTCCTTCCGCTTTTTGTTTTTGCGTATATGATGTAATCCAAGCCAGTGCTCCGAATAAAACGATAATGATACCGCCGAAAATAAGTAATTTTTTCATTCGCCTTTCCCTTCTTTCCCCATTTTTATAAGACGATAGCTTATGACGCTAATGAAAATAAAAGCAATAAGTGCTAAAAAGGGAATCGTAATAAACCCGAGCCAGTTAATATACTGTCCTGTACATGGGACAATGCCGCATGATGGAGCAGTATTTCGGAAAAATGTTACTTTTTGAATGAGATAATGATAAGCAGAAATCGTCCCACCGATGACGGATAACATAAGCGTATAACGAGCGATGTTAAATTCTTTGCGCACAAAAGCCATGCCGAGCAAAAATACTTGCGGATACATGAAAATGCGCTGATACCAACAAAGTTCACATGGGATAAACTTCAATACCTCAGAAAAATAAAGGCTGCCAAGCGTAGCGATGAGTGCAACGATCCAAGCGGCTAACAAATGATTTTCTCTCTGCGCCATAATTCCACCTTCTTATTTTTTACTCTTTGTTCATTATAGTACATGGAAAGAAATGATGTAAATTGCGACGATATTTTACTTACATAATGAACAAGTGAACGTGCACAATAAAAAGCGAAAGGGGAGGATCATATTGAATCATACAGTTGAATCGATTATGACGCGCCAAGTAGCAACGGTCACACCAGATCAATCTGTTCAAGAGGCAGCACAATTAATGAATGAACATAATGTTGGTGCCATTCCTGTTGTTGAAAATGGAAAAGTAAAAGGGATGATTACCGACCGTGACATTACTCTTCGTACGACGGCGCAAGGGTTAACCCCTTCGACACCTGTTTCACAAGTGATGACAAGTGATGTCGTCACAGGGACGCCAAACATGAGCGTTGATGAAGCAGCGAAAGTAATGGCAAAAAATCAAATCCGCCGCTTGCCAATCGTACAAAATAACGAGCTTTGTGGCATTGTTGCTCTCGGCGATATTGCCACAAACCAAGCATATGATGAAGCGGCAGAACAAGCGTTATCCGAGATTTCTGAACCTTCATATCATTAAACAAGAAAGGGGCTTCTTTACAAGGAGCTCCTTTTTATAATTAATTAAAGTATAAAATTTCGGATTTAGGGAGCTGTCTAGCTCCAAGCGCCATCGGCTCGAGTCGCTCCGCCCCACACTGCGGCGGCGACAGCCTCCTCGGTGGGGCTTGTGCGCTCTTCGCCGATAGGCGGGCGCTTTGCGCTTTTCGTATTAAAAAAGGAATTTGTATAAAAAAGCGAGAATAAGTTACAATGAGCAACGGATATGGAGGGATAAACGTGACTTGGAAAATAATATATGAACGTTGGAAAGAAGCGCAATTAGATGAAGAACTTCGTGCGCATTTGGAGCAACTAGAGCAAGATGAAAAGCTGTTAGAAGACTGCTTTTATAAGACGTTAGAGTTCGGTACAGGAGGAATGCGAGGGGAAATTGGGCCGGGGACGAATCGAATGAACATATATACTGTACGGAAAGCATCCGCAGGACTCGCTCGATACATTGCGTCGTTCGGTGAGGAAGCAAAAAAACGTGGGGTGGTTATCGCATACGACTCGCGCCACAAATCGCAACAGTTTGCGATGGAAGCTGCCAAGACGCTTGCGACCTACGGGATTCAAACGTACGTGTTTGATGAGCTTCGCCCGACGCCAGAACTTTCATTTGCTGTACGACATTTACGTGCCTTTTCGGGTATTGTTATTACCGCAAGCCACAATCCACCGGAGTATAACGGGTATAAAGTATACGGGGAAGATGGGGCACAGTTGCCGCCACATATCGCCGATGTCGTCATTGAGCACGTCGATGCGATTGAAAATGAATGGGAGCTTCAGATTGAGCAAGAAGACGTATTAAAAGAAAAAGGGCTCATTCAAATCATCGGAGCGGAGATTGATGAGGCATACATACAAAAATTAAAGACGATTTCTCTTTCCCCACAACTGGCTCATGAAGTCGATGTAAAAGTTGTATTTACACCGCTTCACGGCACAGCAAATAAGCTCGTTCAACGAGGATTGAAGGAATTTGGTTATAAACATGTGTTTGTAGTAAAAGAACAAGAGCAACCTGATCCGAACTTTTCAACGGTAAAATCACCGAACCCAGAAGAACATGCCGCGTTTGAATTAGCGATTCAGCTTGGAAAACAAGTGGATGCGGACGTGTTAATTGCAACAGATCCTGATGCCGATCGTTTAGGGATTGCGGTAAAAAATGAAAAAGGGGAATACGTCGTTTTAACGGGCAATCAAACAGGTGGATTATTGCTTCATTACATTCTTTCACAAAAGAAAGAAAAAGGGATATTGCCGCCAAACGGGATTGTATTTAAAACGATCGTAACGTCTGAATTTGGTCGTGCCATTGCTGAGTCGTTCAATATAAAAACGATGGATACGTTAACAGGATTTAAGTTTATCGGTGAAAAAATTAAACAATATGAACAAACAGGGGAGTACGTATTCCAGTTCGGCTACGAAGAAAGTTACGGCTATTTAATCGGTGATTTTGCGCGTGATAAAGATGCGATTCAAGCAGCCGTTTTAGCTGTTGAAGTGTGCGCGTTTTATAAAAAACAAGGCGTATCTTTATATGAAGCGCTTATGCAATTGTTTGAGCAATATGGATATTATCAAGAAGGATTACGTTCACTTACATTAAAAGGAAAAGAAGGGGCGGAGCGGATCGAAGCGTTATTAGCGACGTTCCGTCATGAGCCGCCAACAGTTGTCGGAAAGCAACGTGTCGTTATTCGCGAAGACTATAAAGCGAGCGAACGAGTATATGTGGATACAGAGAAAAAAGAAACGATTCATTTGCCGAAGTCGAACGTATTAAAATATGTACTTGAAGATGGATCTTGGTTTTGCGCGCGCCCATCTGGCACAGAGCCGAAAATGAAATTTTATTTTGGAGTGAAAGGGCGAACGTTGACGGAAGCAAAACAACAACTAGAGCAATTAGAAACAGCGGTCATGGAGCGAGTATATATGTTAACAACTGATAAGGCGTAATGCCTTATCAGTTGTTTTTTGAATACAGAACAAGTAATATAAAGGCGACTATGTAGAAAGGATGAGTTCAGCATGTTACAAGGACAAGTAGCGATTGTGACGGGGGCATCTCGTGGCATCGGTTTAGCGATTGCACATAAATTGTCGCAACAAGGAATGAAGCTTGTGTTAATCGGAAGTTCTTCAGACATTCATCGTGTCGGTGAACAATTAAAAGATGTAAAAACGTTTCAAGCGGATGTATCCAATGAACAACAAATGAATGAAGTAGTTGAAACAACAATTGATACGTTTGGTCGTATTGATTTACTCGTAAACAACGCAGGTATTGGGGTATTCAAGTCCGTTGAAGAAACGACAGTTGAGGAGTGGAAACGACTATTTGAAGTGAATGTACAGGGAGTGTTTATTGGGACAAAAGCCGTCCTCCCACAAATGAAAAAGCAACGTTCCGGTACGATTATTACCATTTCATCTGATGTTGGCCGATACACGATTGCAAACGGTTCTGCATATACAGCAACAAAATATGCTGTTCAAGGATTTTCTGGAAGTGTAGCTCAAGAAGTGCGTTCATACGGTATTCGTGTCGGTACAATTAATCCGGGGATGGTTGATACATATTTCGCTAACTCTACGCAAGGATCGCCTGAAAAAGCGGCATGGTTAAAAGCAGAAGACGTCGCAGAAGCTGTCGTTTATATGGCGAGTGCACCAAAGCATATGTTAGTGGATGAAATTGTGTTGCATCCACTCATTCAAACGTATCCGGTCGTATAAAAAAGCGAAAGGAGTTCCTTCCGCTTTAATAATCATATTGCATCGTCAATGTTGGCTCTTGTTCATACACATCTAACGCATGATCGATGTAACGTAACAATGCATTTAGCCGCTTTTGAACGACGGTGTAATCTTTTTCGAAGTTATATGCATGAAGAAACTGTTCAATTTTTTTTGAAAGTAAATCGTCTTTTGTGCGTACCATAAGAATGAGTAAATGATCCCATTCCGATCGGTACGTATAATAAAGCGCTTTATCGTAATCAGCTGTATGCAACGCAAACCCTCCTTATCGTGAGGAGCTATATATAGTTTATGAAAAAGCGGCCGTTTTTTTTGCTGTAAATGTTGTGCGATTTGGCAGAGGAGAGTTGGGCATGGAGAAGCATATTGCGTATTATGAATCGCCAATTGGTTGGTTACAAATCATTGGCACAGATGAAAGTATAGAGCGCATAGATGTTGTGGAGCAACGTGGAGGGCGGAATATTCCAACTAGCTTTATGCCATGGATAGAGGAGCTTGAACAATACTTTCAAAAGAAACGGACATCGTTTTCGATTCCACTAAAGCTCATAGGTACACCGTTTCAAGTTCGCGTGTGGGAAGCGTTGCAAACGATTCCTTACGGACAAACGGTTTCGTATGCTCATATTGCAAAAGAAATTGGACGTCCGAAGGCAGTGCGAGCAGTTGGAAATGCTGTCGGCAGCAACCCATTCACGATCGTTATCCCTTGTCATCGCGTCGTGCGTACAGACGGTGGAATTGGCGGTTATGCGTGGGGGATAGAAAGAAAAAAATGGTTGCTTGAGCATGAAACGCGCTGAATGATCAGCGCGTTTGGCCGAGCAGCCATTTGGCATACGGTGAATCGGCTGGTAAAATGACGACCGTATCTTCGCCAATGGTCGTTTTATACGACTCGAGCGTACGATAAAACGAATAAAATTCAGGATCTTTTGCGAATGTTTCGTTATAAATGCGCGCAGCTTCTTGTTCACCTGCGGCACGAATGCGTTCCGCATCTGCCTGTGCTTTGGCGAGCATTTCTTTCACTTCGCGGTCTGTTTGTGCGATAATGCGCTGCTTTTGGGCATCTCCCATTGACAAATATTCTTGTGCTTTTGATTCGCGCTCTGAAATCATTCGTTTGTAAACAGACTGTTCGTTTTCTTTCGGTAAGTCAATGCGTTTTAAGCGCACATCAACGACACGAATGCCGTAACGGTCTTGTTGTAACAACTCGTTTACTTTCGCTGTTACTTCATCGTTTAAACTGCCGCGCGATGACTTTTCATCGTTAATAATTTCATCATAGTTTAACCGTCCAAGCTCGGTGCGGACAATGGAGAAAATAAATTCATCCATTTTTGATTCTGCATTTTCTAGTGTGCGAGCATTTTGAATCATTTCTTTCGGATTGGTAATTTCCCAAATGGCGTAATGGTTGACGAGAATCCGCTTTTTATCTTTTGTATTAATTTCCGCTTCGGCTACGTCGTAAAAAATTTGTGCTTTTGGCAACGATGTGACAGTTTGAATAAACGGAATTTTAAAACGTAATCCCGGTGTTTGATCGATGCGAACAATTTCACCAAATTGGCGGACAACTTTATACTCATTTTCGTGAACGATATATATGTTTGTTAAAGCAATAATAAGTAAAACAAGTCCGATGCCGCCACCGATGATAAAACGAAACCATTTCGTTGGAAGCTTATCTTTAAATGAAAGGATATTTTGATCGTCTTGGAAGTTTGTCATTCGTTACCACTTCCTTTCTCTGTTTTTTTCTCTGTCGTTTGTTTTTCGATCGGTTGAATTGGTAAATATTTTAGTGTATTCCCATCGTCATTCATAATGTAAATGCGCGTGTATGGCAACACTTGTTCAAGCGTTTCGATCATTAGTCGTTGCTTTGTAATGTCTTTTGCGTTTTTATATTCTTCATACAAGGCGTTAAATTTTGCGACATCTCCATATGCTTTTTCAATGCGTGCTACTTTATCCGCTTCCGCTTGAGAAATTAATGCGTCTTTTTCCCCTTCGGCTTCTTTCGTTCGTTTATTTCGGTATTTATTCGCTTCGTTAATTTTCGTGTTCATCGTTTCGCGTGCATCTGTAACGTTTGTAAATGCTTTGCGCACTTCGTCATTTGGCAAATCCACATCTTGTAACTTCACAGCTAAAATGGAAATGCCGATATCGTATTTTTTCATTAATGCGGTGAGCGATTCGCGCACATCCGCTTCGATTTTTGCTTTTCCTGACGTTAAGGCATCATCAATTTTTGAACTACCGATGACGCTGCGTAAGGAGGCAGATGTCGCATTGTATAAAATTTGTTCTGGTTCGTATGAACGATAAAGAAATTTCGCAGGATCGGTAATTTTCCATTGGACGACCATATCGGCAAGCACAATATTTTCATCGCCTGTAATCATTTTTGTGTCCCCTTGGTTTGTCGCGACGACTTTTCCATTTTCTTCTTTGTATCCGAATTGTAAACTAAACGTTTCTCGCGATAACGTTTCAACCGTCTGAATCGGCCAAGGGAGTTTAAAATGTAGCCCTGGTGTTGTCACTTCCTCATCAATTTTCCCAAATGTTAAAATAATGGCTTGTTCCGACTCATCAACGGTGTACCATGACGTTAAGGCAATAACGAGAAGAAAAATGCCTAAAATGGTACCGATGATGATGCCGGTAAAGGAACGCTTTTCCATATAAACCCACCTTTCTTGTTATTTATATGTATGTACGGAAAAAACAGAAAAAAGTTTCATTAAAAAAGCTACTGATGTGCTCAGTAGCTTACATATATTTTCGTTGAACGTTTCTTCCGTCGTATGTGAATAGTGTCGGTTTGTTTTCGATCACTGTTTCGATATGAACCGCACGGCCCCAAAGTTGATAAATGTAAGGAAGCACTTTTTCTAAATATTTCACGTCTAGTTCAATGCCTTCATACCAATGTTTTAAATATAGTTCTCCGTTGCGCATGTAGTCGCCATCGTTGACTGTAATGTATGGGAAGCCGCCGTTTACGCGAATGTTTACAAGTTGATCGCGTACATGTTCCCAATGTTTATCAACAATTTTGTAGTCTTTTCCTTGTTTTTGGAATAAATACATATCTTCACGCATGACGAGTTCTTTCGTTAAATAGTTGCGCAAAAAAGAAATGTCGGATTCTAATTCGCGTACTTCAAATATTTTTGCGCGTCCTGAACCAGGTTTGACTCCGAGCTTTTTCATTTCTTCCGTCGGATTGTCCCACCGTTTTTCAATATCTTCAAAAATTTTCAGTCCTAAATAGTACGGATTAATGCCTGTACGTGAAGGTTGCACAACACCTGCATTTAATTTCGCAAATTCAATCGCTTCATCGCTCGTTAAATCCATTTCGCGTAAAATACGTTGATGCCAGTACGTCGCCCATCCTTCGTTCATAATTTTCGTTTCGAGCTGAGGCCAAAAATAAAGCATTTCTTCTCGCATCATCGTTAAAATGTCGCGCTGCCACTCGTCGAGTTCACGACTATATTCCTCAATAAACAGCAATAAATCTTTCTCAGGATGGGGAGGAAACTTTCTTCGTTTTTTTCGAGCAGGCGTTGTTTTTTTCTTTTCATCAAGAGACCATAAGTCGTCATACGGAGAAGGTTTTGGTGTTTCATGATCGTCTTCGTATACTTCCGTATCCGCAATTGTCCATGAAAGTTTTGGGCGCAGAAGGGAAGGATCAATATGTTCTTGAATGGCTAATACAGCGTCTAAAAATTTTTCAACTTCTTGCTTCCCGTATTCGTGTTCGTAATGTTTAATGCGTTCAGCCGTTGCCGCCATGCTTTCGACCATGTCTCGTTTTGTGTTGCTAAAGCGAACGTTATTTTTAAAAAAGTCGCTATGGGCAAGTACGTGTGCGACAATTAATTTATTTTGAATGAGCGTATTTGTATTTAGTAAAAATGCGTAGCACGGATCAGAGTTAATGACAAGTTCGTAAATTTTACTTAATCCGAGATCGTAATGAAGTTTCATTTTATGAAATTGTTTTCCGAAGCTCCAATGGGAAAAACGTGTCGGCATACCGTATGCCCCAAACGTGTAAATAATATCAGCTGGACAAATTTCATAACGCATTTCATAAAAATCGAGTCCAAACCCTTCAGCAATTTCTGTAATTTCCGCAATCGCTTTTTCTAATGCTTTTTGTTCATCACGTTTCATCGCGCTCCCTCCTTATGACAATGTATGAACGAGCGCATCATTTGATACGTCACGATATGGATTGACTTGATATTTTCTTTCGTATATATTTAACTATGTTAAATATTTATGTCGTTAAAAAAGGTGGGGTGTATATGGGAGAAACGTCGTTTTCTACGCTTGTTGAGCGATTAGAGCATGCGTTTTCGTTAGCCGTTCGCAAACTGGCAGCTGATTTAGCGAAAGAAGAGATTGGCTTAACGAAACCGCAGTTTTTTATTTTAAATTTGCTGTCAAAGCGTGAAAAATGTACCGTGAGCGAATTGGCCGATGAAATGTTTGTCAAACCGAGCGCGATTACAACGATGATCGATCGCTTATATAAAAGCGGATTTGTATTGCGCGAACGGGATGAGGAAGATCGTCGCGTTGTGTATGTACAGTTGTCTGAAAAGGGGAAAGAAATGCTTGAACATGCGCGGGCGGAGCGAAGAAAAATTATTGAACGTTATTTAAAACAGTTGCAACCCGACGAGCTTGAACAGTTTGTCCGTATCATCGAAAAAATTGTTGAGACAAATGAAAAAGAGGAGAAGTGATACACATGAAAGAACAGGCAGCAATACAAGCGAGCATGGCCGATATACAACAAAAGCGAGGCATTTTAATTACTGGATTACTTGTTGCGATGTTGTTTGGGGCGCTCGATGGAACGATTGTTGGCACAGCGTTGCCGCGCATCGTTGGAGAACTTGGTGGACTAAGTATGATGGCATGGCTTACAACAGCGTACATGCTTACATCAACAACGATTGTTCCGATTGCCGGGAAGCTTGCTGATTTGTTTGGAAGAAAGTCGATTTATGTTACAGGATTAGCGATTTTTATTATTGGTTCAGCGCTATGTGGCATGGCAGATACGATGACGCAGCTTATTATTTTCCGAGCCATTCAAGGAATTGGCGGCGGCATTATGATGCCGATGGCGATGATTGTCATTGGTGATTTATTTACGGGGGCAGAGCGTGCAAAATGGCAAGGTGTATTTGGTGGCGTATTCGGATTAGCGTCTATTCTTGGTCCACAAGTCGGTGGATGGATTGTTGATTCGTTAAATTGGCGTTGGGTGTTTTATATTAACCTTCCCGTCGGCATATTAGCTATTGTTCTCATTTCCCTCGGTTTGCATAATCATCGTATGGCTGAGCGTGTAAAGCTTGATTTGGCCGGCATGTTTACAATGGTTGTGGCCGTTGTTTCGTTGTTGTTAGCGTTAACGTTTGGCGGCGACAAATACGATTGGCTGTCATGGCAAATCATTTCTTTACTAGCTAGCTCGGTCGTGTTCTTCAGCTTATTTGTGTTTGTTGAACGGAAAGCCGAGGAGCCAATTATGCCGATTCATTTATTAAAAAATAAGACGTTTGTTGTGCTCAATAGTGTCGGCTTTTTTATGTCTGTTGGTATGTTTGGAGCGATTATGTTCGTGCCGCTCTTTATGCAAGGCATTATCGGGATGAGTCCGTCAGAATCGGGAACGATGATGTTTCCAATGATGTTTGCCCTTATTATCGCAAGCATGATCGGTGGACGGCTTGTGCAAAAAATTGGCGTACGTCCGCAAGTCATTGGTGGAATGGTGCTTGTAGCGCTTGGCTTTTTCTTATTGTCAACGATGGATGTCCATACAAATAAATGGACGGCGATGTCATTTATGGCGACGCTCGGTTTTGGGCTAGGATTCGTCAATCCAGTCATTACGCTTGCGTTGCAAGAAGTATTTCCAAAATCGCAGCTTGGCATCGTGACATCATCGAGCCAGTTTTTCCGTCAAATCGGTGGGACGTTTGGGGCAACATTGTTAGGGGCAATTATGAACCATCGTTCGAAAGATTTATTGGAAGCGAAGTTTCTTCCGTTATTACAACAATTACCGGAACAAGCGCATGCGATGATGGACTCGTTTAAACAACTCGTTGAATCGAATCCGCAAAGCGTATATTCGGTCATTTTAAATCCAGAGACGTTGAAAAAAATCCCTGAACAAATGCAACAAATGTTTGTGCCTGTATTAAAACAAACGCTTGTGGATGCGTTAAGCGATGTGTTTTTGTACGGATTGATTTTTGTTGGCATCGGCTTTATTTTTGCGATGTTTATCGGTCGCATTACCATTTCAAATCGAACGAATAAAATGAATGAAATGGAATAAATTATAAGTATAAAATAGACAACGATAAGGAATCGTTGTCTATTTTTGTTCGTATTTAAACCGTTTGCACAACAAAAACGAAATTTTTTATGAAAAAGTGCAACTTCCTCTTTCAACAAAGCGGTTTGTATATTAACATGAAAGAGTAAACAATATTGAAAGCGATTTATGTTGAATGAATCGAGGAGGATTTGACGTGAAAAAAGCTTGGTGGAAAGAAGCGGTTGCATATCAAATATATCCAAGAAGCTTTATGGATTCAAATGGAGACGGCATCGGTGATTTACAAGGGATTATCCAAAAGCTTGACTATTTAAAAGACCTTGGAATCGATGTCATATGGATTTGCCCGATTTATAAATCGCCAAACGCAGACAACGGCTATGACATTAGTGACTATCAAGACATTATGGAGCAGTTTGGCACGATGGAAGATTTCGATCAGTTGCTTGAAGAAATTCATAAGCGCGACATGAAAGTCATTTTAGATCTTGTCATTAACCATACGAGCGATGAGCATCCGTGGTTTATTGAATCGCGCTCATCACGGGACAATCCGAAACGCGATTGGTACATTTGGCGCGATGGAAAAAACGGCAAAGAGCCAAACAACTGGGAAAGTATTTTTGGCGGTTCTGCTTGGGAATATGACGAGACGACGGACCAATATTATTTGCACGTGTTTGCGACGAAGCAGCCCGATTTAAACTGGGAAAATGAAGATGTTCGTCGCGCGCTATATGATATGATCAACTGGTGGCTTGACAAAGGAATTGATGGCTTCCGTGTCGATGCGATTTCACACATTAAGAAAAAAGAAGGTCTCCCTGATTTACCGAATCCAAAAGGTCTTGATTACGTTCCTTCGTTTGATGGACATATGAATCAAGAAGGAATTATGGAGTATCTTCGTGAACTCAAAGCGCAAACGTTTGCGCGTTACGACATTATGACGGTTGGCGAAGCAAACGGAGTGACTGTAGAGGAAGCGGAAGATTGGGTCGGTGAAGAAAACGGCATTTTTAATATGATTTTTCAGTTTGAGCATCTCGGACTTTGGCAAAAAGGAACAGACGGCGGTGTCGATGTTCGGAAATTAAAACGTGTATTAACGAAATGGCAAAAAGGGTTAGAAGGCATTGGATGGAATGCGCTATTTCTTGAAAACCATGACCAACCGCGTTCGGTGTCGACGTGGGGAAATGATGAGCAATATCTTGTTGAAAGTGCAAAAGCGTTAGGAGCATTATATTTCCTTATGCAAGGGACGCCGTTTATTTATCAAGGACAAGAAATTGGTATGACGAACGTACAGTTTGAAACAATTGATGAATATGACGATGTCGCTATTAAAAATTATTATCGCATTGAGCGCGCCAAAGGCCGTTCTCATGAAGAAGTGATGCGCTGGATTTGGAAAAATGGCCGCGACAATTCGCGCACACCGATGCAATGGTCCGACGAAAAAAATGCCGGCTTTACGACAGGAACGCCTTGGATTGGTGTGAATGAAAACTATAAGCAAATTAACGTTCAAAAGCAGCTAAATGATCCAAATTCTGTTTTAAACTTTTATAAACGTATGATTCAACTTCGTAAACAACATGACGTATTCGTTTACGGAACATATGATTTAATATTAGAAAACCATAAAGCAATTTATGCGTATACGCGCACGTTAGGTGATGAAAAAGCAGTCGTCATCGTGAACTTAACAGACCGAAAAACGATGTATCGCTATGACTCGTTAAAATTGAATAGCGAACAACTTGTGTTAACAAACTATGATGTCAAACAACATAAACATGCGACACGTTTTACATTGCGTCCATACGAAGCGCGCGTATATGTCATGAAATGATGATGAAATCCCCTTTTCCGATATGGAAGAGGGGATTTCACATTTTTTTCGTAATCATTTCATACTTTTCACATCTCTTTTTTGTACATTCATGACAAGCACATCTTTTTAAACGGAGGGATTTTTGTGAAAAAAACGCGCCATTTACATTTATGGATCGGGCTCATTTGTTCTGTATTTTTACTTTTAGAAGCGGTCACAGGGTTGTTGTTAACAGAGCGCTGGTTAATGGGAATGAGCGGTCATTCGCATGATAATCATGAACATGCGCATGGAGATGACCATGGACATGCGAAATTAAACATGATTGATGCGGTGAAAAAAGCAAGCGAGTCTGGAGCGTTTTCAATGGACGAAGTTGGTGTTGTGATGAATCATGGGATGTATATGGTAAGGTTAAACGATAAAGATGGAACGTTAGTGACGATTGCACCAGATGGTACAGTTGTAAAAAAAGAAGTGAATACATTCGCATCGTTTGTACGTGCCATTCATGTTGGGAAACTTGGGATTTGGAACCGTCTCATGATCGATGTGGCTGCGATTGCGATTATCATTTTAACGGTCACAGGGATTTATTTATCTGTGAAAATTTTGCGGGCGCAAACGAAGGCGAAACGAAGAAACATAGCTGCATAAACGAAAAAGCACTTCGCAACAACCGTTGGTGCGAAGCGCTTTTTAACTAATTCGTTTCGTAGGTGTTTGTTGAATTTTCCCTGTTCCGTTGCAAAACGAACATGTTTTATAAAGCGACAAACAAATTTTCATTTTCTTTTTCCCAAAGCACTTTGGACAAATCGTTTTTAATGCCATATCGATCACCTCACAAAAGTAAGCGTTTTCAATTATAGTATACCCCGTTTTTATGCCATGTGTGCACAACAATTTTGTCCATTTTTAAACAGGTTGGCGTGCGCCAACCTGTTTTATTTGCGTGAATGTACTTCGTAAATCGCAAACTTCAAATAATCCCCTTCATCGGCGGCAAGCAGTTTCGGATGATCATATCCTGCGCCGCTCCAATGAATTTGACGTAAAATTTTCTTTGCATCAAACGCTGCTTCTGCGACCATCGCTTGGAACATATCAGGATGCACATGATACGAACAACTCGCTGTTACGAAAAAGCCGCCGTCTTTGACGAGTTTTAAGCCGTTTAAATTAATATCCTTATAGCCGGCAAGCGCTTTTGGTACCGCATGAGCGGACTTAGCAAACGCTGGAGGATCAATAATGACGACATCCCATTTTTTCCCCTTTTGTACACATTCTCTTAAATAATCAAACGCGTTCGCAACGACGAAATCCACGTTTGTAAATCCGTTTAGCTCAGCGTTTCTTTTTGCCGTTTCAATCGCATGTTCAGAAATGTCGACAGCGGTCACATGTTTTGCTCCGTATAAGCAGGCGTTTAACATAAATGAGCCTGTATGCGTAAAACAATCGAGCACAGTCGATTCGCTTGTAATGAGCGGCTTGATCGCGGCGCGATTTTGGCGCTGATCGAAGAAAAACCCTGTTTTTTGCCCGTTTTCAATGTCGACAATATATTTGACGCCATTTTCTTCAATTTGTACGTTCGTATTGCACGTGCCGTACCAAAATCCTTTTTCTTGTTTCAGCCCTTCTAATTCACGCACGTGGACGTCGTTGCGCAAATAAATGGCTTTCGGTTGAAAGACGTCGAGAAGCGCTTGTAAAATCCATTCTTTTCTTTTCTCCATGCCGAGCGATAAAATTTGCACAACGAGCACATCTTCGTATTTATCGACAATGAGCCCAGGTAAAAAATCCGCTTCTCCATAAATGGCGCGACATGAACGAACGCCCGGAATCATGCGCTCACGATGCGCCCACGCTTGCCGAATGCGATTCATAAAAAATTGAGCATTTAATTCATCATTTGGATTTTGCGTTAACACGCGCACGATCATTTGTGATTTCGGGTTAATGTACCCTTTCGCTAAAAAATGACGTTGATGGTTATATACGTTGACGAAATCACCTGGCTCAACGTCTCCCTCAATATAGTCAACTTCGCTTTGAAACACCCACGGATGTCCAAGCTCAAGCCGCTTTTTTCTTTTTCGTTTTAAAAATACATTCGCCATACATTCCACTCCTGAACTATATATTCGCTACTTTAGCATACAGGAAGAACACGATGTGCGCAAATAATGGAGAAAAATATTTGACAAAACAATGAAATATGCTAATATTAGTGACAAAGTGAATGATGCAAATGCATTCCACTAGGGGGGCCTTTAGATAGGCTGAGATCAAAGTGTGCCTTTGAGACCCTTAGAACCTGATCTGGATCATACCAGCGTAGGGAAGTGGAGACGGTGCGAAGTGTGTCTATATGCCAATTTCCATCGTTTACAAAACCACTTTCTTTGCGCAAAGAAAGTGGTTTTTTATTTTTTCATAAGGGGGAGAGGAGATGTTGTTTTCAGAACAGTTGCGCAAAGCTGTCGATCCGATTTGGGAAGCGAGTTTTCATCATCCGTTTGTCAAACAACTAGGAGAAGGGACGCTAGATTTACGTTGTTTTCGGTATTATGTATTACAAGATTCATATTATTTGACACACTTCGCGAAAGTGCAAGCGCTTGGCGGGGCGATGGCTGACGATTTACAAACGACTGCAAGCATGGCGAATCATGCGCAAAATACGTATGAAGCTGAGCTTCTTTTACATGAAACGTTTATGAAAGAGCTCGGCATTACAGAAGAAGAAAAGGCGTCATTTGTTCCTGCACCAACCGCGTATGCATACACGTCACATATGTATCGGGCAGCGTTTGCAGGACACTTCGGTGATGTATTAGCGGCCATTTTACCGTGCTATTGGTTATATTACGAAATTGGCGAGAGGTTAAAGCGTTGTAAGCCGAATCATCCGATTTATGCGAAATGGATTGAAGCGTACGGCTCCGATTGGTTTAGACAGCTTGTCGAACAACAAATTGCGCGCTTAAACGACATAGCGAAAACAGTAAGTGAAAAAGATTTAGAGCGAATGAAGCAACACTTTTGGATCAGCAGTCAGTATGAATATTTATTTTGGGATATGGCGTACAAATTAGAACGTTGGCCAATGGAAGAGGAGGATGTTTATGCAAACGAAAGGGCTTAAATTAACAGACGTATTAACGACCGTTGTTGTAGCGATTGTGTTTGGGATTGTGTATAAAGTGTGGGGACCGCTTTACTATGCGGTCAAACCGCTTGGACTTCATCTCGATCAACTCATTTATGGCATGTGGTTTATTGCTGCGACAGTGGCATATTTGTTGATTCGTAAGCCAGGAGTGGCGTTGCTTGCGGAAGTCGCTGCTGCCTCAGGGGAGTTTTTAGCTGGATCTGAGTGGGGACTAGAAGTGTTATTTTACGGTTTTGTGCAAGGATTGCTGGCTGAGCTTGTTTTCGCTGCTTTCCGTTATAAACGTTTCGACGTGGCGGTTGTGTCGCTTGCTGCCGTCGGTTCAACAATCGCTTCATTAGTGCTTGATTTTTACAAAGGATATATCGATCAATTAGCGTGGTGGAATTTAACATTATTTATCGGTGCGCGTTTCGTTGGAGCGATCATCATTGCTGGGGTATTTGCCTATTCGCTTGTCAAAGCGCTCGAAGCGACAGGTGTGACGCAACTGTTGCGCCCGACGACAAAAGAAGATTACGACTCGCTTGATCAATAGAAGGTGACATCGTTGATACACATTGAGCAATTGCGGTTAAAGTTTCCGGGGGCGGAAAAACGGTTATTTACCGATGTATCGCTTTCGATTAAAAAAGGAGAAAAAGTGTTGCTTTTAGGTCCATCAGGGTGTGGAAAATCGACGTTATTACAAGTGATGGCAGGCATTATTCCGCGCTCGATCGATGTGCCGATGAAAGCAAAAGCGCTTCACATTCCAAAGCAAGTCGGCTATGTGTTTCAAGATCCGGATGCGCAGTTTTGCATGCCATACGTCGATGAAGAAATTGCGTTTGTTCTTGAGAATCTCGGTGTGCCACGTGCGGAGATGAAAGAAAAAATCGAGCGTGTTCTTCAACGCGTGCACCTTCGTCTTCCGCACGTTCACGTGCCGATTCAAACGTTATCGGGAGGAATGAAACAGCGGTTAGCGATTGCCTCTGTCTTGGCGCTTGACCCGCATGTGTTATTTTTAGATGAGCCGACAGCGCTTCTCGATGAAGAAGGAACAAAAGCCGTATGGGAAACGTTAAAAGAAGTAGCGGACGACCGAACAGTTGTTATTGTTGAGCATAAAATTGATCATATTCTCGATTTTGTTGAGCGCATCATTTTGTTTAACGCATGTGGTGAAATCATTGCTGATGGCCCAACGGACCATATATTTTCGACGTATCGTTCGTTTATTGCCGAACAAGGCATTTGGTATCCACAAGTGTGGGAGACGTATGAAAAGCCAAAAACAGCGCAGCAGCCGTATCATGAGTCAGACGTGCTTTTACATGTACAGTCGCTCCGCGGTTTTCGACAAAAAGAAGAAAAAATCGCAGTCGATGATGTCGTCATTCGTGCAGGTGAATGGATTGCGATTACAGGGGAAAATGGCGCAGGAAAAAGTACGTTGCTGCAAAGCTTCATGAAGTTAATTCGAACAGAAGGCGATATGTATTGGCAAGGAGAGGTAGTAAAAAATGATGGGGTATTATACGATCACATCGCTTTTGTATTTCAAAACCCAGAGTTTCAATTTGTTACAAATCGTGTAGATGATGAGCTCGCTTATTGTTTACGTCTTGAACAACGCCCGGAATATGAAATAGAAGAGGAAGTAGAGAGGTTGCTTAGGCGTTTTCATTTAAGTGCGCAACGGCATTTGCATCCGTACCAATTGTCGATGGGGCAAAAGCGGCGGTTAAGTGTTGCCGCCTCAGTGACGGATCGCCATCGCATATTGCTTCTTGATGAACCGACGTTCGGGCAAGATGCAAAAAATACGTTTGCGTTGCTCGAATGGCTTGAAGCGTATCGGCAACAAGGAAAGGCGATTGTCATGGTGACGCACGATGAGCGCATCGTGTCTCAATTTGCGACGAGACGATGGGTCATTGAAAAAGGAAAGCTTGTCGCCGATGAAACGATCGTGCCGCGGACGGTTGTGCGAGGTGGGATATGATGAGATGGAGCATCGAACATAAAGAGACATGGTTGCATCAAACGAACCCAACCGTAAAATTATTGTTATTTTTGCCGATGTTTATCGTTATTGTTTTTGTCCATAACCCGAACGTGCTCATCAATTGGACGATCGGCTTTACGGCGTTATTTATGTTGTTTAGCGGTTATCGAATGAAGCATGTGCTTTTGTTTTTCGTTCCGTTTTTCTTCATTTTCATTTCTACGTCGTCTTCCATGATTTTATTTGGAAAGGGAGAGACGACGTGGTTTCGCTTCGGTCTTATTCATGTGACGGAAGAAAGCTTTTATCGCGGCGTTCATCTCGGATTTCGCACGCTTTTGTTTGCGATTTTCGGATTAATGTTTGCGCTTACGACAAAGCCGGTGTTTTTATTTTATTCACTGATGCAACAAGCGAAATTGAAACCAAAATATGCGTATAGTTTTTTAGCAGCCATACGTTTATTGCCAATGATGGTAGAAGAGTTTCAAACGGTGCATCAAGCATTAAAAGTACGTCGAGCGGCTAAAGCGAAAGGGTTTCGCGGGAAGCTTGAACTGATGAAACGATACGCGATTCCGCTTTTATCACAAAGCATTCGCCGCGCTCAACGCATTGCCGTAGCGATGGAAGCGAAAGGATTTACAAATGAACGAGCGAGAACGTTTTATTATGAACTGACGCTCGGAAAATATGACGTCTATTTATTTGTTGTCATATGCGCCATTGTTGCGGTCGGATATTACGTTGCTCATGCGTTTCCATACGTTGCCATTAAGGATGTGCGTTAAGATGAAAGAGCTTCATCTCATCTCGACGGGAAAGCAGTCCATTGAAACGTTTGTTCATATTTCGTCGTTCGTACATGCATATGCTGACTTTATTCATATTCGTGAAAAACATCGTTCGGCAAAAGAGATTGGGATAATTGTGGAACAGTTGCTTGAAGCAAATGTCCCAGCACAAAAAATAGTCATTAATGATCGGGTGGACGTCGCTGTCGTTTATGGCGTTGGCGGCGTTCAGCTCGCCCATCATAGCTTGTCTCCCAAACAAATAAAAGGGAAGTTTCCTTTTTTGCGCGTCGGTTGCTCCGTGCACACGTTTGAAGAAGCGAAACGGGCGGAAAAAGAAGGAGCGGACTACGTCATTTTCGGACATATATACGAAACGAATTGTAAAGAAGGACGAAAGCCGCGCGGGCTTTCATCGTTGCGTCAGTTGACAAGTCACGTACGCATTCCTGTCGTGGCCATTGGAGGCGTTAAACCTTTCCATGTTCGTGATGTGTTCATGACGGGAGTGAAAGGAATTGCCGTCATGTCGACGGTGTTTGAGGCGGATAATCCGCTACATATGGTTCAACGATATCGGAAACAAATGGGGGCGAATACATGGACGTTTTAATTGTTGGGGGAGGCATTATCGGCAGTAGCATCGCTTTTGAGTTAGCGAAAAGAGGAGCATCAGTCGTTGTCATTGAACGGGGAGAGTTAGCGCAAGAAGCATCATCGGCAGCAGCTGGGATGCTCGGTGCGCATTCTGAGTTTTCGACAGACCACCCGCTCCTTCCGCTTGCTTTAGCGAGCCAAGCGGCATTTCCAGCCGTTATTGCCGAATTGCGAGAATTGACAAATATTGAAGTCGGATGGAATGAAGCAGGAATGTTAAAGTTGGCGACAACGATGGAAGAGTACGAAAAATTAACGGAACATTATGAATTTTGGAGGCGCATACAACCGCAACACGTCCGCTGGTTAACATCGAAAGAAGTGGCAGACATTGAACGAAATGTACGAAATGAATATGGTGCGATGTACACGATTGATCAACAAGTGAACGCGAAACAACTATCAGTCGCTTTTGCTCATGGAGCAATGGCGAAAGGAGCCCGTGTTTTACCGTATACGGAAGTGTACGATTTTATTTTCGAACGGGAACGTGTTGTAGGAGTGAAAACGACGAGCGGAACGTTATATGCTGAACGTATCGTCATCGCATGCGGTGCATGGACGCCAATGTTAGCTGAAAAGTTGCGGTTATCGCTACATATGTATCCGGTCAAAGGAGAATGTGTTTCGGTTACGACAGAAACACCGCTTTTACAAACGACTGTATTTGCGAAAAACGGCTGTTATATTGTGCCGAAAGCGAACAATCGCTTGATCATCGGGGCTAGCGCTATCGCGCATTCGTTTGCCAAAACGGTGCAAACATGTAGCGTACAGCATTTGCTAGCGCGTGCGATGCAAATCGTTCCGGCTATCGCTCATTCTACATTTGAAAAAGCGTGGGCAGGCATTCGGCCGCAAACAAAAGATGGCATGCCTTATATCGGAGCGCATCCACAATATGAGAACGTATTCGTTGTGACAGGGCATTATCGAAACGGCATTTTGTTAAGCGCCATCACAGGAACAATTGTAAGCGATATGCTTGAAAGAAAAGATGTGCCATTTGATATGACGCCGTTTTCGCTAACAAGAAAGGAGGAGGGGCATGCGTTGCATCATTAACGGTGAGATGATTGACTTGCCAGCTCACATTCGTACTGTCGCTCAACTGTTACAACATTTTCGCATTCATGAAAAGATTGCGATCGTTGAAATCAATGCGAACATTATTATGAAAGAGAAATATGAGCATACAGCCATTGCGGACGGTGATCGCATTGAAATCGTTCATTTTGTAGGGGGAGGATAATATGTTACAAATCGGTCCGTATACATTTCAATCTCGTTTATTGCTTGGGACAGGGAAATTTCCGAACATCGATATTCAAAAAGAAGCGGTTGAAGCGTCGGGGGCAGAAATTTTAACGTTTGCGGTGCGAAGAATGAACATTTTTGCACCCGATCAACCGAATTTTTTAGAAAAAATAAATATAACAAAATATAAACTGCTACCGAATACAGCCGGGGCGAAAACAGCGGAAGAAGCGGTGCGCATCGCCCGTTTAGCAAAAGCTTCTGGGCTTTGTGATATGGTGAAAGTAGAAGTGATTGGATGCGATCAAACGTTATTACCTGATCCGATCGAGACGTTGAAAGCAACAGAAATGTTATTAGAAGAAGGATTTATCGTTTTACCGTACACGTCAGATGATGTTGTGCTAGCGAAGCGACTGCAACAACTCGGTTGCCATGCGATCATGCCTGGCGCATCACCGATCGGTTCAGGACAAGGAATTATGAATCCGTTAAACATTCAATTCATTATTGAACAAGCTACTGTTCCTGTCATTATCGATGCAGGCATTGGCGGTCCAGCTGATGCGGCATTGGCAATGGAATTAGGTGCGGATGGAGTATTGTTAAATACAGCTGTTGCTTCTGCGAAAGATCCCGTAAAAATGGCGAAAGCGATGAAGCTTGCGATTGAAGCGGGGAGACTTGGGTATGAAGCGGGACGTATTCCGAAAAAGAAATATGCAACAGCGAGTAGCCCGAGCGAAGGGATGAGCGTCATCTAATGGACCGTTATTCACGCCAACAATTGTTTGCGCCAATTGGAGAAAGAGGGCAGCAATCCATTCGTGAAAAACATGTGCTCCTTATTGGCGCAGGAGCGCTTGGAGCGGCAAATGCAGAGACGCTTGTACGTGCAGGGATTGGGAAAATAACAATCATTGATCGCGATTATGTTGAATGGAGCAATTTGCAACGCCAACAGCTATATACGGAAGAAGATGCAACAAATCGATTGCCGAAAGCCATTGCTGCTGCTGTGCATTTGCGAGCCATCAATCGCGATGTGGTCGTTGAACCGATTGTAGCTGATGCGGACGCTCGCTTGCTTGAACATGTTGTTGCCCGTGAACGTCCCCACGTTATGATCGATAGTACGGATAATTTTGACGTGCGTATGATCATCAACGATGTGTCGCAAAAGTATGATGTGCCGTGGATTTATGGGGCGTGCGTAGGAAGTTACGGTTTAAGTTATGTGATCGTTCCGAATGAAACGCCATGTTTGCGTTGTTTACTTGAAGAAGTTCCGCTTGGCAACGCGACATGCGATACCGCTGGGATCATTAGTCCTGTCGTTCATATGGTTGTTGCGCATCAAACGGCTGAAGCGTTAAAAATATGCGTACATGCTCAAGTGAATCGGAAACTTGTTTCATTTGATATATGGCACGGACAATATCGCATGATCGATGTGCATAAGTTAAAAAAAGACGATTGTCCATCGTGTAGTGAAAAACGAACGTATCCAGCCCTTCAATATGAAAATGAAACGAAATTTGCGGTGTTGTGTGGGCGGGAAACTGTACAAATTCGTCCTGCACATCGAGGAGAGCGAGAGTGGACAACGCTTCTTTCATTTTTAACAAAACGTGGAATTCAAGTGGAACAAAACGAATACTTGTTTTCGTTTACGATTCATCGCTATCGCTTCGTTGTTTTTTCCGATGGGCGTGTATTCATTCATGGTACAAATGATGTTCAAGAAGCAAAGCGGCTATATTATCAATATTTGGGGTGAAAGCATGGTATATAAAGCGTTGACGATTGCTGGTTCAGATAGCGGCGGGGGAGCGGGTATTCAAGCGGATTTAAAAACGTTTCATCAATTCCATGTGTTTGGCATGTCAGCCATTACTGCAGTTACTGCGCAAAATACGCTCGGTGTACAAGGGATATATCCGCTCCCTGTTGAAGCGGTTGAAAAGCAAATGGATTCGATTGCCGTTGATTTGTCGCCAGATGCAATAAAAACAGGGATGTTATTTAGTGAAGATATGATTGAATGTGTTGCTTATAAAATAAAGCAACATCGGTGGACGCGAGTAGTCGTCGATCCGGTTATGGTCGCCAAAGGTGGTTCGCGGCTATTGAAACAAGAGGCAGTCGAAGCGCTGCAACGCTATATGTTGCCGCTCGCTTACGTGTTAACACCGAACATTCCGGAAGCGGAAGTGTTGACAAATATGCGAATTGAAACGTTAGAACAACGAAAAGAAGCAGCGAAAAAACTTCATGACATGGGTGTAAAGTATGTCGTTATGAAAGGTGGACACGGGGAAGGAAATGAACTTGTCGATCTTTTATACGATGGGGAACAATTTTACGAATGGAAAAGTAAACGCGTTCATACGAAACATACGCACGGTACAGGATGTACGTTTGCTGCCGCTATTACAGCACAACTTGCAAAAGAAAAAACAATATACGAAGCAGTAGATGTGGCAAAACGATTTATTCAAGCGGCGATTGAACAAACGCTGCACATTGGCGGCGGGCATGGGCCGACAAACCATTGGGCATTTCATGAATAAAAAATGTTCACATCATTGACAAACACATTCGTTCCCACCATTGTTAAAATGAAAATGGGGAATATATTGATGGAGGGGACGAACGAGTGGAAGAACTTTCAATTACGCTAAATATTACGTACGTGTTGCTTTTAACGTTTTTTATCGGTACAACGCTAATCGAGTCATAAGAACGGCTGTGCATATGTGCAGTCGTTTTCTTTTTCAGTTAAATTTGGTATGATTAACGTATATATTTATGATAACCAATACTTTTTATTAGGAGTGTGAATGTTCATTGGGAGATTTGCCTCTGAGTTTAATTTTTTTACTCATTGCTTTAATTTTATTATCCGCCTTTTTTTCAGCTTCAGAAACAGCGTTTTCGAGCGTCAATAAAATTCGCTTAAAAAACTATGTCGATGAAAAGCGACGTGGCAGTAAAAAAGCACTATATATTGCAGAAAACTTCGATGAAGCCCTCTCTACCATTTTAGTTGGGAATAATATCGTGAACATTGCCGCAGCGTCCATTTCTGCCAAAGTGGCGACAGATTTGTTTGGTGGCAGTACAGGTCTTGTCATTAGCACCGTTGGCATGACGATTTTAATTTTAATTTTTGGTGAAGTATTGCCGAAGTCATTGGCGAAAGAACATGCGGAGTCGTTTTCACTTCTTATTTCCGATGTACTATATATGCTTATTCAACTATTTACTCCCGTTACAGCATTGCTCGTCATGTTAAAAAAACTTGTATCGAAATTCGTTGGCCATCAAGCAGATATTCCTTCTGTAACAGAAGAAGAAATTAAAGTCATGGTCAATTTAAGTGAGGAAGAGGGAGTGATTGATAATAAAGAGAAAGAGCTCGTCCATCGTTCGCTCGATTTTAATGATATTTTAGTTGGTGAAATTTTTACCCCCCGTATCGATATGGTTGCAGTAGAAGTGAATCAGCCCGTTGAAGAAATTCGCGACATTTTTTTACGTGAACGATATTCGCGCGTGCCGGTATATGAAGGAGATATTGATAACGTCATCGGCATTTTATCGGAAAGCGACTTTTTTAGTCAACTCGTACAAGGGAAAGAAGTCAACGTTCGCGAGTTGTTGCGTACGCCGCTATTTGTTGTTGAATCGATGCGCATCTCTACATTGTTGCCTGAATTGCAAAAAAGTAAAGTACATATGGCGATCGTTATCGATGAGTTTGGCGGCACATCGGGATTGATTACGTTAGAAGATATTTTAGAACAAATTGTCGGCGAAATATGGGATGAACATGATGAAGCGGTGAAAACGTTCCAAAAAATTAACGATTACGAATATGAATTTAATGCCGAATTACCGCTTGATGAGTTTTGTGACATTTTAGGAATTGATGAATTAGAAAGTTCTTCTCATACGCTTGGAGGGTGGGTGTTTGAAATGTTTGAACGCATCCCCACCGTTGGGGAATCGTTTGAATACGAATCATTAACCGTCACCGTTCGCCAAGTGGAAAACCGTCGTATTCGCAAAGTGCTCGTTCGCATTCGTGAACCGATTATGGAAAATGTGTAAAAAGGGAGCGATTCGCTCCTTTTTTTGTTGACATCTTTGTCAACTTCCATTACGATGAATAAGCGTAAAAACCGATAAGATTAATGGGGGTTATATGATGAAAAAGTGGTTATTAATGATCGCATTGTTCGTAATGGGGGTATTGCTGACGGGTTGCGGTCAAAATGAAAAAGAAAACGACTTATTTGCTCAAATAAAAGAAAAAGGGGAATTAAAAATCGGAACGGAAGGAACATATCCGCCGTTTACGTTTCATGACGAAACAGGAGAGTTAACAGGATTTGACGTTGAAATTGCTAAAGAAGTAGCAAAACGTCTCGGTGTGAAACCTGTATTTGTAGAAACACAGTGGGATGCGATGTTTGCTGGCTTAGATGCAAAACGTTTTGATATGATTGCGAACCAAGTCGGTATTCGTCCAGATCGTCAAGAAAAATACGACTTTTCTGATCCGTATATTACGTCAGCAGCTGTTCTCGTCGTTCATAAAGAAAACCAACAGTTGAAATCGTTTGACGACCTAAAAGGGAAAAAAGCAGCACAATCGATGACGAGCAACTATGCTGATTTAGCTCGTTCATACGGGGCTGAAGTGGTAGGAGTAGAAGGATTTAATCAAGCGATTGAACTGTTAAATTCGAAACGAGTCGATGCAACGATTAACGATAAATTATCTGTCCTTGATTTTCTTAAACAAAAACCAGACGCTCCCATTCAAATTGTGGCTACACACGATGATGCTTCCCAAAGCGGACTTATGTTCCGAAAGGGGAGCGACACGCTTGTTGAAGCTGTAAACAAAGCGCTAAAAGAGATGATGGAAGACGGCACGTATGCAAAAATTTCAGAAAAGTGGTTTGGTGAAGATGTATCTAAGTAATATGTGGATTGATCCAGAACGATTAGAAAGATTGATGAATATAGCAGAAAGTTCCCTTCTCCCTTTGGTGAAGGGAGCTTTGTTATATACGATTCCGTTAGCGGTGATAACGTTTATTATTGGCTTGGCTATTGCACTTTTCACTGCTTTAGCTCGGCTATCCACCATAAAAACGTTGCAATGGGTGGCGCGTGCGTATGTGTCGGCCATTCGCGGCACACCATTGCTTGTGCAATTGTTCATTATTTTTTATGGTTTTCCAACTGTCGGGATAACAATCGATCCGTTTCCAGCTGCAATCATTGGTTTTTCACTCAATGTCGGAGCATACGCATCCGAAATTATTCGTGCCGCCATTTTATCGATTCCAAAAGGTCAATGGGAGGCGGCATATTCTCTCGGAATGGACGATGTGCAGACGTTACGCCGTATTATTTTGCCACAAGCTGCACGCGTATGTATTCCTCCGTTATCGAATACGTTTATTAGCTTAGTGAAAGATACATCTCTCGCTTCGCTCATTCTTGTTGCTGAAATGTTTCGAAAGGCACAAGAAATTGCGGCGACCAATTATGAGTTTTTATTGCTTTATACCGAAGCGGCACTGATTTATTGGATCATTTGCTTTGTCCTTTCAATTGTCCAAGGGATCATTGAAAAACGATTCAGTCGTTATGTTGTTCGATAAACGAATAAGGAGAGCTACGATGTTAGTTGTTGAAGGATTGCGTAAAACGTTTGGAAATCATGACGTGTTAAAAGACGTTCATTTAACGGTGAAAAAGGGAGAAGTTGTTGTCATTATCGGCCCATCGGGATCAGGAAAAACGACGTTATTGCGTTGTTTAAACGTATTGGAAATGCCTGATCGTGGAACAGTAACGATCGATGGTGAGCAACTTCAATTTATAAACAAGTTATCAAAAAAAGAAATCATACATTTTCGTCGATTGACAGGAATGGTGTTTCAAGCATACAACTTATTTCCACATATGACAGCGCTTGAAAATGTTATGGAAGGGCCGATGACCGTTAAACGACTAAGCAAACATGAAGCAAAAGAAAAAGCGGAACAATTGCTTATGAAAGTCGGATTAAAAGATCATATGCATATGTACCCATTTCAATTATCCGGAGGGCAACAACAACGTGTCGGCATCGCACGGGCGCTTGCGATGGAGCCGAAAGTATTGTTATTTGATGAACCGACGTCGGCATTAGATCCGGAACTTGTTGGTGAAGTGTTGAAAGTGATGAAAGATTTAGCGAATGAAGGAATGACGATGGTCGTTGTAACTCATGAAATGCGCTTTGCGCGTGAAGTTGCTGATGAAGTGATCTTTTTTGATGAAGGAATGATCATTGAACGTGGTCATCCGGAGCAACTTTTTACAAATCCAACACATGAACGAACGCGTCAGTTTTTACAACGTATTCAGTAAAACCCCCAAGCAAACGCTTGGGGGTTTTCAGCCATGTTATTTAGTTGTGTAAGATCCGCCTAATTGTTGTTGCGCCATTGCAACAAGACGTTTTGTAATTTCGCCACCAACTGAACCGTTTGCGCGTGATGTTGCATCTGGTCCAAGGTTTACACCAAATTCTTGAGCGATTTCATATTTCATTTGATCGATTGCTTGTTGTGCACCGTATACTAGTAATTGATTTGTGTTTGCCATGTTCATTCATCTCCTCGTTACAATTTTTTATGGTTGGGTTAGCTGGATTTGCACCAGCAACGCGTGATGATTTTCACGCTGCCAAGCTTGGCTTAACCCATCGAATGTTGTTTGCTTGTTTGTACTACTATTTTGGGGAAAAAACATTTTATTATTCTTTTTTTTATGTGGTAATTTTTTGTGTAGTGGGAAAGATAATGGAAAATCACGAAGCGAGGGATGAATATGCACATTTGTCCGTTATGTAATGGTTTGCGGACAATCGTTTTTTATTGTGAGCAATGTGGAGAAAAATTAAAAGATGAAGGAAAATTAACGGATTATTTTGATGATTATAGTCCGTATATGGATGCAGATATGATGAAAATGGTTGATGGCTATGCACATACGAGAAAACAACATGTCTGCGTTCATTTGTTTCATTGTGATAATTGTGATGACGATGTTGTTCGTTTTATTCAAGAGTAAAAGCCCGCTCAAACGAACGGGCTCTGTTATTATTTTTCACTATTTGAACGAATACGTAATTCTGTGTTGACGTCGAAGAAATGTGCTTTATTCATATCTAACGCAAGATCGATCGTTTGACCTGCTTTGACGTCTGTGCGTGCATCGACACGCGCAACAAATTCTTGACCGTTAATTTGAGAATATACCATAATTTCTGCGCCGAGCAGTTCTGCCACTTCAACATGTGCGCGCACTTTTGTATTTTGTGACGCTTCTAGAAATACTGGCTCGTCATGGAAATCTTCTGGGCGAATGCCTAAAATGACTTCTTTTCCAACGTATCCTTGTTCACGAAGCACTTTCATTTTTCCTTCTGGAACTGCAATTTTGACATCGCCAATAACGAATACACCGTCTTGAAGTACGCCGCGCAAGAAGTTCATCGCTGGTGAGCCGATAAATCCGCCGACGAAAATATTTTCTGGTTTTTCATATACTTCTTTTGGTGTTCCAACTTGTTGGATGACGCCATCTTTCATAACGACAAGGCGCGTCGCCATCGTCATTGCTTCCGTTTGGTCGTGTGTGACGTAAATGGTCGTTGTTCCTAAACGTTGATGAAGTTTTGCGATTTCTGCACGCATTTGTACACGCAATTTGGCATCTAAGTTTGAAAGCGGCTCGTCCATTAAAAACACTTTCGCATCGCGCACAATGGCACGTCCTAATGCTACGCGCTGACGCTGACCGCCTGATAATGCTTTCGGTTTACGATCTAAATATTGCTCGAGACCGAGAATGCGTGCAGCTTCCCGAACGCGACGGTCGATTTCATCTTTCGGGAACTTACGCAATTTCAATCCGAATGCCATGTTATCGTATACGCTCATATGTGGATAAAGGGCATAGTTTTGGAACACCATCGCAATGTCACGATCTTTTGGCGCAACATCATTCATTCGTTTTCCATCAATGTAAAAATCACCTTTTGAAATTTCTTCAAGACCTGCGATCATGCGAAGCGTTGTCGATTTTCCGCAACCGGATGGACCGACGAATACGATAAATTCTTTATCTTGAATGTGTAAGTTAAAGTCTTTTACAGCGGTTACGTTATTGTCATAAATTTTATACACGTGTTCTAAACGAAGCTCAGCCATGTATATGCCTCCTCATGTAATCGATTTCATTTGATTTAAGCATATATAAAAATAAACGAACGGTAAATGGACATCGTGCACAAAAAAAGAAAACGTTTTCGGGCAATGTGCCTAGTGCCGTTCATAAAGTAAAATGGCTAAATACACGGTTAGTGCTCCTTTAAACTGCTTTATATCAATCCCTGTTTTTTCGATCAGTTTATCAATGCGGTATTGTAAGCTGTTGCGGTGCATATGAAGCTTTTTTGCCGCAAGAGAAACGTTTAAATTGCATTCAAAAAACGTCTTCATCGTTTTAACTATATCGGGATCTTGCTTAATCGGTTGTAAAAACGTCATCGCATACGTGATGTCCTCATTGTTGATCAGCAAAAGAGGAAAGACGTCTTCGATGCAGTAGACGCGTTGTTCGGGCTTATGCGTTATGGCAACTTGAAAATATCGTTTTTCGGCAAGGAACATGTGCGCAAGTTCAACAGTATGTGGACACTTTTGCCCAATATATGCCCGCAATTGAATGTAAAAATCGCTACATAACGTATCGATCAGCTCAGACAAAGTAGAAGCAACGTTTTCTTCTTGTTGTTCAATGACGATAAAGCATTGGTCTGTTTCGGAAATGATCGTCACGTCATAAGGAAAAAGCGATTGAATCGCTTCCATAAAATCGTGTGCGTCCACCGTTCCTTTTTGTATGTAAAAGTAAATGAAGCGCGTATATGTCGAGGAAGGTAACTGTTCAAATGTTTGTTTGTCGTTTTGAATTAAAAAACGATACCATGCTCGTTCGTGTTCGGTCATCCAAGGAGGCATAAGTTTACGAGGTGCAAACAACGTCGCTAAAAGTTCCCGTTCTTTTACGGTAAGTGCTTCTTTTTTTATGCCAAAAAGCTCACCTTGTTCTGTGACAAACCATTCATATTCATGCTGCTCGCTCACATGTGCATGTTCAACAAGCGCTTCTTGATAATATGCTCGTAATTTTTTTAACATATATGCCCATTCCTTTCGTCTCCCATCACGATCATTATACAAAAAGCGGCGAGAAAATGCTCGCCGCTTTATTTCACTTCATGTGGCGGTTGTTCTGTTTGAACATCGCGCGCCTCTTCAATATTTGTTGCTTGATAGCACGAATATACGTATCCTCCTGCCATGCCTTCGTTAATCATTCGATCAATATCCCATTCATAATTATCGCGTTCTTTCATGATCTATGCCCCCTTATTCGTTATTTTGTATATGCGAAAGAAAAGTATGCATTGTTCATTTGTTGTCCACATATATTTATGACGAGAGGTGAAAATGATGACTGTTCAGTTTTTACACGCATTAACGAATTACTATTTAGATAAAGAGGAAGAAGCACTCGTTCGTTATTTATATGTGTTGCATATGGGGAAAGAATGGGAAAGAAATCAAAAAGAAACAAAAGATGAATGGCGCGAGCAGTTTGAGAAAATGAATATATATAAAGAAGCGTGGCTTGCGTCTGAACGTGCGACAGAACGAGAACTGTTTCGCATCTTGTTATGTAAAAGTTTGAAACAGCTGCACAAACAGTTATCACACGTTTGCACTCATAACGGACAAGCCCTATAATGAATGGTTAGAAAAGCTTATTGGCAGAAGGGAGATCATTATGGGGCTTTTTCTTTATTTATTGTTTATGATCGCTGTTGGCGCATTGATCGGAGGGGTCACAAATTCACTGGCGATTAAAATGCTTTTTCGTCCGTATCGCCCAATATATATCGCGGGAAAAAGGCTTCCATTTACACCGGGATTGATTCCGAAGCGGAGAGAAGAATTAGCGGAACAACTTGGGCGCATGGTCGTTGAACATTTATTAACAGCTGACGGACTGCGACGGAAACTAAACGACGAAACATTTGTTCATGATATGACAAGCTATGTACAGGAAGAGGTAGAACGTTGGCTACAATCGGATCGAACGGTTGCCGATTGGCTTGAGCGATTCGGTGTTAAACATCCTGAGCAAATCGCTGAAATGTGGATTGAAAAAAAATATAAAACGATGATGTCACAATATAGAGACCAGCCGCTTTATCATGTCATTCCAAGTGAAATACTCCAAAAAATTGATCGCGCCATTCCTTCGATCGCCGAGCGGTTATTGTTTCGCCTGCGCACGTATGTAGAGAGCGAACAAGGAGAGCGGCAAATTGAACAGATGATTAATGAATTTTTACAAAGCCGCGGCATGTTTGGCAATATGATTCAAATGTTTCTTGGCAACGTCAGCTTAGCAGACAAAATTCGCCCGGAAATCGTGAAATTTTTACAAAGCGATGGTGCAAAGCAGTTGCTCGTGCAACTATTTACAAACGAATGGGAAAAAGTGAAAGCGATACATGTGCACGATGTGGAGCAAATGATCGGTGATGAAAAAATGGTGCTATGGATAAAGAGAATGACAGCAGCCGTTGTGCAAGAACCGCTTCAGCAGCCGCTCGGTCCGCTTGTCGCTTCTCATGTGCGCGCTTCATTGCCGACATTCGTTCGTTTTCTTTTACAGTTCGCTTCTCAACGCATTGAACAATGGATGGAGCGACTTCATTTGCAAGACATCGTTCGGGAAGAAGTGGCATCTTTTTCTGTTGAGCGGCTAGAGGAAATGATTTTAACGATTTCGCGCCGCGAGTTTAAAATGATTACATATTTAGGGGCTTTGCTAGGTGGAGTGATCGGACTAATTCAAGGTTGCATAACGTTTTTCATTCAATTGTAGACATACAGCGACCGCTTCGCTCATATCGTAAATAGAAAGGGAAAAAGAGAGGAGCGTGTCGCATGGACGTCCTTCAAGCGATTGACGAACTTTCAACAGTCATTCGTATGAGTGAACCGTTTGCGGAACTTCGCCGCGCTTATGAACAAGTGCAACGTGACCAAACGGCGCACCAATTATTTACGAAATTTCGTACGCTGCAAAAACAGCTCCAACAAAAACAAATGAGCGGATTCCCGGTCAGCGATGCAGATGTCGAATTGTTGCAACAACATTTACACGTTATTGAAATGAATGAAAATATCGCACGGCTTATTCAGGCAGAGGAACGTTTAAACGAATTGTTTGCTCAAGCGATGGCTGCGATGATTCAACCAATTGAGCAGCTATATGACGGACACTCATGAAAATGGGTGTTCTTTTTTTTATACCCTTGTCATACGTATGAATGAAGCCACGACATCGAGGGGGGACGATCATGTATAAATTGCTTGCGCTCAATATTGACGGTACGTTATTAAAATCAAACGGAAAATTAGAGAAAAAAACGAAAGAAGCGATCGATTTTGTGAAGAAAAAAGACGTATATATTACGTTGCTGACGTCAAGAAACTTTTTGTCAGCCAAAAAAGTGGCGAAAGCGTTGAAATTAGATTCGTATTTAGTGACATTTCAAGGGGCGCTTGTGGCGAAGTCATTAGAAGAAAAGTTATATGAGTCGGTTATTCCAGCACAAAAAACGTTTGATGTTGTGCACGTGCTTGAACATTTCAACTGCAACGTTCGTTTGCTTCACGAACGGTATTCAATCGGAAATCGAAAAAAAGTAAAAAACAATATGATTGCGAAAACGATTTTAGGGGATCCGTTTTTTTACCCAGCGCAGTTTGTTGACTCATTAAGTGATGTGTTGCGCGATGACCCGATTGATGTCATGAAAATCGATGTTTTTTATTCGAATGAAGACGAACGTGATGAAATTGTTGAAACGATGGAGCGTGCGTTTCCAGAGCTCTCCCTCACTATTAGTGATGGGAAAATTGAATTGTTGCCAAAAAACGTTTCAAAACTAAATGGGCTTATTCGTCTCGGAAACGAACTTGGAATTTCGTTACAAGAAATGGTTGTGATCGGCGATCATATGGATGATATGCCGGCCATTGAAGCGGCTGGTCTTGGCGTTGCGATGGGGAATGCGGCAAATGAAGTAAAAGCGATTGCCGATTGGGTGACGCGTTCAAACGACCAGCTCGGTGTTGCTTATATGATTAAAGAACATTTTCGAAAACAACATCGCCCACAATTTCTACGGCAAATTCGCACGACAGAGAAAAAATAATTTCCGTTTCTTGACGAGCTTTTCGCTTCTTCTGTACACTTAAATGAGTTTAATACTTTGAAGCGAAAGGTGATTTCATTGCGTATTGACATTTGCGGACTTGAGCCGGTTGATCGTTTTCAACGTTCTTTAGAGGTTATTACCGGTCTATTTTTTGAAGAGCAAACGCTCTCTTTCGCACGAACAGAAGAAGCGAATGTGCGTGTAACCATCGATGTACAACAAGGAGAACAGCTCATCGTTGTTGGTACGTTGCGAGATGAACATGGTCGCACGTATGCGGCTCATTACGAACGGTTTTGGAAAACAGAAGAAGAAAAAGGACGCATGAAGCAAGTAAAACATGCGGTTTCGCATATATATTTATCTCTATTACAGCAATACACAGGCGTTGTGCAACAGTGGGGGATTTTAACAGGCGTTCGTCCGGTAAAGTTACTTCATCAAAAATTACGTTCTGGTTTCACAAAAGAAGAAGCGCATCGCACATTGCGTGAAGATTATTTAGTGACGGACGAGAAAATTGAGCTTATGCAACAAATTGTCGATCGTCAGTTGACGGTTGTGCCAGATTTGTACGATTTATCGAAAGAAGTGAGCATTTATATTGGCATTCCGTTTTGTCCGACGAAATGTGCGTATTGTACGTTTCCAGCCTATGCGATTCAAGGAAAACAAGGGTCTGTCGATTCGTTTTTATTCGGATTGCATTACGAAATGGAACAAATTGGACGGTTTCTGAAAGAGCGCAACATTCCGATTACGACGATTTATTACGGTGGTGGCACACCGACAAGCATTACAGCGGAGGAGATGGATGCGCTATATGCGCATATGTATCGCGTTTTTCCAAACGTCGAGCGCGTGCGTGAAATTACAGTTGAAGCAGGAAGACCAGATACGATTACAACAGAGAAGCTAGCGGTGTTGAAAAAATGGAACATTGACCGCATTAGCATTAACCCGCAATCATATATTCAAGAAACGTTGCGAGCGATCGGCCGTCATCATACGGTTGAAGAGACGATTGAAAAATTTCATCTTGCGCGCGAAGCAGGTATGAACAATATTAATATGGATTTAATTATCGGATTGCCGGGTGAAGGGATTGAGCAATTCCGTTATACGCTCGAACAAACAGAAAAGTTGATGCCGGAGTCGTTGACGGTGCATACGTTGTCGTTTAAACGCGCTTCAGAGATGACGAAAAATAAAGAAAAGTATAAAGTGGCGGATCGGGACGAAATTAGTGAAATGATGAAGCGCGCGGAACGATGGACGAAGGAAAAAGGATATGTGCCGTATTATTTATACCGTCAAAAAAACATTCTCGGCAATTTAGAAAATGTCGGTTATGCATTGCCAGGTCAAGAAAGCATTTATAATATTATGATTATGGAAGAACAACAGTCGATCATCGGATTAGGATGTGGGGCATCAAGCAAGTTTGTGCACCCAGAAACAAAAGCGATTACGCATTTTGCTAATCCGAAAGAACCGAAAGTGTATAACGAACATTATGAACATTACACAAATGAAAAATTAAAAATGATGGAACAATTATTTTAGCCCCGACATGATCGGGGCTTTATCGATGAAATAAAATGAGTTTACCGCTTGATGTCGTGCAACGATGCGTTTTATGTTCTAACTGTTTTTCTTTTAATTTTTGCTCGCCGATTCGTTTTGCTTCGTCATCGTTTGCGGCAGTAAATGTTTCATCAAGCAATTTTTCTCCCGTCTTTTCAAAAACGGTTAACGTATATGTTTTCAATTTCCCCACCCCTTTCTTTTCATGTATTCGCTTCTTCATCATCATTTCCTTCTTTTATACTTCTATTTTTCCGGTTGTGCGCATATGTGTAAAGTAAGACAAGCTTAAAGGAGGATATGTATGGTTATTACATTGCTTCTTGTTGGGATTATGATTAGCGGATATATGGCCATTCGTACGGCAAAAGAAGAACGAAAAATAGATGAGAAGTTGTTAGAAAAAGAAGGAGAAGTGTATATGGAACGCATTCGTCAAGCGCGCCAGCAGCGACAAAAGGCCTTGGAATAACGAGGTCTTTTTTCTTTTTTAAAAATTCACAAAAATTTTTCTTCATTTTTTTGCGTTTCATGTTAGGATATATATTATTACATGACATGAGGGGGAGAAAAGCATGAAGCGAGCGTACAATTTTAATGCAGGACCGTCAGCTTTGCCGCTAGCTGTGTTAGAGCGAGCGCAAAAAGAATTGCTCAACTTTCGACAAACAGGCATGTCAGTCATGGAACTGAGCCATCGAAGCAAAGAATATGATGCGGTGCATGAGCGCGCAGAAACGTTGTTGCGCAAGCTGATGAACATTCCTGATACGCATGATGTGCTTTTTTTACAAGGAGGAGCAAGTTTACAGTTTTCTATGGTGCCGATGAATTTATTGAAAGAAGGGGAAGTCGGCAACTATGTGTTAACGGACTCATGGTCGGATAAAGCGATGAAAGAGGCAAAAAAAGTAGGAGCAACGCACGTAGCAGCTTCGTCGAAGGAGGAACAATATACGTACATTCCGACGAATATTGAGCTGTCCGAGCGTCCAGCGTATTTGCACATTACGTCGAACAATACGATTGTAGGAACACAATGGCGTGAATTTCCGAACGTGTCTGTTGATTTAATTGCTGATATGTCGAGCGATATTTTAAGCCGCGATATAGATGTGAGCCGTTTTGCGCTCATTTATGCAGGAGCGCAAAAAAATTTAGGACCTTCAGGCGTGACGGTAGTCATTATTCGGAAAGATTTGTTGGCGAAAGGGGATGACCGTTTGCCGACGATGTTAAACTATCGGACTTATAGCGAAAGCCGTTCGTTATATAACACGCCACCGACGTTTGCGATTTATATGTTATCGCTCGTGCTCGAATGGGTAGAGGAACAAGGTGGCGTGCAAGCGATCGAAAAGAAAAATGCGGAAAAAGCCGCGATATTATACCGTTGTATTGATGAAAGTGAAGGATTTTACAAAGGGCATGCAAAAAAAGAAAGCCGTTCGCATATGAATGTAACGTTTACGTTGCCGAATGAGGAGCTCACAAAGAAGTTTTTAGCGGAAGCAAAAGAAAAAGGGTTCATTGGATTAGCAGGTCATCGCTCTGTCGGTGGATGTCGCGCATCTATTTATAATGCGGTTGACATCGAAGCATGTGAAGCGTTAGTGCAATTTATGGAAACGTTCCGAAAAAATATTTTTTGAAAATTTTTATTTTACGTCGACACTTTAAAGTGCTATAATATTGTTAAACTTGTTTACAAGCTGAGAAGAGAAAAGAATGAGATGAGGAGAGATGAGAAATGAATACGAGAACGTTAGTATTATTATCGCTTTTTGTTGGGATCGGTGCGGTGTTGCACGCAGTCATTCCGGGATTTTTCTTTGGGATGAAGCCAGATATGATGTTGACGATGATGTTTTTAGGCATGATGCTCTTCCCGAACAAAACAGCCGTTAGTTTATTAGCGATTGCAACAGGGATCATTTCTGGGGTGACGACAAGCTTCCCTGGGGGATTTATCCCGAACGTCGTTGATAAAATTGTGACGGCTACACTCTGTTTTGGATTGTTAATGCTGTTTAAGACGAAAGTGACGCCAGTAAAAGCGGCATTGCTTACTGCGATTGGCACGTTTATTTCTGGTGCGACGTTCTTGGCCGTTGCTTTAGCGGTTGTCGGTTTGCCAGGAGGAGCAACGTTTGGCGGATTGTTCGTTGCTGTCGTCATTCCAACAGCGTTTGTCAATACGATTGCGATGGTCGTCATTTATCCGATCGTACAATCGCTGATGAGACGAACATATACCGTTCCGCAACAATAATAAAAAGAACCCGATCGTTTATGGTCGGGTTTTCCTTATATCGTTGTTACTGCTGCATGCGTAAAAGTAAAAAGGTAATGGCGATAAAAAAGAGAGCAAGGCTTCCAAATACACTCATGCGTTGCTTTAATACTTTTTTCGGGGGATACATGCGCGCTTTATTCAACATAGAAAACGTGGCAATCGTCAAATACAAAAAGATGAACCCAAGCGTCGCCGTCGCGATGACCATGTTTGTTCCTCCTAGTTCGAAAATTCTATATTTCAATTTATTAAAAAATTCTAATATTTAATACTTTATTATTTATTGTTTTACTGGCATAATAAAAGATAAAAAGAAAGAAATACGAAAAAGTGGGTGGAGAGATGAAAAGCACGGAACGACATTATTCTGTTAAAGAGGCGATGTTATTTAGTCAAAGGGTGGCCCAATTAAGTAAAGCGTTGTGGAAATCAATCGAAAAAGATTGGCAACAATGGATTAAACCATTTGACTTAAACATTAACGAGCATCATATTTTATGGATTGCATACCATTTAAAAGGAGCATCGATTTCTGAAATCGCAAAGTTTGGTGTCATGCACGTATCGACGGCATTTAACTTTTCGAAAAAATTAGAGGAGCGCGGGCTATTGTCGTTTTCGAAAAAAGAAGACGATAAGCGAAATACGTACATTGAGTTGACGGACAAAGGGGAAGAGATTTTATTAAAATTAATGGAGTCGTATGATCCGAAACGGACGTCTGTTCTTCAAGGGATTCAGCCGCTGTACGAATTGTATGGTAAATTTCCAGAAATGTTAGAAATGATGTGTATGATTCGAAATGTGTACGGCGACGATTTTATGGAAATTTTTGAACGTTCCTTTCAAAACATCGACCAAGAGTTTGTTGAAGAAAATGGAAAGTTAAAAAAGAAAGATGAGCAAAAAGAAGAAGTAGCTTCATTCGTTGAGCGTATGTAATAAACGTTGAAACTCTGTCATAAGTGGAACGAATAATTGTTGTTTTTTTAACGCGTCGATCGTCTCAGCAAGTGGAAGGTTCGGATGAAGCGCACCCGCAAATTCATGAAAAAGCGAGGTGAAAATGACGAATCCTTCCTCTTTTTGTTGTTTATATTGTTCACTTAATTGTTCGCAAAGGCGCAACGTATGTTCAACTTCTTCTTTTGTTAAGCCATACCGAATGACGAGCGCATAAAATGGCTTCGTTTCTGGTACGATCATGTCCAACATGAGCGAACAATAATATTCAAGTTTTTCAATGCGTTGTTCGATGCTCATCTTTCGAAACTCCTTTTGAGTGCTTATGTGTATTATATTTTACAGGAATTGTTGCATAAATGAAATGTCCATTATTGATTTATCAAAAAAATCGTTGTAAAGTAGGGGAGTAAATACATAAAACTAGGAGGGGAATGTTTTGGCGCTTTATTTTATACCCCTTGCGACAATTATACTTTTCATGATCAATCAGCTCACGAATTCACTTTGTATTCAAAAAGAAATTCCAGAAGAAAAACAGCCGAAAGTGTTTCGCACAATTAACGTCCTTATTACGATTTTACTTATTTCTTCCTACATCGAAGTATTATTTGCGTAAAAAAGCTGACAGTGTCCCTGTCAGCTTTCGTTCGTTTAGTATAACCAAGCTGCACCAACGATAATTAATAAAATAAACAACACAACGATTAACGCAAATCCGTTTGCATATCCTACTCCTGCACCCATAGACGACACCTCCTTTCGTATATGAAGGCGTTGCGACGCTTTGACAATGTATTGTATGTCAATAGAGGTGAAATGGTATGGGCGCATACGTGCTTTATTTTAGCTTTCGGAAAAAATATGGTATAGTATGTTTTGTGTACATTTATAGATAGGAGTTGTGAGGAAATGAAAAAATGGACAGTTGCAATGTCGGCAGCGGCAATGCTTGCGCTTTCGGCTTGTAATAACGGATCAGACGTTGTCGTCGAAACGAAGGCAGGCAACATTACAAAAGACGAGCTATATAACGAAATGAAAGAGCGTTTCGGGAAAGATGTGTTGCGCGATCTTGTACATGAGAAAGTTTTAAGCAAAAAATTTAAAGTAACAGATAAAGAAATCGATAAGGAAATCGAAAATTTAAAAGAGATGTATGGCGTTCAATATGATTTAGCGGTGCAACAAAACGGAGAAGAAGCGATTCGCAACATGGTAAAACTTGATTTGTTGCGACAAAAAGCTGCGATGGAAGATATAAAAGTGTCCGATGAAGAATTGAAAAAATATTATAATGAATATAAGCCGAAAGTGAAAGCGAGCCACATTTTAGTGGACGATGAAAAAACAGCAAAAGAAATTAAAGCGAAATTAGAAAAAGGCGAGGATTTTGCGAAATTAGCAAAAGAATATTCGAAAGATACCGGTTCTGCTCAAAATGGCGGCGATTTAGGTTGGTTTGGACCTGGAAAAATGGTTGAAGAATTTGAAAAAGCAGCTTATGCGTTAAAAGTCGGTGAAGTAAGCGACCCAGTGAAAACGCAATTTGGCTACCATATCATTAAAGTGACAGATAAAGAAGAGAAAAAGTCGTTTGATGAAATGAAAGAAGAAATGGAATACGAAGTGAAAAAGAGCAAACTCGATGCATCGAAAGTGCAATCGAAACTTGATAAGCTTATGAAAGAAGCGAATGTCGACATTAAAGACAAATCGTTAAAAGACGCATTAAAAAGCGAATAAAACGTTTGGAACGAAAGAAGGTGCCCACGAAGGACACCTTCTTTTTATAAACCTTGTTTTATTTGCGAAGCGATATGTTGTAACTCATCAAACGTGTAGTCGCTTTGATGTGATTTCCACACAGCCCCGAATCCATCCCCTTTACCGTATCGCGGAATAATATGCATATGATAATGGAAAACGGTTTGTCCCGCAATTTCTCCGTTGTTGCTTAAAATATTGATGCCTTCTGGGGAAAACTGTTCACGAATCGCATTGGCGATTGTCGGAACGACCTCAAATACACGTTGGGCGATGTCTGAAGTTAATTCATAAATATTTTCTTTATGTACTTTCGGGACGACGAGCGTATGTCCTTTCGTCACTTGGCTAATGTCTAAAAAGGCGATGACATGCTCGTTTTCAAATACTTTTGCGGCAGGAATGTCTCGGTTTATAATTTTACAAAAAATACAGTCGCTCATCATAACGCCACCTTTCTTTCCATTTTGTCTTTATTTTACCACACGATTGTCGTTTCGAAAACGGAAAGAGCAGGATGCGCCTCGCATCCTGCCCATTGAAGAGGGAGCTTCATGATTACGTGTCTTTTGGGAACACCTCATTTACGAGTAGAGTCCGTTACGCGTTTGTGAGTACGACGTTGTTCAAGATGACCATCCCCTTTTTAAGGGAGTGCTTTCGTTGTTACAGGCTAGCTTATGTGCGGCCCGTAGACACCTCATTTCATCGTGTTCTTGAACTTGCTTTGTTGCTCACTGCGACTTGCTACTTGTTTGTCCCTCTTCGCTACTTATCATAACCCGTTTTTCTTTTCGTTATTCATTTGTTAAAATAAAAAATAATGATATGAAGAAAGGAAAGCGACGATGGCGCTATTACAAGTTCAACACATATTCGGGGGCTATACGAAACAAAACATTTTAGATGACGTATCGTTTACTGTACAAAAAGGGGAAGTCGTTGCGTTAATCGGGTTAAATGGGGCAGGAAAAAGCACGACGATTAAACATATTATCGGCTTCATGCAACCACGTAAAGGGACGATTACGATCAACGACATAACGTTTCAAGACGACCCAGAACAATATCGGGCGCAATTTACATACATTCCCGAAATGCCTGCTTTATACGAAGAATTAACGTTAGAAGAACATTTACGCCTCACTGCTATGGCTTATGGCGTATCGGATGAAGCGTATGAACAGCGCGTGTCAACATTGTTGAAGGCGTTTCGGCTTGAGAAAAAATTGAATGCGTTCCCTGCGTTTTTTTCAAAAGGGATGAAACAAAAAGTGATGATTATGTGCGCTTTTTTAGTAGACGTCCCTCTTTATATCATTGATGAACCGTTTGTTGGATTAGATCCGCTCGCCATTCAAGCGTTGCTTCAGCTTATTGAGGAGAGAAAAAAAGAAGGGGCAGGCATTCTTATGTCAACGCACATTTTAGCGACAGCAGAGCGGTATTGTGATTCGTTTGTCATTTTACATAACGGACAAATAAAAGCAATCGGATCATTGCCGATGCTTCAAGAACAGCTACATATGCCTCATGCGACGTTAGATGATATATACATCGAATTAACAAAGGAAGAGACGAACGATGATTGATGGAAAACAGTTATGGAAACAGCGAATGGCCGCTCATATGGCGGAAGTGAGACGATACGGTCGATATATGTTTAATGATCATTTATTGCTCGTCTTACTTATTAGTATCGGGGCGGGTGCGGTATTTTATAAGCGGGCAGTCGATGAACTGACGTCGTTTCCTTACGCGATCGTTGCGGCGCTTCTGCTCGCTTTTGCGGTGACGCAAGGCGGGGTGCGGACGTTCGTCAAAGAGGCGGATGCGGTGTTTCTTCTTCCGGTGGAAAGACGGCTTCGCCCTTATTTTTGGCGCGCAGTGGGATATAGTTTTTTTCTTCACTTGTCCGTTTCGCTCGCTGTCTTCGTCGTTCTTTTGCCTCTTCATGTGAAGTTTTCTGTTCAGCCATTTTCAGTTGTCGCGATAGCGATTGTGTTATTAACGGGGTGGAATACATTCGTTCAATGGCAAGAGGAGGCACGAATCGGGCGAGATCGCTTTCACACATTCGTTCGCTTTTTTGTGAACGTGACGTTATTTTATTTTTTATTATTGAAACAATATGTATGGATGCTTGTCCCTTTATTGTTCATGGTCATCATCGCGCGACATGTGAACTTAAAAGGGAGAAAAAACGGAGTGCAATGGGAACAGCTGCTTGCAGATGAGCGAAAGCGAATGCAAGCATTTTATCGGCTTGCACATGCGTTTGTCGATGTTCCATACATCAAACATACAGTCAAAAAACGAACGTGGCTTCGTTTCTTTTTCCGTTTACTCGATCGTTCACATATGCGACCGTATACGTATTTGTACGTACGCACCTTTTTCCGCGCAGGCGACTATTTCGGTTTGTTCGTTCGCTTAACAGCGATCGGTAGCATCTTTATTTTTACGTTGCCTCGCGGTGTAGAGTGGTTTGCTCTTTTGTGTGCTTATGCCACAGCGCTTCAACTGCTTTCGATTCGTTCGTATCACCGAGGTCACTCCCTGTTGTTTCTTTATCCGTTGTCGCCTCATGAGGCGCGTCGGTCGTTTATGCGCGTACTACTTGTTATTGGGGGGAGCCAGGCGCTTATTTTTGCGATGGTTGCATATATCGCTCACAGCGTTTTTGTTATGCTATGGACGTTTTTTGTTGTTTTTATTTGTTATGTTGCGGTGGTATTTTATGTCGGAAAGAAACGAGAAGCAGTTTAAAACGGCTTCTCGTTTTTTTTCATATAATTGATTGCTGTAAGACCAAGCGTTTTTGCTGCAATAAGCATGGCTCGTTCATCGAAATCAAATTTCGGATGATGGTGCGGATAGGCGATCGTTGTTGTTTCCGCTTTTGCGCCTGTAAAGAAAAACGTTCCTTTTACATGTTGTAAATAGTAAGCGAAATCTTCCCCGCCCATATGTGGCTGAATTTCAACGACATTGGTTACGTCTTCTATTTCACGAGCGGTAGCGACGAGAAATTTCGTTTCGTCTTCATGGTTTACAACGGGCGGATAGCCGCGCATATACGTGTATTCGTACGTACAACCGTTGGCGATGCAAGTCCCTTTGACAATTTGTTCAATTTCTCTTTCAATGTCATTGCGCACTTGTTCAGAAAATGTGCGCACTGTCCCGACTAATGTCGCGCGGTCAGCAATCACGTTAAATGCGTTGTCGGAAACGAAAGAGCCGATCGAAACAACAGCAGGTTCAAGCGGATCGACGCGTCGGCTGACGATTTGCTGCAAATGCAGGACAAGCTGTGATGCAGTAACGATCGCATCTTTCGTTTTGTGAGGTTCTGCGCCGTGACCGCCAGAGCCTTGAATAACAATTTGGAACCGGTCTGCAGCTGCCATGATCGGCCCTGTACGATATTGAATGACACCTGTTGGCTCTGTTGCCCATAAATGTGTGCCAAAAATGGCGTCTACTCCTTCTAAACAACCGTCTTCAATCATCGCTTTTGCTCCGCCTGGTGCGTATTCTTCTGCGTGCTGATGAATGCACACGATCGTGCCGCTCCAATGCTCGCGCAATTCATAAAGCGCCTTAGCAAGCACAAGCAACGTGGCCGTATGTCCATCATGTCCACATGCGTGCATGACACCCGGAACGGTCGATTTGTAAGGGACATCTTTTTCATCTTGAATCGGGAGAGCATCGAAGTCCGCCCGAAGTGCTACTGTTTTTCCGCCTTGTTGGCCGTGGATGGTGGCGACTACTCCATTTCCTCCGACATTTGTTCGAACAGGAATGCCGAGTTGTTTATAATAATTGGCAATATACGCGGCTGTTTTATACTCTTGAAACGATAGCTCAGGATGTTGATGGAAATGGCGACGAATCGCCACCATGTCGTCATAATATTCGTGAAGTTTATGAAATAACAACGTTTTCATACGCACGATCCTTTCTGTTTTTTTCCATTATACCATCGTTGACAAACGTTCGAAAACAATGTAATATACCCATATACGTATTTAGGAGGAACATATATGGGTACATGGATTAATGTCGTTCTCATCATTTTGCTTATTTATTTTGTTGCGGCAAAAATGTTGCCGACAAAAGGTGTGGAGCATATTACACCAGATGAGTTAAAAGAAAAATTAAAACAAACGAAAGACCGCCAATTTATTGATGTACGCACACCTGCGGAATATCGTGCGCGCAACATTCGTCAATTTAAAAATATCCCGCTTCATCAGTTGGCTGATCAACTACATGAGCTCGATCGCGAGAAAGAAACGATTGTTATTTGCCAAAGCGGCATGCGCAGCAATCAAGCAGCGAAAATATTAGTGAAAAATGGTTTTAAGCGCGTCGTCAATGTGCGTGGCGGCATGAACGCTTGGAACGACTAAAGGCTGACGAGATGTCAGCCTTCTTTTACGACTGTATATGTTGTCACATAGGATGGACGCGGGAAAATGGAGCGTTGTTGATCAATTCCTTCTTCTGTGCCACGTTTTTGATGCGCTTTTTCATACGCTTTTGATTGTTGCCAACGGCGAAAGGCACTTTCGTTTTCCCACATCGTCATAATGACGTATGTATCGCTTTTTAACGGACGTAAGACGCGAATGGCGATAAATCCTGGTTCTTGTTCAATTAAGCGCGCCCGCTGTTGAAACCGATGTTCAAATAGCGGTCTTCCTTCATCGGTGACAGGAATGTTATTACACACAACAAACGTCCCTCCGAATGATCCGACAGCATCAAGTACTTCATACGGACGCGGCTCATGAAAGACGCTTTTTCCTTCCGTCTCATGAATGAGCATTCCGTTTTCTCCATCGCATACGAGCAACATTTGCTCGCTCGGATATTGATTGCGCAATCGTTGTAAATAATCGATCGTACCATTTGTTATAAATACGTACACGAACATCCTCTCCTTTCATCCACTACTCGTATTTTATCACTTTCTTTTCTTCTTGGCGATTTCATGAACGTTGCGTATTATTACTACCCAGACGGTGAAAAAATCGGTATAGTTGTGTTAGTGGAAACAAATCAGTTATTTCGCTACACTATAATATAAGCGATTACATAATGTGAAAGGATGGACATGATGATTAAAAACGATACATTTTTACGCGCTTGTCGCGGAGAAGCGACGGAATACGTTCCAGTTTGGTACATGAGACAAGCAGGACGTTCACAACCAGAATATCGGGCTTTAAAGGAAAAGTATTCCCTTTTTGAAATTACTCATCAACCAGAGCTATGTGCGTACGTGACACGTTTGCCTGTCGAACAATATAACGTCGATGCGGCGATTCTTTACAAAGATATTATGTCACCGCTTCCAGCCATCGGGGTTGACGTTGATATTAAAGCGGGAATTGGACCGGTCATTGCGAATCCAATTCGCTCTCTTGCCGATGTCGAACGCCTCGGTGAAATCGACCCAGAAAGTGATGTACCGTACGTGCTTGAAACGATTCGAATATTAACGAAAGAGCAACTGACTGTGCCATTAATTGGTTTTGCCGGTGCGCCGTTTACATTAGCGAGCTACATGATTGAAGGTGGGCCGTCGAAAAACTATAATAAAACGAAAGCGTTTATGTATGCAGAACCGAAAGCATGGTTTGCACTGATGGATAAACTAGCGGATATGACGATTCGTTACGTCAAAGCGCAAATTCGCGCAGGAGCAAGCGCGATTCAAATTTTCGATTCATGGGTCGGAGCGGTGAACGTTGCCGATTATCGTCAATTTATTAAACCGACGATGGAGCGTATTTTTACAGCACTTCGCGACGAAAATGTGCCGCTTATTATGTTCGGTGTCGGTGCAAGTCATTTAGCGAAAGAATGGCATGACTTGCCGCTTGACGTCGTCGGTTTAGATTGGCGTTTACCAATTCGTGAAGCGAAAGACATGGGACTAACAAAAGCGCTCCAAGGCAACTTAGATCCAGCCGTGTTGCTTGCGCCATGGGAAGTGATTGAAGCGCGCGTGAAACAAATTTTAGATGAAGGAATGGCACATGAAGGTGGGTACGTATTTAACTTAGGGCATGGCATTTTCCCACAAATTCAGCCGGAGACGTTAAAACGGCTTACGGCGTTTATCCATGAATATTCAGCAAAAAGAAAAGGATGAATGAACGATGTCAAAAAAAGTCATGGGACTGCTTGTCATGGCGTATGGTACGCCATACAAAGAGGAGGATTTAGAGCGATATTATACACATATTCGTCACGGTCGCAAACCGTCGGAAGAAATGTTGGCCGATCTTCGTGAGCGATATGAAGCGATCGGGGGGATTTCTCCGCTTGCGGCCATTACGAAGGAACAGGCGGAAAAGCTTGCTGAACGGCTAAATGAAGTGCAAGATGACGTTGAATTTCGCGTATACTTAGGGTTGAAGCATATTGAACCGTTCGTTGAAGATGCCGTTCGGCAAATGTATGAAGACGGTGTGACAGAAGCGGTTTCGATCGTATTAGCCCCACATTTTTCAACATTTAGCGTCAAATCGTACAACGGGCGAGCGAAAGAAGAAGCGGCTCGTTTAGGTGGACCGACATTGACGTGTGTGGAAAGTTGGTATACTGAGCCAAAATTTATTCAATATTGGGCAGATCGAGTAAAAGAAACGTATGCAACGATGTCTGAGCAAGAACGAAACAAAGCTGTATTAATTGTGTCAGCGCATAGCTTGCCTGAAAAAATTATTGCTATGGGAGATCCGTATCCGAAACAGCTACAAGAAACAGCAGATTTGATTGCGAAAGAAGCAGGTGTTTCCGAGTATGTGATCGGATGGCAAAGTGCAGGGAATACGCCAGAGCCGTGGTTAGGCCCTGATGTGCAAGATTTAACACGACAATTATACGAAGAAAAGAAATACGAAGCGTTTGTGTATGTTCCAGCGGGGTTTGTCGCAGATCATTTAGAAGTATTATACGATAACGACATTGAATGTAAGCAAGTAACGGACGAATTAGGGGTAAGTTACTATCGTCCACCGATGCCAAATGCGCATCCACAGTTTATTGACGCCCTTGCAACCGTTGTTTTAAACCATTTACGTAAAGAAGGCGAGTCATTATGAAAAAGAAAGTCGTCATTATTGGCGGTGGAATGACGGGATTGACAGCTGCGTATTACTTGCAAAAAGAAGCGCGAGAAAATCAGCTGCCGATTTCGTGTGAATTAATTGAAGCGAGCCATCGACTTGGAGGAAAAGTGCAAACGGTGTATCGCGACGGGTTTGTTATTGAACGCGGTCCAGACTCTTTTTTAGCACGAAAAATGAGCGCTTCACGTCTTATTCACGAAGTCGGGCTTGAAAAAGAACTTGTGCATAACACGGCCGGTCAATCGTACATTTTAGTGAATCGAACGCTACATCCGATTCCGGGCGGAGCGGTGATGGGGATCCCGACAAAGCTTGCCCCGTTTGTCGTGACGCGTCTTTTTTCTCCGTTTGGCAAGCTTCGTGCCGCTGCTGACTTTGTTTTGCCGCCGTTGAAAACAGAAGGAGATGTATCGCTCGGTCAGTTTTTCCGTCGCCGTCTCGGCAATGAAGTTGTCGATCGGTTAATCGAGCCTTTACTATCGGGCATTTATGCGGGGGATATCGATCAGTTAAGCTTAATGGCGACATTCCCTCAATATTTCCATTTAGAGCAAAAGCACGGAAGTCTTGTGCTAGGGATGAAACGATCGATGCCAAAGCAAAAAACGAAACAAAAAAGCGACAAAGGCATTTTCCAAACGTTAAAAACAGGGTTGTCATCGCTCGTTGATGCCATAGAGCAAAAGCTCGAAAAAGGAACCGTGCATAAAGGGGTACGTGTTGATCTCATTGAAAAGATAGATGACCGATATGTGTTAACGTTAAGCAACGGAGAGAAAAAAGAAGCGGATAGCGTCATCGTTGCGGTTCCACATCAATCGTTAACATCGCTTTTTCCGAACGAACCGATGTTTTCTTCTTTTGAAACGATGCCATCTACATCTGTCGCAACGGTCGCATTAGCCTTTCCGAAAGAGGCGGTAGCAAAAGATATGAACGGAACAGGATTTGTCGTTTCACGAGATAGCGACTATACGATTACAGCATGTACGTGGACGCATAAAAAATGGCCGCATACGACACCAGAAGGCTACGTGTTGTTGCGTTGTTATGTCGGGCGCCCTGGAGATGAAGCGATCGTTGAACAAACAGATGATGATATTGTCCAAGTGGTGATGGACGATTTAAATAAAGTGATGAACATAACGATGAAACCGATGTTTTCGATCGTAACGCGTTGGAAACAATCGATGCCGCAATATACTGTCGGTCATCGCGAGCGAATCGAGCGCGTCAAACAAAATATGCAACAACATCTTCCGGGCATCTTTTTAGCGGGAAGTTCATATGAAGGTCTCGGACTTCCGGATTGTATTGATCAAGGGGAAGAAGCGGTAAAAAAAGTGTTGCACTATTTATGTTACACGAAGGAAAAGGTGTCTTCTTAAAATAAGGCACCTTTTTTGTTGCAACTGTATGTTGTTTATGTTACGATATAAAACGAAATGACCAAAATGTTCATTTAGTCAAAACAAAGGATGAACGCCTATGTCGGAAAAAAGAAAACAAATTATTGAAGCGGCAGCGAAGTCGTTTTCGCTTTTTGGATATAAAGCGACGACGATGGACCAAGTAGCGAAAATGGCGAACGTTGGAAAAGGAACGATTTATACGTTTTTTAAAAGCAAAGAAGAGCTGCTTGAAGAGATCGTTTCTTCCATCATTTCTGAAATTAAGTGTGAGGCGGATGCAGCGATTGATCCACGCTTATCGTTTAACGAAAACGTACAACGTGCTTTGCAGCGTATTTTTACGTTTCGCAAAGAGCACGAACTGACGATAAAGCTTTTACAAGAAGTTCGTGATATTGGCACGCCAGCTGTGCGAGACGTCATGAAGCGACTTGATCGTGAAATGATCGCTTACATTCGCGAAAAAATTGAAGAGGCGATGGCAAAAGGGGAAATTCGTTCGTGCGATGTGGAATTAACGGCGTTTTTAATGTTTAAAATGTATATCGCTTTAAACGTCGAATGGGAAAAAGAGCATGAGCCATTGTCCCAACAAAAAATTGCCGAGCTGTTTGATTTATATTTGTTAAAAGGATTATCTCCGAGATGATCCTTCTCTTTTTTGCAAGGAATGACTAAATGAACAAATTGGTCAATGTTTTAAAAAAGGGGGTTGAGCAAATTGTTGATGAAAGAAATAAAAGCGGTCACGTCCAATCGGAAAGTGCTCATTCCGATTATCGCTGTGTTGTTTATTCCGCTTTTATATAGCGGCATGTTTTTATGGGCGTTTTGGGATCCGTACGATCATTTAGATGATTTACCTGTCGCTGTTGTAAACAAAGACAAAGGAGCAACGTTTGAAGGAAAAGAGCTCCATATTGGTGACGATCTTGTCGATAAGTTAAAAGAAAAGAAGCAGTTTGATTGGCATTTTGTAAATGAACAAGAAGGGGAAAAAGGGTTAAAAGAACAACGATATTATATGCTCATTGAAATTCCTGAACATTTTTCACAACATGCTACGACGTTACAAGATGATCACCCGAAAAAACTGCAACTCATTTACAAGCCAAATGAAGGATTTAACTTTTTATCTGCCCAAATTGGCGCAACGGCGGTTGAAAAAATAAAAACGGAAGTAGCAAAAACATTAACTGAAACGTACGCAGAAAACATGTTAGAGAGCGTAAAAACGTTGGCAGATGGGTTAACAAAAGCGAGCGACGGGGCAGAAAAGTTGCATGATGGACTCGTTGATGCAAAAGAAGGAACGGATAAACTATATGATGGCATGAACAAAGCGCAAGATGGCTCGAACGAATTGTATCGCCATTTAGCGACACTTGCGGAAAAATCAATCGCATTTACCGACGGATTGCATCAAGCGGCTGACGGTTCAATGCAAGTGCAAACAGGCGTCCAAACGCTTCATGACGGAATGAAGCGCATGATGGATGGGCAAGGACAGTTGGTTGCTGGAGCGCAGCAAGCAAAAGAAGGGACGGAAACACTTGCTTCAGGAGCGAATCGTGTCCTTGAAGGAATGAAAACACTCGATGAACGCATGCCGCAACTGTTGCAAGGTTCGGAGCAATTGAGCGGGGGAGCAGAAAAGCTAGCGACATCGCTTGCCGAGTGGCAACAAGGAGCTACGCAAGTACAAACAGGTGCCGCGCAAGTGACAAGCGGATTAGAGCAGTTAGCTGTCCAACTTGATGCCCTTATCGCGCAAACGTCAGATCCAGCGCAAAAAGCGGTATATGAGCAATTAAAACAAAATATTGTGCAACTATCATTAGGAAACAAACAAGTGGAAAGCGGAATGGCCCAGTTAAACGACGGTGCCAAAGCGTTGCAAACAGGGGCAACATCGTTAAGTTATGGGGCGAAGCAGTTACATGAAGGACATATCGCTCTCGATCGCGGCGTAAACGAGTTGCTTGCCGGACAACAACAGTTGGCAAATGGTACAAATGCGTTAGCGAACGGACAAGAAAAGCTTGTTTTAGGCATGAATACGTTGTATGAAAAAATGAAAGAAGCGGAGCAAGGAACAGCAAAGCTTGCTTATGGCGGCAAAACGCTCGCCTCTGGATTGCAAGTTCTTGCGGACGGTGCTGATCAACTTCAAAATGGTGCACATCGATTGGCAGATGGTTCGCAACAATTGGCAAGCGGAATGAATGAATTAACGAGCGGAACAGGGAAATTGCAAGATGGCATGAATCAATTGGCAGATGGCTCGAAAGAACTAGCAAATAAACTAAAAGAAGGTGCCGAAAAAGCAAGCGATGTGAAGGCAAATGAAGATGTATACAACATGTTTGCTGAACCGGTGAAAGTAAAAAATGAAAAAATGAATGAAGTGCCAAACTACGGAACAGGGTTTACGCCATATTTCTTATCGTTAGGATTGTTTGTTGGGGCTCTTTTACTTTCAATCGTCTTTCCACTTCGCGAGCCAGCCGAAGTGCCACGTTCGCCATTTAGCTGGTTTTTTGCGAAATTTGGTGTACTCATGATCGTCGGTGTTTTGCAAGCACTTCTTGCCGATAGCGTATTGCTTCTCGGGCTCGATTTGCATGTAAAAAGCGTTCCTTTATTTATCATCTTTAGCATTGTGACAAGCATTGCCTTTTTATCTGTTATTCAATTTCTCGTTACCGTTTTTGGGGATCCTGGACGATTTATCGGTATTGTTGTATTAATTTTACAATTAACAACAAGCGCTGGAACGTTCCCGCTTGAGTTAATTCCACGCTCATTACAACTATTTAACGCATGGCTTCCAATGACATATTCCGTTTTCGGATTAAAAGCGGTCATTTCAAGCGGAGATTTCTCATTTATGTGGGAAAATGTCGGTAAATTGCTTATGTTTATCGTTGTCATGATGGCTGGAACAATGACGTATTTTACTATTCAACATCGTCGACAATTTACAACGATCGTTGAACAAGCTTCTGAGGCGTAAGACGCTTCAGAAGCTTTTTTGTAATGAAAAAAATTTTTAAAAAATTAACTTGCATATACAAGGTGATGTGAGTATAATATGAATATGAAAACGATTTCATTCGTTTCTTTTCGATTGAAATAAGGGGGAATGGGAGGATGGCGACGATTGAAGATGTCGCCAAGCTAACGGGGCTTTCACGGACGACCATTTCGCGCGTCATAAACAATCACCCGTACGTGTCAGAAGAGAAACGAAAGCTCGTGCTTGAAGCGATGGAGAAGCTAGGATATGTGCCTAATTCTTCGGCGAGAAGTTTGCGGAATCAAAAAACGAGCATTTTAGCATTATTTATTCCGCGTATTACAAATCCGTTTTTTAGCGAACTTGTCGAAGCGACCGAAATAGCAGCAGCGGAACATGGCTATCAGCTTATTATTTGTCAAACGCGCTATTCGCCGGAAAAAGAATTAAACTATATGAATTTATTAAAGACAAAGCAAGTAGACGGAGTCATTTTAGCTTCTATCCAAAATGAGTGGAAACAGCTGAAGCCTTTTTTACAGTATGGGCCGATCGTTCTTTGCAACGAGTTTGATGATTGTGCAAACGTTCCAACCGTTCGGCTCGATCAAGTGTACGGGGGATACATAGCGACGAAACATTTGCTTGAACAAGGTCATACGAAAATCGCGTATTGTTCTGGTGGCTATCGAAGCAATGTAGCCAAATCGCGTGAAATTGGTTTTAAAAAAGCGTTAGCGGAATATAAGCTTACATTTGATGAACGATACGCTTTTCGCGATGCGTTTCACATTGCTGACGGGAAGCGCGTATTTCGACAAATGATGGCGCTTTCCAATCGGCCGACTGCCGTATTTACCGGAAGCGATGAAGTAGCGGCTGGCATTATATCAGAAGCATTGGCGTGCGGCTATCGCATCCCTAAAGATTTAGCGGTCGTCGGTTTTGATAATCAAGCGATTACAGAGCTAACGAATCCGACAATTACGACGGTGCATCAACCTGTGAAACAAATGGCGCAAAAAGCAGTCGATATTATCGTAGAAAAAATTCAGACGAAAAAATATGACACGCAAGAAATTTACGAATTTCCACTTCAACTGGTTGTTCGCGCATCGACAGTTGGTAGCGAGCTTCACCAAAGTGAAGCTTGACATACATTTCATTAAAAATAAGGGGGATTTTTTCATGAAGAAAGCAACAAAATTTTCTTCTGCATTGTTAGCGCTTACGCTCGGTTTGACAGCTTGCTCTGGCGGTCAAGACACAGACAAGAAGGAAACAACGGATAAAAAAGACGATGCCAAAAAATCTGAAGAAGTTGTAAAAATCGTGTATGCTCGCGGGAAAGATGCAACAAAAGCGACAGAAGAAATCGTAAAAGCGTTTGAAGCAAAATATCCAAACATTGACGTCGAGTTTCGTGAAATGCCTTCTGATACAGGAGCGCAGCACGATGCATACGTGACGATGTTAAACGCCAAATCATCGGAAATTGACGTCATGGACTTAGACGTGATTTGGCCAGCAGAGTTTGCGCAAGCTGGTTATGTTCTTCCGCTCGATCGTTTCATCGAAAAAGACGGCATTGATTTAAGTGCATACAACCAAGGTGCGCTTGCAGCTGGAAATTTCGATGGAAAGCAATGGGCGATGCCAAAATTTATTGACACAGGACTATTATTCTATCGTAAAGACATTGTTCCAGAAGATAAAGTGCCAAAAACATGGGATGAATTGTTAGCAGCTGCTCGCGAGTTTAAAGGAAAAGGCGGCACACAATTCGGATACTTAATGCAAGCGAAACAATACGAAGGATTAGTATGTAACGCGATTGAATTTATTGCGGCATACGGTGGAAAAATCGTCGACGAAAACAACAACGTTGTCGTCAACAGCCCTGAAACAATTAAAGGATTAAAGAAAATGGTTGAAATTGCAACGTCTGACGTTGTGCCAAGCAACATTACAACATTTACAGAGCCAGAATCTCATACAGCGTTTATTGAAGGTCAATCGCCATTTATTCGCAACTGGCCATACCAATACGCATTAGCAAACGATCCAGAGCAATCAAAAATCGTTGATAAAGTTGGCGTTGCGCCACTGCCTGCTGGTGATAAAGGTTCAGCTGCGGCACTAGGCGGATGGATGACAGCCATTAACGCATATTCGAAAAATAAAGAAGCAGCTTGGGAGTTCGTGAAGTTTATGACTGGTCCAGAAGGTCAAAAAATTTCTGCGATTTACGGCGGTTTAGCACCAACGCTTCCAGAACTATTTAAAGACGAAGAAGTGTTAAAAGCGAACCCATTCTTTGCAGAACAAGGATTTGTTGACGGATTAAATGCAGCGGTACCACGTCCAGTTGTACCAAACTATCCAGAAGTATCTGAAATTATTCAAATTAACGTATCAAAAGCCATTGCAGGACAAATTACAGTAGAAGAAGCAGTAGCGAATATGGAAAAAGAAATTAAAGCAGTTATGCAGTAGTTACACGTTAGCCTTCAGCCTCATATGAGCGCTGAAGGCTAAATCCTTTGCATAAAGGGGGAACAACGAGTGAAAAACGAAAAAAAATCGGAGCGCCGTTTAGCGTATATTCTTGTCGCTCCATCGCTCTTGCTCATTTTAGCCGTCGCCATTTGGCCGGTTATTCAGTCATTTTATTTTAGCTTATTTGACTATCGTTTGAACAACCCAGCAAAATCAGCTCTCCATCTTGACTACAGCTTAAACTTAGAACGATATTTAGAAAGTTATCCGTTTTTAATGAGCACATTAAAACAAGAAATGGCGCAAGCGACAGGCGATGAAAAAGAGCAGCTTACCTCACTGCAACAAAAGCTGCAACAAGTAGATGAAGAAATTCGTGCGGATGAAGAAGTAGCAAAACGATATGAGCAAATAGATGAAATTTTAAACAATTTTGAAGTGCCAAGCGAAGAGATGAAAATCGTTTCTATTGATGAACAAGCGGCACAACATTTAACAAAAACGATTAGCGAAACGAAACAAACGTTAAAAACGTTAAACGAAAACGGACAGTTGAAGCAAGGGGACAAATTAACAGGGCTTGCCAACGGGCTAAGCGGAGCGGTCATTGAACCGAACTTTGTCGGTCTCGCTCATTATAAAAACTATTTAAGCGATGCTCGTTTATGGAAAGCGCTTTGGAATACAACGGTGTTTACTGTCATTTCTGTTTCGATTGAATTAGTGCTCGGTTTAGCGATTGCATTGCTTATTAATAAAGCGTTTTTCGGTCGCGGACTTGTTCGGGCAACGATTTTAATTCCGTGGGCAATTCCGACGGCAGTGTCCGCATTAATGTGGAAGTTTTTATATGACGGACAAAACGGGATTGTCGCCAAATATTTTGCGGATATTGGTATCATCAACAATATGAGTGAACTATTAACGACAGGTGCGGGAGCGATGTTTGCCGTCATTTTTTCTGACGTATGGAAAACAACGCCATACATGGCATTATTGTTGCTTGCCGGATTGCAAACGATTCCGAGCTCCTTATATGAAGCAGCATCGATTGACGGAGCGACAAAGTGGCAACAGTTCGTCAAAATTACGTTACCGCTTTTAAAATCAAGCATTCTCGTTGCGCTCTTGTTCCGTACGCTTGATGCGTTCCGTGTATTTGACTTAATTTTCGTATTAACAGGCGGCGGACCAGCAAACTCGACAGAAACGATTTCGATTTTAGCGTATAAAGTCATGTTCTCGCAAACAAACTTCGGTGGCGGTTCAGCGTTAGCGGTGATCGTTTTCATTTGCGTAGCGATCATTTCGACGATTTACATTAAATTTTTAGGTGCTGACCTCATTTCTGATCGAAAATAGGAGGTGCAACGATGCAAAAGAAAGCCGGTCCATTGTTTTATGTGTTTTTATTTGTTTTCGTTTTTTTAGTGATGTTCCCATTTTTATGGATTTTATTAAGTTCGATTAAGCCGTTAAGCGAATTGTTTGGTGAAGAAGCGTTTAACTGGTTTACGAGCCATCCGACGTTAAAAAGTTACGTCTCTGTTTTTGTCAATTATCCGTTTTTAAAATATTTATGGAACAGCACAGTCATTGCGACGATTACGACTGTGTACACCGTATTTGTAGCAGCGTTTGCCGCGTATGCGATTGCGCGCCTAGATTTTAAAGGAAAGTCGATCATTTTAGGGATCGTGTTATCGGTATCGATGTTCCCGCAAATTGCGACTATTTCGCCGATCTACATGTTTGTAAAAAAGTTTGAGTTGACGAATAGTTATTTAGGATTAATTATTCCGTACACGACGTTTGCGTTGCCGCTTTCTATTTGGCTATTAGTGACGTTTTTCCGTAAAATTCCGTTTGATTTAGAAGAAGCCGCAAAAATGGATGGAGCAACACCGCTTCAAACGTATTTTAAAGTGATTTTACCGCTCGCTGTACCAGGCATTTTTACGACATCCATTCTCGTTTTTATTGCGGCATGGAACGAATTTTTATTTGCGTTGACGATTAACACAGCAGAAAACTATAAAACGGTGCCAGTCGGTATTGCGATGTTCCAAGGGCAATATACCATTCCATGGGGCGAAATTTCAGCAGCAACGGTCATAGTGACCATTCCGCTCGTCATTATGGTATTATTGTTCCAACGTCGTATTGTTTCTGGTTTAACGTCTGGTTCAGTGAAAGAATAATGGAGAGGGGAAAAAGGGAATGGAATCGATTCCAAAAACGAAACAATGGTGGAAAGAAGCGGTCGTGTATCAAATTTATCCGCGCAGTTTTAAAGATTCAAACGGGGATGGGATCGGGGATTTGCGCGGGATTATTGAAAAGCTAGATTATTTACAAGAGCTCGGTGTGGATGTCGTTTGGTTGTCGCCTGTTTATCAGTCGCCAAACGACGATAACGGCTATGATATTAGCGACTATCAAGACATTATGGACGAATTTGGGACGCTATCTGATTGGGACGAACTGCTTCGTGAAATGCATGCGCGTGGTATGAAGTTAGTGATGGATTTAGTTGTGAACCATACGTCCGATGAACATCATTGGTTTATTGAATCGCGCAAATCAAAAGATAATCCGTACCGTGATTATTACATTTGGCGTCCGGGGAAAGACGGAAAAGAACCGAACAATTGGCAATCATTTTTTAGCGGCTCCGCATGGCAATACGATGAGGCGACAGGGGAATATTATTTACATTTATTTTCGAAAAAACAGCCGGATTTAAACTGGGAAAACGAAAAGGTGCGCGAAGAAATTTTTAACATGATGACATGGTGGCTAGATCGCGGCATTGACGGATTTCGCATGGACGTCATTAACTTGTTGTCAAAAGTGGAAGGTTTACCAGATGCGCCGGTGACGAATCCGAATGACCGTTATCAATGGGGCGGACAATATTTTGTTAATGGACCGAAGTTAATGGACTATTTGCGTGAAATGAAAGAAAAAGTGTTAAGTAAATACGACATTATGACGGTCGGAGAAACGCCGATGGTGACGACGGAAGATGCGATTCAATTTACAAATGAGCAAGACGGTGTCATGAATATGCTATTTCAATTTGAGCATATGGACGTCGATTCGAAGCCGGGAAGTCATCTTGGGAAGTGGGATATTCAACCGTGGAAACTGACAGATTTGAAAAAAATTATGAGCAAGTGGCAAGTGGAGCTGCACGGAAAAGGATGGAATTCGCTTTATTTAGAGAATCATGATCAACCACGTTCCGTATCTCGTTTTGGCGATGATAAAACGTATCGGGTCGAAAGTGCAAAAATGTTGGCGACATGGCTGCATATGATGCAAGGGACGCCATACATTTATCAAGGACAAGAAATTGGCATGACAAATGTTGCGTTTCCGTCCATCGAATATTATCGCGACGTTGAAACAATAAATTTATGGAACGATGTCGTTGTGAACAAAGGATACGACCCAGATCAAATATTAAAAGCGATTCATTATCGTGGTCGTGACAATGCACGTACGCCGATGCAATGGGATGCCACAGAACATGCTGGATTTACGACAGGCACGCCGTGGATTCATGTCAATCCGAATTATCGCGACATTAACGTTGAACAAGCGTTAAAAGATGAGAACTCGGTATTCCATTATTACAAAAAGCTGATTCGTCTTCGAAAAGAACATCCGATTATCGTGTACGGATCATACGAGTTATTGCTTGAAGATGATGAACAAATTTACGCATATTTGCGCAAGTTCAACGATGAACAGCTGCTCGTGGTAACAAACTTTAGTAGCGACCAGCCGACATTTACATTGCCATCACACGTGACGTTTACGGAAAAACAGCTGCTCATTAGCAACTATGCAGTTGACGAAAAGGAACCGATTGAAACAATTGTGCTAAAACCGTATGAAGCACGTGTATATAAGTTAAAGTAAAAAGCAGCCACGCTGGCTGCTTTTTACTTTAGCAAGAAACGTTTAAGCAATGAACGCAAACATTGCCATAACATTCATGTTGCTCTTCCATTTCTTTCCCGCACTCGCAACATGTTTTCGGAGGTAACTTTTTATAAAATTCAGACATTTTTTCTAGCATAGTTCCCCATCCCCTTCGTTTTTGTTAATCTCATTGTATTATAACAGATACACATTTGTCAATAGTTGTTTTATAACATTTGTATATGTGAAATGGAGATGAAAATTTGGTATTGTGTAGGTGTACACAATTTCAATAGGAAGGGTGAATACATATGAAAGTGACAGTGATCGGTTATTGGGGAGCATTTCCGAAAAAAAATGAAGCGACATCGTGTTATTTGTTCGAACATGATGGGTTTCGTCTGTTAGTCGACTGCGGAAGCGGAGCGTTAGCGCAGCTGCAAAACGTCCTTGACATTGAACAAATTGATGCGGTCATCGTATCGCATTATCATCACGATCACGTGGCAGATATCGGCCCGCTTCAATATGCCCGACTGATTAAGAAAAATTTAGGCGTCGATTTGCCGGAGTTGCCGATTTATGGCCATTCGCTCGATCGAGATGGATTTGCACGCCTCGCTCATAAAGGGGTGACAAAAGCGGTGGCGTACGATCCGAATGAGACGCTTCATATCGGTCCATTTACGATTTCGTTTATGGAAACGGAACATCCAGCCATTTGTTATGCGATGCGAATCACCGCAGGAGAAAAAACGGTCGTGTACACAGCCGATTCAAGTTATTTATCGCAGTTCGTTCCTTTTTCTAAACAGGCGAATTTACTCATTTGCGAATGCAATTTTTACGCAGGGCAACAAGCAAAACAAGCTGGACATATGACGAGTGAAGAAGCGGCAACGATCGCTCGCGATGCAGGCGTTGAAACGTTGCTGCTTACGCACTTACCTCATTTCGGCAACGTCGAACAACTTGTCGACGAAGCAAAAATGATTTTCCATGGCGATGTGCAATTAGCGAAAACAAGATGGACATGGGAAGGGTAGCGAATCGCTGCCCTTTTGTTATAATACAGAATAAAAATTTTGAAAATTTTTTGAACAGATGCTTGACGATCCATTGAAAAGTAGAGATAATATGGTTGTGTTAGAATTTTCTTAAAATTTAGTAACACATACTAGGAGGTGGGGGCTAAAAGAAAATGATAACGCTTACAAGATAAAGGGGGTATTTGTTTGGTTGCGTTTTACCTCATCTTAGCGATTACAGTCGTAAGTTTATACGTTGCTTTTCGCAAGCAAAAGCCTTTCTTTTTACTCATTCCATTCTTGTCAGTCTTCGCTTACTTTTTATTTGAAGTCATAACGTTCCCGGCACCATTTTTAGAAACGGTCAAATTTATTTTTAACTTGGGGGTGTGTTTGTTTGAAACAAATTGATAAAAAAGTGGCGGATTCATATTTCCGTGAGCGTGTGCGATTAATTGTTATTTTCTTGATTATTTGGTTTATTGTTTCATTTGGCGTCGTCATGTTTGCGGAGTCGTTTAAAAATATGACGTTCAACGGCTTCCCGTTCCATTATTTTATGGGGGCGCAAGGGGCGATTGTAACGTTTATCGTGTTGTTGTTTATTAACGCAAAAGTAAGCGACAACATTGATAAAAAGTACGGCATTAGCGAAGAGAAAAACGAACAATTAAGCGCAGGCAAAGCGCTTGATCATTAAGAGAACAAAGGGGAAGGGGGAGCAATATGGATACACAATTTCTCGTGTCTTTATCCATTATTATTGCATCATTTGCGTTATATATCGGGATTGCAATTTACAATAAGGCGAAAGAAACGTCTGATTTCTACGTAGCAGGTCGCGGCATTTCTCCGTTTTCAAACGGAATGGCGATCGCAGCGGACTGGATGAGTGCGGCATCCTTTATCGGTATGGCCGGTACGATTATGTTGTTAGGATACGACGGTCTTGCATATATTATGGGCTGGACGGGTGGTTATTTGTTGCTTACGTTTTTACTCGCTCCACAGCTTCGCAAATATGGTCGCTATACGGTGCCAGAGTTTATCGGCGACCGTTATGAAAGTCATACGGCTCGCATGATTGCTGCTCTTTGTACAATTATTATTTCGTTCGTTTATTCAATCGGGCAGCTTTCTGGTTCGGGCGTTGTTATTGGGCGTTTGCTTGAAGTGGACGCAAAAGTCGGTACGATGATTGGTGTTGTATTAATTGCGTTTTATGCTGCGTTTGGCGGAATGAAAGGAATTACATGGACGCAAGTAGCGCAATACGTCATTTTAATTATCGCTTACTTAATTCCGGTCGTTTTCATGTCGCTTCAGTTGACAGGAAACCCAATTCCTTGGCTTTCTTACGGAAAAATTGTTGGCGAGTTTCAACAGCTTGATCAACAGTTAGGCATTTCGCAATATACGGATCCGTTTTTAAAAGGTAGCAAATGGCAGTTTCTTGCACTTATGTTTACGTTAATGGCTGGAACGGCAGGACTTCCGCATGTCATCGTTCGCTTTTATACGGTATCAACGATGAAAGCGGCACGTTGGTCGGGAGCATGGGCGCTTTTATTTATCGGGTTACTTTATTTATCAGCGCCTGCGTATGCTGCATTTTCGCGCTTCATCCTCATTAAAAATGTCGTCGGTCAAAAAATTAGCGAATTGCCAGCTTGGACAGAAAAGTGGATTAACACAGGAAAATTACAAATTGCGGATGCAAACGGCGACGGTATTTTACAATGGCAAGAGATGGTCATTAGCAACGACATCGTCGTAATGGCGACGCCAGAAATTGCAAATCTCGGTATGTTCGTTATCGGTTTAGTCGCAGCTGGAGCGATGGCGGCAGCGTTATCGACAGCGGGTGGTTTAATGATTGCTATTTCGTCATCGTTTGCGCATGACATTTACTATCGTATTTTACGTCCGAACGCATCAGAGCAAAATCGTTTGCTTGTTGCGCGCATTTCGATCGTTGCTGCAACATTGTTAGCTGGTTTAGTCGCATTAAATCCACCGGGTGTAATTACGCAAATTGTTGCGTGGGCGTTTGCGATTGCGGCAAGTACGTTCTTCCCAGCGCTTGTGCTTGGGGTATGGTGGAAACGCTCAAATGCGGCTGGTGCCATTGCAGGTATGCTTGTCGGGTTAGTCGTTTCGTTAGGCTACATTTTAGCAGCGAAATACGGTGGCTTTTCCGTTGCAGGAATTGTTGATACAGGGGCAGGAATTTTTGGAGCAGTCGCCGCGATTGCAGCGAACGTCGTCGTTTCATTGATGACGAAAGAGCCTTCGCAATCTGTGCAAGAAGAAGTATATGACCTCCGTTATCCAGAACAAATGACATACAAAGACGGTCAAGTGTGGATGAGATAATGTAAAAGGCATCTGTGTATACAGATGCCGTTTTTATAAGGGAGGGGATATTGATGCATCCATTATTTCAGGGGTTGCCACAACGTGAAATCGAACAGCTTATCGCTGAATGTGAACAAAAGACGTTTGACAAAGACGATCTCATTTTAGGGAAAAATGAGCGGCGCAAAGGGCTTGTTTTGTTGCTTGATGGGGTGGCGGAAGTATACGTTGAGCATGAAGGGTATGACGAAGTGCTTGAAGTCGTACAAAAAGGTGGGATTATCGGGTTTTCAAGCTTAGCCCATTTTTTAGGTGTATCGAAAAACGAAGGAAAAGAAGAGCTCGTTGCTGTGCGGGCGGCGGAACGATGCGAAGTGCTTGTCATGCCGTTTTCTGTGTTAACGCGGTTATGGGATGATCCGAATGTCCATGACTATTTGCTTGCGCAGGCGTGCATCCGTTTAAAAGACGTATATGTGTCGCTTGCTGAACAAGTCAAACAAGCGCGAAAATTTGGCGATTCTACATCATTTGTCGTTCCTGTGCAAGATTTAATGGTACGTAATGTCGTCACTTTACCACCAACGGCAACAGTACAAGAAGCCGCGAAAAAAATGGCGGCGACTCATATTAGTTCGATCGTTGTGACGAATGAACAAAAGTTGTGTGGTATTTTAACGGAAACGGATCTTGTCGAACGAGTGCTTGGACAGTCTCTTCCGTATGACACACCTATTGAACGAGTGATGACAAAACATGTCGCGACGATTTCACGATTCGCGTATTATTACGATGCGCTTGCTATGATGATTGAGCGAGGAGTGAAACATTTACCTGTTGTCGACGACGGAAAAGTAGAAGGGATTGTGACGTTTTCAGATTTAATGCGAAAGAAAAATGAAAGCATGATGCGCACGATTCAACAAATTGATCATGCGGATGAACAGACGTTATCCAAAATGAAAATAGCGATTTACGAGTTGTTGGCGACGATGTTGCGCGATCAAGTGCCGATTGCTCAATGTTTAAATACGATTACGAAACTGTACGATCGACTCGTCTACCGTTGTTTATCGTTAGCGATCGAACAAGTAGGAGATCCTCCGAGCCGTTTTGCTTTTTATCAAATGGGATCAAGCGGACGGAGGGAACAGTTTTTACTAACCGATCAAGATCATTTTCTTGTATATGAAAGCGAGGAGCACGCTTCATATTTTGCAACGCTTGGAGAGGCGATTGTGCGTGTCATGGAGAAAGCAGGATATGAGCGATGCAAAGGGAAGATGATGGCGAGCGAAAATGCATGGCGTGGTTCGCTTGAAACGTGGAAAGATCGATTGCGCGAGTGGATGATTCATGCGACAAATGACAACTTGTTGTTGGCGCAAAACTTTTTCTCGTATCGATTTGTATATGGCGATATCGACTTGCATCGTGCATTTGAACAACAAATTCGTGAGCAATTACATCGTGCAAAAATTTTCTTTTTTCGGCTTGTTGAGATGGAAAAGCAAAATGAAATTCCGACGCTTGATCGCCCAATTCGCTCTATTTTCGGGCTTGAGCGAAAAACAATCGATATGAAAAAAGAAGTGTTATTTCCGTACCATCATAGCATACAAATTTTAGGGCTCATTCATGGGATCGTATCTGGCACACCGTTTGAGCGAATTGAGAAGCTAAAAGAAAAGCAAGTATTGTCTCCTGCATTTGCGAAAGATGTGCAAAAAGCGGCTGAAAACGTGCTAGCTATTTACATTCGCCATAAATGGAATCATTATCAAGCGAATAAACAATCGTCGTCTGTCTTATCGTTTGCAACGATGACGACAAGAGAAAAAGATGAACTCATGTTAAGTTTAAAAACGTTAAAGCAACTGCAGGCGCAATTATTTTCTCATTTTTAGGGGGGATCGGGGTGTTTTTTTTACGAAAGGCGATTGACTACAAGTTAAACGATCATATCCCGTTGTCGACGCCGATTGATGATATTATTTTTACGGTATTTGATACAGAAACGACCGGATTTGATGTAGCGACAACAGATCGGTTAATCGAAATCGGCGCGGTGCAAGTGAAGGGGACGACGGTGATGGAAGATGAAACGTTTCATACGTATGTAAATCCGAATCGCGATATCCCACCTGTTATTGTTGAATTGACAAACATTACAGAAGAAAAAGTGAAACATGCGCCGACGGCAATTGAAGCATTGCAACATTTTTTTCGATTTGTTGAACAAAAACAAAGCGTCTGCTTTGTCGGTCATTACATTTCGTTTGATTTGTTTGTGATGAAACACGAATTGCGCCGCGAAAAAATGAAATTTCGCAAACCGACGTTTATCGATACGCTTGATTTAATTGGTTTTATTGCACCGTCATATGATATGCGCGATTTAGAGCGATATGCGCAAGCGTTTGGTACACGCATGTATGAACGCCATTCCGCCATCGGCGATGCGCTCACGACAGCGTATTTATTCGTTGAGCTATTAGAACAATTTCGCATGCGCGGCTATCGAAAGTGGGGAGAATTGCTGCGCGCCACAGATAGCCAAATGCGCTCCATATCTTTTTAATACAAGGCGACAAAGCCTTGTTTTTTATTTAAAAATCATCCTTTTATGGTAAAATATAATTTATATAAAATTGTTTGCTAAATTTCCGGGGGTCATCTGTATATGACGAATAAAAAATGGTTTTTGTATTTTTTATTGCTCGGAATTCCATCTTCCATATATGGGTTGATTATAATATGTAAATCTTTTTTCTATGATCCTAACTTATTCGAAAGGGTCGGAGGAGGATTGTTTCTTATTCATGGTCTGTTTTCTTTATTTTTTGCGAAACGATATGCGAAGTGTAAAGAAGAGGGAAAGTGAATGGAAATTTATTTGATACTTGCATTTTCGAGAGAAGGATAAAAAAGCATAACAAAGCATATTTTCAAAGAATGACAAAAAGGAGAGCATTAGCATGTTTAATCATATATTTGAAAGCAATCACAAACGTAAAATCGTTGTTGAACTCGATGAAAGATATTTTGACAAAAAAAGTCTTATGTATGCTGTAGTGCAGCATTTTACAAACGAAGGAAAACAATGTGAAATGATCGATGTGAACACATTATTATTGGAAGGGAAAAAATATTATGTATATGAAACAAACGTTGCGGCAACATATTGTCCTCCGGTACAGCGAGCCGTTTTAACAGAGATTTGAATGCGACAAGCTTATAGTCATCATCATGGTAAGCGATTATTTCTCGCTTGCCTGTTTTTTTATTTTAAAATATAATACATTTAGAATTTTTTTAATTTTAAAATGAATGATCATTCATTCACTAAAGGGGTGGGGAAAATGAATTTAGTTTCACGGTTACAGCAAATAGCTACGCAAAAGCCAGATAAGCAGGCGTATATGTTTGAACAAACATCAGCAACGTACGGTGAACTGAACGGGGCGATCATGAAATTTGCGAGCGGACTCGCGAAGCTTGGGGTAAACAAAGGGGATCATGTGGCGCTATTGTTAGGCAATTCACCGTATTTTATCGTCAGTTTATATGGCGCGATGCGTGCGGGGGCGACGGTGATTCCGATTAACCCTATTTATACGGCAGATGAAATTCATTACATTTTAACAAACGGCGATGTGAAAGTTGTCATTGCGCTTGATGTTGTCATGCCGACGTTGATGAAGCTTGACGGACGTTTACCGAATGTTGAGCACATCATCATTTGTGAAACACCGCAAGGAAAAGAACATGGCATCGTTGTGCCGGAAAAAATGAAATCGTTTACAAATGTGCTTGCGACAGGTGATGTACCGTTCGTCGGCCCAGAGCTTCACGATGATGATGTGGCGGTTATTTTATATACATCAGGAACGACTGGAAAACCAAAAGGAGCGATGTTGACACATAAAAATTTATACAGCAACGCCCAAGATGTCGCAGATTACTTAAAAATAAACGAAGATGATCGCGTCATTGCGACGTTGCCGATGTTTCATGTCTTTTGTTTGACGGTGGCGCTTAATGCCCCGCTTATGAACGGTGGAACGGTGCTTATTCTTCCGAAATTTAGCCCAGGGGAAGTATTTAAAGTGGCACGTGAACAAAAGGCAACTGTTTTTGCAGGTGTGCCGACGATGTATAACTTTTTATATCAATATCCAGACGGAAAAGTGGAAGATTTTGCGCATATGCGTTTATGTATTTCAGGCGGAGCATCGATGCCTGTTGCGTTATTGAAAAATTTCGAGAAAAAATTTCAAGTTATCGTTTCCGAAGGGTACGGACTGTCAGAAGCTTCGCCAGTCACATGTTTTAATCCGCTTGATCGTCCGCGTAAACCGGGCTCGATTGGGACGAGCATTATGAATGTTGAAAATAAAATCGTCAATGAATTAGGAGAAGAAGTGCCTGTTGGTGAATTGGGAGAACTGATCGTGCGTGGTCCGAATGTGATGAAAGGATATTATAAAATGCCAGAAGAAACCGCGCATACGATTCGTGACGGTTGGTTATATACAGGTGACTTAGCGAAAATGGATGAAGAAGGATATTTTTACATTGTTGATCGGAAAAAAGATATGATTATTGTTGGGGGATATAACGTATATCCGCGTGAAGTGGAAGAAGTACTTTACAGCCATCCGGATGTCGTGGAAGCCGCAGTTATCGGCGTGCCAGATCCGAATTTTGGAGAGGCGGTAAAATGTTATGTAGTAAGTAAAAATAAGCAGTTGACAGAACAACAGTTAATCGCTTATTGTAGCGAGCATTTGGCAAAATATAAAGTGCCAAGTTCGATTGAATTTTTAGAGGAATTGCCAAAAAATACAACAGGAAAAATTTTAAGACGTGCATTAAAAGAACAAGTCATCTCTCAGAGCGGTGCGATGTGAGCACCGTTTTTTTTATTTATTTTTTAGAATTGACTTGATATTTAGAAAATATATTTGTATAATTTAACGCATAAAAGCGAAACAGCGAAAAAGTGAGGGGGATACAAATGAAGTGGGTAAAAACGTGTAGCGCGTTGTTGCTTGCAGGAAGTGTGCTAGCAGGATGCGCTGGAGAAAAAACAACAACAGAAAAAAGCGAGGAGAAAACATATAAAGTTGGTGTGACACAAATTGTCGAACATCCGTCGCTTGATGCGGCGTTTAACGGATTTAAAAAGGCGCTTGAAGAGAAAGGGTTAAAAGTCGAATACGATGTACAAATTGCACAAGGAGATATGAACAATAATCAAACGATTGCCAACAACTTTGTTGCCGATGGCGTCGATTTAATCTTCGCCAATTCTACACCGAGCGCGCTTGGCGCATTAAATGCGACGAAAGATATTCCGATCGTCTTTACGTCTGTGACAGATCCGGTTGGAGCGAAGCTTGTGCAATCGATGGAAAATCCAGGTGGAAATGTGACAGGGACAACAGATACGCATCCAGATGCTATTCCGAAAACGGTGCAATTTATTGATCAATTTGTGAATGGGAATCGCGTCGGCATGATTTACAACGCGGGCGAGCAAAACTCTGTGGCGCAAATGGATGCGGTGGAAAAAGCGATGGAAGGGACCGACTTAACGATCGTACCTGTTTCGGTGTCGACATCGGCGGAAGTGAAACAAGCGGCGGAATCGTTAGTTGGCAAAGTCGATTGTTTTTACGTCATTACGGACAATACGGTCGTTTCAGCGCTTGAGTCCGTCATTCAAGTCGCGAACGATCAAGATTTACCGCTTTTTGTCGGCGAATTAGATTCAGTGAAACGTGGCGGTTTCGCGGCGTACGGTTTTGACTACTACGATATTGGCTATGAAGCAGGAGTCATGGCAGCAGACATTTTAGAAGGGAAGAAAAAGCCAGCTGAACTTCCGGTACAATATCCGCAAAAATTGAAGCTTGTCATCAATAAAAAAGCAGCAAAAGAGATGGGTGTCGAGTGGCGTAGTGAATGGGATAGCATGGCGGAATTTATTGAATAAAACAAAGGATGGATCTGTATGATTACAGCATTGTTTAGCTCAGTTGAAGCAGGATTGTTATATGCGCTTATGGCGCTCGGTGTGTATATATCGTTTCGCGTTTTAGATTTTCCTGATTTGACGGTGGACGGAAGTTTTGTGACGGGAGCGGCAGTCGCTTCCGTTCTCATCGTCGGTGGCGTCAATCCGTTTATTGCTTCGCTTGCGGCGCTTTGCGCTGGCTTTTTCGCAGGATGTGCGACAGGCCTTTTGCATACGAAGGGGAAAATTAATCCGTTATTATCAGGGATTTTAATGATGATCGCTTTATATTCGATTAACTTGCGCATTATGGATAAACCGAACGTCCCGCTTTTACAACAAGAAACGGTCATGACGATCATCGCAAAAGCGTTTCAACGTTTCGATCAAGCGTTGGCAACGATATTTCCTTTCGTTCCGAAAACGTGGGCGATTATTGTTTTTGGGATGTTGTTAGTCGCTGTAGTGAAAGTAGTCATTGACTTATTTTTGAAAACGGAAGTCGGTTTGGCGCTTCGTGCCGTCGGAGATAATAAAAAAATGATTGCTAGTTTTTCAGGAAACACGGACCGTTTAACAATGGTCGGCCTCGGCTTGTCAAACGCACTCGTCGCGTTTTCAGGGGCTCTTATTGCGCAATATAGCGGCTTTAGCGATATCGGCATGGGGATCGGCATGATCGTCATCGGTTTAGCGTCGGTCATTATCGGAGAAGCGTTATTTGGGGCGAAAACGATTGTGCGGGCGACGCTTGCGGTGATTTTAGGAGCCATTGTATATCGCATCGTCATTACGCTTGCGTTGCGCGTCCAATTTTTAGAGACGGGCGATGTGAAGCTGATTACAGCGATGATTGTCATTTTAGCGCTCGTCGTTCCGCAAATGGTAGCGGCGCGTGCCGAAAAACAGCGGAAAGCGAGAAAGCGAGGTGCAGCCGTTGCTTCAACTCAAACAGATTACGAAAGTGTTTAACGAAGGAACGCTCGATGAAAAAGTGGCGTTAAAACATATCGAACTTTCGCTTCAGCCGGGCGATTTTGTAACGATTATCGGCAGCAACGGAGCGGGAAAATCGACGTTGATGAACATTATTTCAGGGAGACTGGCTCCAGATACAGGAGAAGTCGTAATTGACGGGAAGGACGTTACGACGATGAGTGAACATGATCGAGCGCGTTATATCGGTCGCGTCTTTCAAGATCCGATGGCAGGGACGGCACCGAACATGACGATTGAAGAAAATTTAGCGATCGCTTATAACCGAACGGTGAAGCGAACTCTTCGGTTCGGTGTGACGAAAAAGCGGCGCGAATTTTTTAAAGAAACGCTCGCGACGCTTCAGCTCGGATTAGAAAACCGTCTCCATGCGAAAGTCGGCTTGTTATCTGGTGGGGAACGGCAAGCGTTGTCACTTTTAATGGCGACATTTACGCAACCGCACGTGCTCCTTCTTGATGAACATACTGCGGCGTTAGATCCCGCGCGCGCGAAGTTAATTACAGATTTAACGAAACAAATTGTTGAAACGAATCGCTTGACGACGTTAATGGTGACGCACAATATGGAGCAAGCTGTCCAATTGGGCAATCGTCTCATTATGATGGACGGTGGACAAATTATTTTTGAAGCAAGTGGAGAAGAGAAGAAAAAGCTAACTGTTGCCTCTCTTCTTCAAGAGTTTCAACGCATTCGTGGCAGTCAATTTGCTAGCGATCGCGCCGTGCTTGTATAAAAAAATCCCCGAGTTACATCGGGGATTTTATTATGTTTTGTAATGATACGATTGTGCTTGGAAGTTGTTCAAGCGAGACCGGACGGCTAAAATAAAATCCTTGTAATTGTTCGCACTGTTTTTCAATTAAAAACTGCGCTTGCTGCGCTGTTTCGACTCCTTCGGCCGTCACCGTTAGCTGTAAATTGTGCGCAAGCGAAATAATGGCGCTGACAATTTCTTTACTTTTGTCATGATTGACGATGTTTTGAACGAATGAACGATCAATTTTCACTTCATCAATGGGGAAGCGATTTAAATATTCAAGCGACGAGTAGCTGACGCCAAAGTCGTCTACGGCAATGGAAAAACCGAGCTGTTTTAAACGTTCTAACGTTTTTGCAACATGTTCAGGATTTTTAATCATTGTTGTTTCGGTAATTTCAAATATAAAACAAGAGGCGTCGCAACCTTCTTCTTGTAAAATATGTTGAATATCTTCAAATAGTTGTTCGTCTAGCAATTGTTTGGCTGATAAGTTGACAGCGATTTTCATACAGCCCGTTGTATGTTGGCGCAAAAACGCAAGATCGCGACACGCTTGACGCAACACCCATTTTCCGATGTCGTAAATGACGTTCGTTTCTTCCGCCATTGGAATAAATTCAGCGGGACTGACAAAGCCGAACTGAGGATGTTTCCAACGGACGAGCGCTTCGACCTGACATGAACGAGTACGGACATTAATTTTCGGCTGGTAGAGCAAAAAGAGCTCGTTGTTTTCTACTGCGAGCGGAAGAGCGTTTTCAAGCTGGATTTTTCGGGCAAAAGCGTTCGACATATGCGGTTCGTACGATTTCACGACGTTCGTTCCTTCCATTTTCGCAAAATATAGCGCTTTTTCCGCATTGTTTAACAACGTTTCTGCACATAATTTTGCATCGTATGCGTAGCCGACACCGATATGCATGCCGATGCGAATTTGTTGTTGAGCAATCGAATAAGGCTCGATGAGCACTTCTTTTATCATGTTGGCGAATTGTTTTACTTCTTCTTGGCTTCCGTACGAAAGAGCAATGGCAAATTGATCGCCCGTTATTCGCGTCCACATCGCTTTTGGATGTATCGTGTTGTGAAGGCGCATGCCTACTTGTTTTAATAGCTCGTCACCATTTTCATGGCCGAGAAAGCTATTGATAAATTTAAATTGATGTATATCAACTAACAGAACGGCGACACCTTCGTGCGTAAAAAGAAGATCAGTTAACTTTTCTATAAACTCTGTTCGATCTATATATACTTTTTCTTTTTCGTGTACAACGATCGGTTCACTTGGTTTAATGATCATCAGTTCAGTCCTGTTTGTTTCGTACGGGAACGGGAGGATGTCGATTTGTACAGGAATTGTTTCGCCGTCGATTGCTGTGATGGTTGGCTCCGGAACGGTATGAATCCATTGGTGGACTGGCTTGTTTCGTACGTCTTCGATCGTTGATGCTTTGAACATACGGAGGGCGACTGCATTCGCATACGTGATTTGTTCATCTGTACAAATCATAATCGCCTTAGGAAATGTTTCTACGACATGACGATGTAATTTTTCACTTTGTTGTAATTGTTTTTGCGTTTGAATGAGATCGGTAATATTTAAAAGGCTAGCAAAGCCCGCGATAATGTTTCCGTCTTTGTTGAATAAAGGAGATGCGTTTACAGAAACGTATATCGTCTCACCGTTTCTTGTTTTCATCGTTAGGCGAATGGCGTGCAATGGTTTTCCTTCGCTTAATCGTTGCAACGTTTGATGAATATTTTCTTTATATACAGGAATGACATCGAAAAGCGTTTTCCCGACAATGTCTTTTTGTTGCAATCCAAATAAACGTTCTGTTTCTTCGTTGACGCGAATAATATGTCCGAATAAATCGAATAAAATAAAAGCTTCTTGCGAGTGGGTAAATAAAGAATCAATTAATTGTTGTGCTTCTTCTAGCTGTTCTTCTTTTTTTAGCATATCGGTAATTTCACGCGTACATGCGACGATATATGATACTTCATTTTTTTCGTTCAAAATAGGAATTAACGTAGATTCCGCAAAGCGTATGTCATCTTTTACGTTCATCCGATCGCGAAAGGAGACGAGCGACTTTGTTTTGCATGCTCTTATATATTGAAAGTTTAAATGATTTGCGACATGTTCATCATACACATCTTCGATACATTTTCCCATATCTTCTTCGCTTAAATTCGCTAAATGAAGGGCTGTCGGACTGACGCGCACGTAGCGAAACCGCGGTCCTTTTTCCACTTTCATTAAAAAAACGATATCGAACAATTGATCCATCATCTGAAATAGCAACTGTTCATTTGAGAAAAGAGCGTGTGGCAAGCGTATTTTTTCTTCCACTTCTAACGCCCCTCCTTTTACATAGAAAAATAGAATATATGTCTATTATTGTCGAAAGATGTTGATTTTTCAATATATAAAAATAGAGATAAATATTTTATTTAAAATGTATCATAATCGTCAAAATTACCTACTTTTATTACATACTTATTTTATTTATGATAATACATATAAAAACATTGGTGAGGGGGAACACGATGAAAAGCGTAAGGGGAAAGCTACTGTTAGTCATTATGCCTCTTGTCATTATTTCTTTATTTTTAGTGGCATATTTGAATCATCAAAAAGCGAAACAATTTTTAGAAGAACAATTTGAACAGACAGCTAAAGTAGAGCTTGGACGATTACAAACAGCAGTTAATCAATGGATTGATGACCATCGTAAGCTGATTGAAGGATTGAGCAGTGAAGGCGGGTGGAATGTTGTTGAGCTACAAGAAAATGAGACAAGGCTTGCTCATATTCAAAAAACGTGGTCAACATTTGAGCTGATTGCTGTTGCTGATCGGAATGGAAAGGCGTACGCGAATGGAAAAGAATTGTCGATTAGTGACCGACCGTATTTTCAAGAAGCTTTAAAAGGGAAAACGTCCATTTCTGATGTGATCGTTTCACGTGCTACCGGGGAGAAAGTCATTGTCATTGCTTCTCCGATTCGGGAAAAAGGAGAAACTATTGGTGTGCTGTTAGGGACAGTAAAGACAGAAGAAATAACAAATTTAGTGATTCACGTGGATGTTGGGAAAACGGGGTATGGATATTTAATTCAAAAGGACGGTGTATTAATTGCACACCCGAAAAAAGAATATGTATTAGAGAAAAATTTATTGCATGAAAAAAATGATCAACTCGTTTCGTTGTTAAGACGCGCATTAGATGGCAAAAAAGGAATGGGGATATATGAGTTCGAAGGTGTGGAAAAATACGCGTTTTATGCCCCAATTAAGCAAACGGGATGGGGGCTTGTGCTTACTGTGCCTGTCGCTGAAGCAACGGAAAAGTTGTACTATTTAGCTATTTTATCGTTTGTTACTGCTGGAGTTGTTGTGTTATTTGCCGGCGCTATCATTGTTTTATTTGCTTCACGCCTCGTTCGTCCGCTGCAAAAATTAAGTCAATTAACGAAAGAAGTAGCAAGCGGCGACTTAACAGTAACGATCGACCATCGAAGCGAAGATGAAGTAGGACAGCTCGGACAATATTTTCAACAAATGGTTCATCATATGCGACATATGCTACAACAGTTGCACGATTCAGCTGAGCAGCTTCGTCAATATGCTCAAACGTTTGTTGTGGCAAGTGACGAAACGAAGCAAACGACAAACCAAGTGGCAGTGACGATGAGCGAAATGGCCCACGGCTCAACAGCAATCGCACATTCCGTTCAAGATGTAACAGAACGAGTGAATCGCATGATGAATGAATTACAGCGATTAATTGAAGAAGCTGAAAATATGGAGAAAGCGATGGCCAGAAGCAAAGCAAGTGTCGGTAAGAGGAGAAGCGATTTTGCAAACGATGAGCGAAGCGATGATGTCGGCTGCTAGACATTCAAGCGATGCTGTCGAAGCGATGAAACGATTAGGCGAGCGTTCGAAAGAAGTAAGGGAAATAGTCAATGTCATTACCCATATTACATCGCAAACGAATTTATTAGCGTTAAATGCTTCGATTGAGGCGGCACGAGCGGGCGAAGCGGGGAGAGGTTTTGCCGTTGTAGCAGGAGAAGTGAGAAAACTAGCAGAGGAAACAGAAAAAGCAACAGATAAAATTGCGCAAATGATTCAACAAACACATCACGATACAGAACAAGCGATTGCGATTGTCACGGAAGGAAATGAAGTAGCGAATCTTGCTTTTGAACGCGTAGATGAAGCGAAGCGAGCGTTTCAACATATTGCCCAAAACTTAACACATACGAATGAAATGAGCAATCAAGTGATGGCTCGTATTCGAACAGTGCAAAACGATGGACAAACGATTGTTGAACATATGCAAGATGTAGCAGCTGTCACAGAAGAAGCATCCGCGAGCATTGAAGAAGTCAGTGCAGCGACAGAACAACAAGCGGCAGCAGCGCAACAAATTTTCGAACAAGCGAAACAAGTCGAACAGCTAGCTGATGAATTGACAGGGATGATGAATAAATTCAAAGTAAAATAAAAAGGCTTATGAAAAGCCTTTTTATTTTACTTTTATATCTTTTTGCAATTCAACAACCCATTCAATACTTTGTTGATAAATCGCAAATGCTTTGGATAAATCAATGTTTAAAGTAGTTGTTATCTCTTTTAATTTATTTGTATCGTTTGTTTCTAGTGCAATGACAAGATGATACAAAATGGAGTAAATACACGGTTGTCCATTCAGACCATGTTGAATCGCTTCATCGACATGTAATTCTTGCAATATTTCTTGTAGTGGGCGTTGAAGCAATAAATCAAGCGATGAACAAATTCCCATAAAAAATAAAACGTCTTTTTCATCGCGCAAGTGAATGAGATCTGCTAATTGTTCGAGCGTTTTGGCACGTATTAAACTATTTACAATGATTTCGTTTTTAAACGGTTCGTTTGGTTCTTGTAATGTCAACACAGTTAACCAACTTTTTAAGTGGTTTGTTCCTAACAGCACAGCAGCGTGGCGAATGGATTTGATTTTCGGTGCCTTAGACAAGAAAAACGAATTGACCGTTTTTAATAAACGATATGTCAAAGAAGGATCGCTTTCGATCGCTTCGACTATCTGTTCAAAATTTAATTCGTTTCTGTTTAAACGTTTAATTAGAGAGAGACGAGAAGTATAAGACATTTTTGGTAACGATTTTTCCTTTACTACGATAGGTTTACTAAAAAAATAACCTTGAAAATAAGAAAAACCATTGTTGACTGCTTCCATGAGTTGTTCATTTGTTTCAATTTTTTCCGCAAGTAAGTGAATATCATACATATGAATATATGATTTAAACTGTGCATAATTGCTTTGTTTAGAAAAATCGATTTTTATAATATCTATATAAGGGAAAAGAGGAGTGTATTGATTGCAAAAAATAAAGTCATCAAGGGCAATCATATATCCGTCTGCTTTTAGCTTCTTACAAATATCTAGTAATTCTTCCGAATAGGGTATATTCTCTAGAATTTCAACAACGATTAGATGTTTAGGGAAATAAAATGGTAGCTGCTTTTTTAATAGAGTTTCTGTAAAGTTAATGAAACAACGAGCGCCGTTTGTTAATTTTTCGATCCCGATATTCATAAAGCTATTAACTAATACATCAATTGTCGCGCGATCACCGTCAATAGCATCATAAAAATTTTTTTCCCCATTACGATATAATAACTCATATCCAACAACGTCATAATTTTTATTAAAAATTGGTTGTCTCCCTACATAAATATCCATTATGCTTCCCCCGAGTTGATAAAATAACTAAATTTTGCAGATTTATCGTTTTCGTATCATGGCTAACAAAGAAGCTTTGACATCTGCATGAGCTTCTAAAGAATAAATAAAATAATAATGAGTAAGTGTGGGTGTAAGTTTTGTTAGTCGCTGAATACTTTTTAAATTATATTTACAGATTCATACTTGCGAAAAAAATAATTTTCTTTATTTTCTATTGTAAAGAGACAAAACATATTGTCAGCAAACAATACAACTGTTCAAAAAATTTTTCGTTCAAATGAGGAGAGAGTCTTTAAATAATTCCAAGGTAGAGATCTTTTATATAGGCATGCGAAAAAAGCGATATGGATGGTCTCCTTTCATCGCCTTGATCTTATTTTTCTTAAATTTTCAGTTAATAGAGTGGAAATAGTGTAGGTGTATCCGTATATAAATAAGAATTCTCTACTCTAATTAATTATATTTTCTTCTTAGGAATATTTCAATAAAAATACAGAAAATGATTTTGATAGATGATTGAGGAAAAAGTGGTTAGAAAAAGAGGCTACTTTGCCTCTTTTACAATTTCTTTATATACTTTCTCTTTATCGAAACCTTTTTCACCCATGCCGAATGTTTCGATGACGCGGTTGTTTTCGTCTAAAAAGTATGTGAGCGTCGTATGGATCAGCATGCCGTTTCCAGGATCGCGATATAAGAAGTCGAAGGCATCTGCTACTTTTTTCGTATCTTCTTCACTTCCTCGTAAAAAAATCCATCCTTCGTCATCGCTTTCCACTCCGAACATGTTCGCATACGTTTGCATCACTTGTTGTGTGTCGCGTGTTGGGTCAATGGTAATCGTAATAAATTCGACTTTGTTTTTAAATAGGCCGTCTTTTTCCAACCGTTCTTTTAGCTGTTTCATTTGAAATGACGTACTTGGACAAATGTCGGGACAGTTTGTGTACACGAACTCTAATAGGCGCACTTTCGGTTCCATGTTACGAAATGAATACGGTTTTCCCCATGCGGTTTCCATCGTCACGTCTTTTGGAAACTCCATTTTATCTTGTCGGTAAAAAGAAAAATAAAACATCCCAATGCCGATACAAATGGCAAGTAAGCTAAAAAAGCTAATGTATAGTTTTTTCAATGTGATCCCTCCCACTTTCATCATACATAATCAACGTGTCAATGAGGAGAATGGGACGTGACAATTATTTGAATTTTTTCGTTGTTCTAAATGGAGAATGAAAAACTAAACTAATAGTAACGATGGACAAGGGGGAAAGATCATGAGAAAAATTGCTTTTTGGACGTTGTTTTTGTATGGGATATATGCGCTGTTTTTCGCATTTTACTTATTTCAATGGACAGACTCTTCCATTCCAGCGCAATATAAAGGAACGAGTGCAGATCCGGCGACGTTTTTAACGAAAAAAGAACTCATGTTGACTGAACAGTTTTCCGAAGTGAAAAACTTTTTATTCTTTTTATCTATTCCGTATGAATGGGTCATTTATATATTTGTGCTACTGTTCGGCTTGTCGGCACGATTTCAGCAATGGGCGGAAGCGACGGTGAAACGGAAATGGATGCAAACAGCCATTTACGTATTTTGGCTATCGCTTCTTGTACAAGTTGTGACGTTTCCGCTTAGCTATATAAGCTATTCCGTTGCGAAAATGTATCACATTTCTACACAAACGTTTTCAAGCTGGATGCGCGATGAACTCATTGATTTTTGGGTAAATTACGCCATCATGGTCGTGATCGTTTATGTGTTATATGGGCTTATGAAAAAATTTGAAAAACGATGGTGGGTGTACGCATGGCTTTGTTCTATTCCGTTTACGCTTTTTTTAACGTTTATTCAACCTGTTTTTATCGATCCACTTTATAACGATTTTTATCCTTTAAAAAACAAACAGTTAGAAGCAAAAATTTTAGCGTTAGCAGAAAAAGCTAACATCCCTGCTGAACACGTATTTGAAGTAAATATGTCGGAAAAAACGAACGCGCTTAACGCGTACGTCACAGGCATCGGCAGCAACTCACGCATTGTGTTATGGGATACGACATTGGAGCGGTTAAGCGAAGATGAAATTTTATTTATTATGGCTCATGAGATGGCGCATTATGTGATGAAGCATATGTATTGGGGGATTGGTTTATATATTGTGGTGACATGGATCGGACTGTTGTTGACAAATCGATGGATGAAGCGGATAGTTGGGCGTTTTGGCACACTTTTCCGAATAAAAAAATGGAACGACCTTTCTTCCTTACCTGTTTTTTTACTTCTCATTTCGCTATTAAGTTTTGCAGCAAGTCCTGCGATGAATGCAATTTCCCGCTATGAAGAACATGCGGCAGACAAATATGCGATTGAGTTAACGAAAAATAAAGAGGCGGCCATCTCGACGTTTCAACAATTGACGCGTTCGAGTTTAAGTCAAGTACATCCACCGTATCTCGTCAAACTATTTCGTTACGGTCATCCAACGATTTTAGAACGAATTATTTTTTTAGAACAGCAGTAAACATATTTTTTTGAAAAAAATTCATAAAAATACTTTCTTTTCTGAAAATTGTGTTATATAATAAAGATGTCAAAAGGAAAATGTGTATTATAACAAAAGGGGTGAAACAAATCATAGCTCGTACATAGAGAAAAGAGCATTACAATCATTTGGGGGTCTTTTGTACGGAAACAGAGGGGTTACGATAAAAAATTAAGGGGGAGAAGGAAATGGCAACATTCGAAGAACGTGTGAAACAATTAGAAGAAAGTTGGCAATTAGATGAACGGTGGAAAGGGATTACGCGCCCGTATAGCGCAGCAGATGTCATTAAATTGCGCGGTTCGCTCGATATTGAATATACGCTTGCGCGTCGTGGGGCAGAGAAGCTTTGGCATTTATTAAATACAGAAGATTACGTTCATGCGCTCGGAGCATTAACAGGAAACCAAGCGGTACAACAAGCGAAAGCAGGCTTAAAAGCGATTTATTTAAGCGGATGGCAAGTTGCGGCGGATGCAAACTTAGCTGGGCATATGTATCCAGACCAAAGCTTATATCCGGCAAATAGCGTACCGCACGTTGTGAAACGCATTAACCAAGCGCTTCAACGCGCCGATCAAATTCAATATGTTGAAGGAAAAGAAGATGTTGATTATTTCTTGCCGATCGTAGCCGATGCGGAAGCTGGGTTTGGCGGCCAGTTGAACGTATTTGAATTAATGAAAGCGATGATTGAAGCAGGAGCAGCGGGCGTACACTTTGAAGACCAATTGTCTTCTGAGAAAAAATGCGGCCATTTAGGTGGAAAAGTGTTGCTTCCGACGCAAACAGCGATTCGCAACTTAATTGCGGCGCGACTTGCGGCAGATGTGATGGGAGTGCCGACAGTATTAATTGCGCGCACAGATGCAAACGCAGCGGATTTAATTACAAGCGACATCGATCCGCGCGACCAAGAGTTTATTACAGGCGAGCGGACACCAGAAGGGTTTTTCCGTACGCGTGCTGGATTAGATCAAGCAATTGCGCGCGGATTGGCGTATGCACCGTATGCTGATTTAATTTGGTGCGAGACGAGCGAACCGAACTTAGAAGAGGCGCGTCGTTTTGCGGAAGCGATTCATGAAAAATTCCCAGGTAAATTGCTTGCGTACAACTGCTCACCTTCATTCAACTGGAAGAAAAAGTTGGATGACGAAACGATTGCGAATTTCCAAGTGGAGCTCGGAAAAATGGGCTACAAGTTCCAGTTCGTTACATTGGCTGGCTTCCATGCCCTCAACTACAGCATGTTTATGTTAGCACACGGCTATCGCGATCGCGGCATGGCTGCTTACTCAGAGCTACAACAAGCAGAGTTTGAGGCAGAAAAATACGGTTACACAGCAACACGCCATCAACGTGAAGTCGGAACAGGATACTTTGATGAAGTATCGCTTGTCATTACAGGCGGTCAAGCATCAACTGTCGCCTTAAAAGGCTCAACAGAAGAAGAACAATTTACAAAAGCATAAAATGACATCCCCTCGAAAAAACGAGGGGATTTTTTCGTCTATTTATGGTATAATATTGTCGAAATGTGTATATAAGGGAGGGAGCAATATGCTTATCGTCGAGCATCTACATTTAACGCGCTATACGATGGGGCTTTTTCCGTTTTTTTATGACAAACATTTGTGGACGAAAGCGTTAGAGGAAGATGGAGAAGTAGTTGTGAAACAAAGTCCGATGGACATTATTGAACAAAGTTGTTTGTATTACGGCGCTAGTTTAAGAGGAAGGAAAGATGGATCAAAACATATTATTGGCACTTCGCATAAAGCACCCATTGCAGTCGAACCAACGAACGAAATTTTCTTTTTTCCAACGATCTCCCCAACGAATCCTCAATGTATATGGCTATCGCATTTACATATTCGTCATCATGAGCATGTTCAAGGTGGAAAAACGCGTATTACTTTTTCAAATGGGACGAGCGTAGAGATATGTATTTCCCATCATTCATTTGTGAACCAATTGCATCGCACAGCTCAGTTGCGGACAAAGATGAGCGAACGAATTGAAGCGCGCGAACGAAAAATGATGTATTTGTTATATTTGCGGGAAAGGGAATGGTCGTAATAGTTTTCTCTTTTCCTCTAAACTTGTACAATATAAACATGAGCACGTAGCAAAGGGGTTACTGTATGAGTTTAGAGGAATTAAAACAATGGTTTACGATCAAACATATGCTTCACATGTTAGCGGAATATCGTTCATTTGGCGTTATTCCGGGCATCGTCTTGCCGATGGCAGAGGCGTTTTTACCGTTTTTGCCGCTTTTCGTTTTTGTCATGGCAAACGCAGCGGCATTCGGTCTTTGGAAAGGATTTTTCATCTCATGGATTGGAACGAGCGCAGGCTCACTGCTCGTCTTTTTTCTCGTTCGAAAAGTTGGAAGACAACGATTTTTCTCCTTTTTACATCGCCATCCGACCATTCGCCGCATGATGCATTGGATTGAGCGTCGCGGCTTTGGCCCGCTCTTTTTATTACTTTGTTTTCCGTTTACACCATCTGCGGCAGTAAATGTCGTGGCAGGATTATCAGGCATTGCGATGCAGCAATATATGCTTGCTGTGTTGCTCGGAAAAATGGTGATGGTGTTTACGATTAGTTTTATCGGCTATGACGTTGTCGCTTTAATTCGTCAACCGATGCGCACTGTATTTGTCGCGGCCGCTATTTTTCTTCTTTGGTACGTCGGAAAAAAAATCGAGCGACGTTTCGCATTGCACGATGGAAAATAAGAAAGGATGAATGATATGTCTGTACGCTTTATCATCGGGCGGTCGGGAAGCGGAAAAACGACGATGTGTTTAACGGAAATCATCGAACAACTTGTGCATGAACCCGATGGCGATCCGATTATATACCTTGTTCCTGAACAAATGACGTTTCAATCGGAATATGCTCTCATGAACGCAAACATGAAAGGAATGATTCGCGCACAAGTGTTTAGTTTCACGCGCCTCGCTTGGCGCGTCTTGCAAGAGACAGGCGGCATGAGCCGCCATCATTTAACGCAAACAGGCGTACATATGTTGCTAAGGAAAATTGTTGAACAACAAAAAGAACAGTTAAAGCTGTTTCGAAAAGCAGCCGACAAACGCGGCTTTATTGAACAACTTGAACAAATGTTGACGGAATATAAACGATATTGTGTGACGCCAGCCGCATTAAAACAAACGGAAGAAGAGCTGCGCCGTCATGCGACCGCAAACGAAATGGTGCTTGCTGATAAATTAAAAGATACAGCGATGATTTTTGAGCAATTTGAACAACAGATGGCGCATCATTATGTCGATTCAGAAGATTATTTGCGTTTGCTTGCTGAAAAAATTCGCCATTCTTCCTATATGAAACGTGCACGCATTTATATGGATGGCTTTTATGAATTTACGCCGCAAGAATATATGGTGATTGAACAGTTGTTTATTCATTGCCCACATGTGACTGTTGCGCTTACGTTAGATGCTCCGTATGAACAACTACCAAACGATTTGCACGTATTTCGTAGCACGTGGCGAACGTATGCCCAACTGCGCGAAATGGCGCTACAAAATGGAGTGGCGATTGAAAAAGTAGAACAACTTCATGAAAACGTCCGCCACAAACATGAAGAACTTCGTCATCTTGAAGCACATTACGATGATCGTCCTGTATGTGTATGGCCAAAACAAACGGAAGCGATTGTCATTGGAGAAGCGACCACGCGCCGAGCAGAAATGGAAGGCATTGCTCGTGAAATCATTCGGCTTGTGCGAGATGAAGGATATCGCTATCGTGACATCGCTTTGCTCATTCGCAACGTTTCAGACTATCGTGACGTGTTAAAAACGGTATTTGCAGATTATCGCATTCCGTATTTTATTGATGAAAAAGAACCGATGCTTGATCATCCGTTCGTTGAATGTTTGCGCGCAAGCATCGAAGCGGTACGGACGAACTTTCGTTACGAAGCGGTATTTCGTGCTGTGAAAACCGACTTGTTTTTTTCGCTTGACGAGCCGATACATCAGATGCGCATGGCGATCGATCAACTTGAAAACTACGTGCTCGCTTCGGGCATACAAGGAGACAAATGGACAGAACATTGGACGTACCGCAAGTATAAAGGGCTCGAAGGGATCCATGCGCCACAAACAGATGAAGAAAAACGGTATGAGCAACAATTAAATGAATGGCGCAAGCTTGTCATTTCCCCGTTGTTGTTTTTACAAAAGCGATTAAAACAAGCAAAGACAGGGCGTGAACGATGCGAAGCGCTATATGCATACGCGGAACAACTTCACATTCCACAAAAGCTACAACGATGGCGCGATGAAGCGGAAGAGAGAGGCGACTTGACTGCTATGCGTCATCATGAGCAAGTATGGCAAGCATTTATTCATTTGCTTGATGAATATGTTGAAATATTAGGCGATGAATCCCTTTCGCTCGAAACGTTTTTCACCATTATTGAAACGGGATTAGAAAGTTTGCAGTTTTCTCTCGTGCCACCGGCAACCGATCAAGTGTTAATTGCTCATTTTGATCGTTCCCGCCTTTCCAACATTCGCTGTACGTTTCTTGCCGGAGTCAATGAAGGCATTATTCCGATGCGCAAAAACGATGATGGGATGTTGTCGGAAGTGGATCGGGAATTGTTGCATCATTATTCTGTACGCGTTGCCCCAGCAAGCCGCGATCGCTTGCTTGATGAGCCGTTTTTGCTTTATTTGGCGCTCGTTAGCCCGTCTGAACGTTTATATGTTACGTATGCGTTAGCGGACGAGCAAGAAAAAACGTTGTTGCCATCGATGTTTATGAAGCGGTTAACAGATATGTTTCCGCATGTGAAAAAAATGCAATGGGGAGCCGATCCGTTTTTCCTTCCGCTTCATGAACAATTGTCATATATGACAAACGATATTGCCACGCTCGGTCCGTTAGTGCAGCAACTTGAAGCATGGAAGCGACAATACGCCATCGCTCCGATGTGGTGGGATGTATACAACACTTATGTGCAACATGAACAATGGAAAGAACGAATCGCGGTCGTTGTGCGTGCGTTATTTTATGAAAACCGCGCGAAACAGTTACGTAAGCAGTTGGCGAAAGAGCTATATGGGAAAAAAGTGAAGGCGAGCATTTCACGTATGGAGACATTTAACCGTTGTCCGTTCGCTCATTTTGCCGCGCACGGTTTAAAGTTAAAGGAACGAACGGTCTTTCAATTAAAGGCGCCAGATATGGGACAGTTGTTTCACGAAGCGTTAAAAGTGATTGCGAATCGCCTGCGAGAAGAACGGCTTCCATGGAGTGAATTATCAAAGCAACAATGTGAACAGTTGTCATATGAGGCGGTGGAGCAAATTGCTCCGTACATTCAACAAGAAGTGTTGTTAAGCACGCACCGTTATCGATATATGAAGAAAAAGTTACAGACGATTATGACGAAAGCCACCACCGTATTAAGCGAACATGCGAAAAGAAGCGGATTTGTACCGATTGGCGTTGAATTAGGGTTTGGTGAAGGGGAGTTGCTCCCGCCGCTTTCGTTTACATTATCGGACGGGACGGTGTTGCAGTTTGTCGGGCGCATTGACCGCGTCGATCAAGCAACGAGCGAACAAGGTGTACTTCTTCGCATTATTGATTATAAATCGAAACAAAAGACGCTTGATTTAACGGAAGTATATTACGGTTTAGCGTTACAAATGTTAGCGTATTTAGATGTCGTGCTTGAGTATGCGGAAAAGCTCGTTGGCACATCGGCGTTTCCAGCAGGGGTGTTGTACTTTCCGATTCATAACCCGACGATGAAACTGAATGAATGGCTTGAAGAGCACGAGCTAGAGAAAAAGTTTTTAGAACAGTTTAAAATGGGTGGCTACGTGTTAGCCGACGAACAAACGGTGCGGCTGATGGATGAACAAGTAGAGCCGGGGACGAGTTCTCTCGTTATTCCTGTTCGATTAAATAAAAATGGAACGTTTGCGCAACATTCGAAAGTGTTAACTGAGCAACAATTTACGATGTTGCGGCAACATGTCCGCCGTCTGATCGTCGATGTAGGTGAACAAATGGTCGACGGTGTGACGCATATTGCACCGTACAAACAAAAAAATAAAACCGCTTGTCAATATTGTGAGTTTCGCGATGTGTGCCAATTTGACGAAGGGGTCGATGCGGAACAATATCGCGTGTTCACACCGAAAAATATAGATGAATGGTTAAAGGGGTGATCGTGTGATTCCGCCAAAACCGCGAGAAAGCCAATGGACAGATGAACAATGGAAAGCGATTTATGCCACAGGTCAACATACGCTCGTTGCCGCAGCCGCAGGATCAGGAAAAACAGCGGTGCTTGTCGAGCGCATCATTCAAAAAATATTGCATAAAGAGCGGCCGATCGATGTCGATCGGTTGCTTGTCGTGACGTTTACGAACGCTGCGGCGGCAGAAATGCGCCAACGTATCGGAGAAGCGTTAGAGAGAGCGCTTGAAAATGAACCGCACTCGCTTCATTTACGCAGGCAGCTCAGTCTTTTGCAAAAAGCGTCCATTTCCACGATTCACTCGTTTTGTTTAGATGTCATTCGCAAATATTATTACATGATCGGCATTGATCCGGTGTTTCGCATCGCGGATGAAGGGGAAATGGCGCTGTTAAAAGAAGAAGTGTTAGAAACGTTATTTGAACAATATTATGCGGAAAACGATGAAGCATTTTTAGCTGTTGTTGACAAATATACGAGCGATCGGACAGATGCCGATTTACAAACGCTTATTCTACGGCTATATGAATTTTCTCGTTCCCATCCAAACCCGAACGAATGGTTACAACAAATCGTTCATATGTACGATGTCGAAGAAGGGGTGCGCGTCGACGATTTACCGTATGCCCATTACCTTTTTCAAGCGATTGATTTGGCGCTTGAGGCGGCGGAACAACGTTTGGCGCAAGCGTTGCAAAAAACGAAAGAGCCAGGTGGACCGGATTATTTGTATGAGACGCTCGTTAGCGACCAACAAGTGATTGCGAAGCTGAAAGAGGCGCGTGCTGAATCGTGGCAAAAGCTACATGAAACGATCAAAAACGTATCGTTTGCGACGGCAAAAAGAAAGCCGAAAGATGGAGCATATGACGAGCAATTAATTGATGAGGTAAAAAAGCTGCGCGAGCAAGTGAAAAAAGAAATAAGCAGCGTAACAGAAGAATTGTTTTCGTTTCAACCGGCGACATACGTGCGCCATTTGCGCGAGATGAAGCCGATGGTTGCCACGATCATACAAATGGTGCGCCGGTTTGCCGAGCAATTGCAAACGAAAAAAGACGAAAAAGGGATCGTTGACTTTTCAGACTTAGAACATTACTGTTTACACATTTTACGCGATCGTTCTGCGGAACATGAGTTCAAGCCGTCGGAAGCGGCTCTTTATTATCGAGCGCAATTTGTTGAAGTGCTCGTCGACGAATACCAAGATACAAATATGGTGCAAGAGTCTATTTTACGGCTCGTATGTAACGACGATGAAGCGACAGGCAATTTGTTTATGGTCGGCGATGTAAAGCAATCGATTTACGGCTTTCGTCTTGCGGAACCGTCGCTTTTTTTACAAAAATATGAGCGGTTTACGAAAGACGGCGAGGGTGGATTGCGCATTGATTTAGCGAAAAACTTTCGCAGCCGAGAAGAAATATTAGACGGAACGAACTTTATTTTCCGGCAACTCATGACGGAAACGGTCGGGGACATGCGCTATGACGATGATGCGGCGCTTCGCTTTGGCGCGCGTGATTATCCGGAAAAACAAGTGCCGGTCGAATGTGTGTGGATTAATGAAGCAAAAGAAGAAAGCGATGAAGAGGAACAAGAAGATGTGACGGCCGTTCAGCTTGAAGCGCGGTGGATCGCGAAAAAAATCAAACAACTGCTTGCCGAGCCATTTTTCGTTTACGACCGTCGCTTAAAAGGAGAACGGCGTCTGATGTATCGCGACATCGTCATTTTATGTCGCTCGATGTCGGCTGCTTCAGCGATGTTAGAAGAATTTCGGAAGCAAAACGTTCCTGTCTATGCCGAGTTGTCGACAGGTTACTTTTCAGCGACCGAAGTGTCTATCATGTTATCGCTTTTGAAAGTGATTGATAATCCGTATCAAGACATTCCGCTGGCAGCGGTGCTTCGCTCACCCATTGTTGGATTGGACGAAAATGAGTTGGCGCGCATTCGTTTGGCGAAAAAAGACGGGGCATTTTATGAGGCGCTGCTTGCTTTTATCGAGCAGTCACAAGAGGATGAGCTTTATGCAAAAGTGAAACGTTGGCTTTCGTATTTATCGGAGTGGCGTACAGCGGCAAGACAAAAGCCGCTTGCTGATTTCATTTGGCAATTATATCGTGACACAAACTTTTACGACTACGTCGGCGGAATGCCGGGAGGAAAACAGCGGCAAGCGAATTTGCGCGCGTTGTATGACCGCGCAAAACAATATGAAAAAACATCGTTTCGCGGCATTTTTCGTTTTTTACGTTTTATTGAGCGGCTAAAAGAGCGCGAAGACGATTTTGGAGCGGCCCGTTCGCTCACGGAACAAGAAGATGTGGTGCGCATGATGACGATTCATAAAAGTAAAGGGCTTGAGTTCCCGATCGTCTTTTTAGCAGGTGCCGCAAAACGATTTAATACGAAAGATTTGCGCGGCGACTACATATTAGATAAAGATTTCGGATTAGGGATGCGCTTTGTTCATCCGACGTGGCGCGCAAGTTATCCGACGATCGCGCAGCTAGCGATCAAGAAAAAAATGAAACTTCAAATGCTTGCGGAAGAAATGCGCATTTTATACGTTGCGCTGACGCGTGCAAAAGAAAAGTTATATATCGTATCGACGGTAAAGGATATCGAAGCGGAAAAGAAAAAATGGCAAGAAGTCACTTATACATCCACGTGGGAACTTCCTGCGTATGTCATTGAAAAAGCAAAAAGCTATGCGGATTGGCTCGGTTATGCCCTCATCCGTCATCCACAAAGCATTTGTCCGTCGAAAACGGTGCTTCCGCATACATCGCTATGGGAGATGCACGTTGTGTCAGCGCATTCACTTGAGCAAGAAGATGAGCAAGCGAATGAGCATCGTGACATCGTTGAAGCGATTCAACAACTGCAACCTGTGGCGATCAAAAGCGAATATGAAGAAGAAGTGAAGCGCCGCCTTTCTTGGACGTATACGTATGCGAGCGCAACGACGTTAAGGGCGAAACAAAGTGTATCGGAATTAAAACGGCAGCGAGACATATACGGTGGACATGCAGAACAGCCGTTTCGAAAAGAAATCGTTGAACGGCCGCGCTTTTTACAAGCGAAAACGATGACGCCAGCCGAACGAGGAACGATTATGCATCTTGTGATGCAACATATTGACGTAACAAAAGAAGTGACCGTTCACGCAGTGCAGGAGCAAATCGCGCGCATGATAAACGGAGAATGGCTCACCGAAGAGCAAGCAAAAGCGGTTGATATAGAAAGCATCGTTGCCTTTTTTCACACTTCGGTCGGCAGGCGAATGCAACGGGCGAAGCGACTTGAACGAGAAGTGCCGTTTTATTTGGCGCAGGAGATGGAGGGGGAAACGGTGATCGTTCAAGGAGTCATTGATTGCATATTTGAAGATGAAGAAGGGCTCGTTTTAATTGACTATAAAACAGATCGCATATCGTGGATGAACGATCCTAAACAACAACTAAAGCGACGATACGAAGGACAATTGGCGTTATATCGTGAAGCGATTGAAGCGATTTGGAAAAAGAAAGTGACAGAAACGTACGTGTACGCTTTTGACGGTGCGCTACTTGTAGCGATGGGAGGGGATTAATTTGCGTATTTTGCATACAGCTGATTGGCATTTAGGGAAAACGCTTGAAGGGCGAAGCCGTTTACCCGAGCAAGAAGCGGTGATCGATGAAATAGTAGAAATTGTACAAAAAGAAAACATCGATGTCGTATTGCTTGCTGGCGATGCGTTTGATACAGTCAATCCACCTGCTGATGCGGAAAAGCTTTTTTATGAATCGCTTTCACGTTTGAGCGATCACGGAAAACGTCACGTTGTTGTCATTGCGGGAAACCACGATCATCCGGGGCGTTTAAGCGCGGCCGCTCCGATTGCAGCAAAACATGCGATTACGTTGTTAGGATTTCCAACGGATGTTGTGCAACGTTTGTATGTTCCAAAAACTGGTGAAACATTAATTGTTGCTGCCCTTCCGTATCCGTCAGAGTCGCGCTTGAACGAATTGCTTTCCGATGAATGTGATGAAACGTTGTTGCGCGCACGATATGATGAACGCATTCGCGCCATTTTTGCAAAAATGAATGCATCATTTCAAGAAGATGCCGTCAATATTGCAATGAGCCATTTATATGTCGCTGGAGGGGCAACGTGCGATTCCGAGCGCCCGATTGAGCTCGGCGGAGCATATACGGTGTCGCCAGCGAGCTTCCCTCAGCGCGCACAATATGTCGCACTCGGTCATTTGCACCGTCCTCAAGATGTGAAACATGCGGTGATGCCGGCACGCTATTCCGGCTCACCGCTCGCCTACAGTTTTTCCGAAGCAGGATACAGCAAGTCGGTAACGATCGTTGACGTGCAGCCGCGCTGTGCTCCTGTCATTTCAGAATGTTGGCTTTCGAAAGGACGTCCGCTCGTGAAATGGAAAGCGACAGAAGGGTTAGCACAAGTGTATCGTTGGATCGAGGAAGGGCGCGACCGCGGGGCGTGGATTGATTTAGAAATTGATGTCGAGCAATCGTTAACGTTAGAAGAAACACATCGGTTGCGCAAATGTTATGACGGATTTGTTCATATTCGCCCGAATTACTTAGAAAAGGACGATGTTGTGCGTGAAGTGCGCACCGATGTCCCGATTGAAACGTTGTTTACGCGCTTTTATGAACGGCAAACAGGCGGAGGAAAGCCGTCGGAAGAGCTCGTTCAACTATTTTTGCAGCTCGTTGATGAGGAGGATGAACGATGAAACCGATTCGTTTAACGATTGCAGGGTTGCATAGTTTTCGCCAGAAGGAAACGATTGATTTCGAACGGCTATGCGAAGGGGGATTGTTTGGCATTTTCGGTCCGACAGGAAGCGGAAAGTCGTCGATTTTAGATGCGATGACGCTCGCGTTATACGGAAATGTCGAACGCGCGGCAAATCAGACGAACGGAATTATGAACCATGCGGAAAATGAACTATTCGTTTCGTTTACATTTGAATTACAACATGCTGAAGGAGTAAAGCGATATACGGTTGAGCGCTCGTTTAAGCGCGCGGATGCGCTGCGCATTCGTTCTGTCGTCAGCCGCTTCATCGAAGAAGGAAACGAGCGCGTCGTCATCGCAGATAAGACGCGTCTTGTTGATGAACAAGTAAAACAACTGCTCGGTTTAGAAATGAAAGATTTTACAAGAGCTGTCGTTTTGCCGCAAGGAAAGTTTGCTGAATTTTTGTCGTTAAAAGGATCGGAGCGCCGTCAAATGTTGCAGCGGTTGTTTCATCTAGAACGGTATGGCGACGAATTAAATAAAAAACTAAAAAATAAATTGGCCGAAGCGGCTGCGAAGTTAGAGGCGATCAAAGGGGAGCAAGCTGGGCTTGGCGACGCTTCGAAAGAACAAGTCGAAAAACAAAAGCAAGCGTTGACAGAAAGAAAAGAGGCGCTAGAGAGAGCGAAAAACGAGTTGCGTCACATGCATGAACGATATGAAAAAGAAAAACAATTATGGCAATGGCAATGCGAGAAAGAAAAAGTAGAACAACAGCTGAATGAATGGAGAAAGCAAGAAGAACGGATGAAACAGCTTGAGCAGACGTATGAACGAAGCAAAGAAGCTGAACGTCTTGCTCCGTATATTGAACAAGTAGAACGAAGCGAAAAAGAGGTTGCACATTGGCAACAAAAAGCAAGTGAACGATCTTTTCAATTACAGCAAGTGCGCACGATGTATGAACAAGCAAGCAAACAATATGAACAATGTCGTGCGAAAAAGAACGAAGAAGAGCCGAAAGCGTTGCAAAAGCAAGAGCAGCTGAAGCAAGCGCTACAAACGTTGGCGCTTATGCGGTCGCTTGAACAACAACAAGCAAAGCTACGCGCGAGTTTGCAAGAGATAGAGCAAAAAGAACAACAAGCGCGCCTTCAGGTTGACATATGCACGAAAGAATATACAACATGGAGTGCAAAACAAGCGGAATTAAAAAAACAATGGGAAGAGAAAAAAGTCGACGTGCATGTGAAAGAGCGTTTGGAACAAGCAGATGAAAAAAAGAAGCATATTCAATTGCAGTGGCAAGCGCTTGAAGAAATAGAAAAGGAAAAACAAGAAAAACAGAAAACATATGAAGCGATGAAACAAACATATGACCGAGAAATGAAACAAATGCAACAACTTGAAGCGCGTCTAGCTGAAGAGTTTCGCCATGTAGAATGGTTGTATCATCGCGTCTGTGAGCGGGAAAAGCAAGCGATGGTGCTTGTCTATCAATGGAAAGAAGAAAAAAAGCAAGTGGAAGCGGCACGATTACATGATTTAGCGGCTACGTTAGCCGAACGCTTGCGTGATGGGGAAGCTTGTCCGGTTTGTGGTTCGACGCATCATCCGAGTCGGGCAAAAAGAAAACAAGTGGCGCTCGATGAAGAAGCGCTCGAACGGATCGACCGTTCTATTCAAATCGGGGAACAGCTCGTTGCGGCGATACAGCAAATAAAAATGCAAGTCGAACAGCTGTCACAACTCATGTTACGCCACCCTTTGCCACAACGTGTCGATGCAGAAAAAGTGAAACGAGAAGTGGAAGAAGCACCGCTTTCTTCTTTAAAAGAAATCGAAACGGAAGGAAAGGCGCTGCAACAAGATTATATTGCATGCCGCGACCGGATGTATCGCTATATCGAGAAATGGAACGAACAAAAACAAAAAGAGCAACAATATGCATATCAAATGGAAACCGTTCGTCAACAAATCGCTGAATTAGAAGAAAAATGTGCGGAACGGCGCACGCGCATCGAACAAGAAAAAAAGATGTGGCATGAGACGTATCCCGATGTATCGTTTGAACAAGTCGATGACATCGTTCGCCACCTTCGTGAGCGCGAACGGGAAGCTCAACAGTTGCAACAGCGCATTGAAAAAAGCGTGACGGTACTAGATGATAAACGAGCTGAATTAGAGCGATGGAAAGAAACGTATCAAGAGGTCATAAAACAAAAAGCAGAATGGACAACTGAATGGAATATGCAACAGCAACAATATGAACAATATAAACAAACGCTGCCAGAAGGAATGGATGAGGAGTCCGTAAAACAACAGCTCATTCGTATAGAGGAAACGTTACAACGTGTCAAGCGTGAAGAAGAAGAGGCGTATGCCCGATGGATGTCATTACAACAACAACTGCATACGTTGCAAGCGGACAAACAAGCGGCAGATGTTGCTTTACAAGAAGGAATGAAGCGAAAACAAGAAGCGGAACGAATGTTGGCAGAACAATTTAAAACGACTGTTTTCAAAACGGTGGAAGATGTGCTTGACTGCTGCTTAGATGAACGAACGAAACAACAAATCGCTCATGACATTCAACAATATAAAGATGAACTGATGAAGTTGCAAAATGAATGGAAGCGACTAAATGAGGCGATGTGTGGCGTCGTCATGACGAAACAACAATGGGAAGAAACGATGCACACGTATGAACAAATGAAGCAACAAGTGGACGAACATATGCGGCAACTCGGTTCACTTGAAGCGATCGTTGCCGATTTAGAAGCGAAACATGCGCGCTTTGAACAATTGCAACAAGAGCGAATGCAACTAGAAAAGCTCGTCGGTCAGTACGAGGAGCTGCAAAAAGTGTTGCGCGGAAACAGCTTCGTTGAATTTATTGCGGAAGAACAGCTCGTTCATGTGACGCGCTATGCATCGGAACGGCTTGGCGAATTGACGAGACAGCGTTATGCGATTGAGCTAGATTCCGAAGGAGGTTTTGTCATTCGTGACGATGCAAACGGTGGTGTACGTCGTCCGGTGACAACGTTATCGGGAGGCGAAACGTTTTTAACATCCTTATCGTTAGCGTTAGCGCTATCGGCACAAATTCAGCTACGTGGGGAATATCCGTTGCAATTTTTCTTTTTAGATGAAGGATTCGGCACGCTTGACCAAGAGTTGTTAGATGTCGTCATGACCGCATTAGAACGATTGCGAGGAGAACATATGGCGATCGGGGTCATTAGCCACGTTCAAGAGTTGCATGCGCGCATGCCGAAACGGATCATTGTGAAACCAGCAGAACCGTCTGGAAAGGGAACGACGGTTCATCTTGAAGTGATGTAAAGGAGACGAGCGATGAAAGGGATGTGTGAACTGTGCGAGAGAGACGATGTCGTATTAACCGCTCATCATTTAACGCCGAAAGAGTATGGCGGAACAGAAACAGCCAAACTATGCCTTCCTTGCCATAAGCAAATTCATGCGCTATATACGAACGAAGAATTAGCGAGCCGGCTATATACGATTGAGCGGTTACAACATGACGAAAACATCGCGGCATTTATTCGATGGATTCGAAAACAGCCAGCCGATCGGTTGCCGAAAATAAAAAAGGCAAATCGGAAAAAGCGTTAAGCGTTGCCGACAACGTTTTGATCGAATGCATCCGCGTCGAGCGTATTTGTTAAGCTAATGCCGTTGTTGGCGATAATAAAATTGCCGGTGTTAAATGCGCCAGCGCCAGCGAATGTTTTAGATGATATTTTCGGTGACACATATAACGTATCCCCTACTTGCATGACGGCGCCGCTAGCGACGAGGTTAATTTTAATCGGACCGACGAGAGCGGGCATGTTGTTCTCTCCTTTCTGTCAGCTGACGAATATGTTTGACTCGTGATTCCGCTTCTATGTTTTTCGTTGAACCGATATGCACGACAGAGGTAGAAGAAACCCCGATGATGCGAATGGAATGAACAGCGATGAGCGGGCAATCGTGCAACGTATGGCGACAAACGTGTTCATGATCAACAGGTGGGAGCGGAATCGGTTTTGTAAAGATCGGAAAGGCGAGCGGAAATTCGTTGCTGTCGACATATTCAAATTGTCTTTGAACAGCAAGCGCTCGCCCAGAAAGACGAACGTGTTGGCTGTCTCCAATTTGCACGACGGAGCTAAAGGAGACGGCATTTGCTTTTAGTAAATGAACGACGGAAAGGCGGCTCATCGCTTTTCCTCATTTTTTTTATTGTTTTGTTTTTGTGGAAACGGACCGATAATTAACGATTCTGGAGGCGTGTCGAATGCGGAAGCTAATTGGATCGTTTCGCTATCGCCGATTAAGACGAGCGAGGCGCTCGCCACCCCCCCGATGGCGATATGACCGACCGATAGATGATGATTGACAACTGTCATATTCATTCGTTCGTCTCCTCTCGTGGTAAATGTTTTAAAAACGTTTCAATCGAATGTTCAATGTCTCGTTTTAAATAAGCGATAATGTTTTGTTGTAACTGTTCGTTTTCTTTTTCGTTTTCCCCATGTTGTCGTAAATAAAAATGAATGCGATCATCAATTTGCAGAGCAATATCTTGCAATATAAATTGGCGATATGTTGGATCAAGTGACCGCTCATACATTTGCTCGATGCGGGCGATAATGTGTTCTCCTTCTTCTTGTAAATATGAATGAACGGCTGTTTGAATGTTGCGAAAGAGCGGTGTTGGTTGTGGGATAATCGTTTGACTGTTTGGAACCGCAAAATTTTCAATCGTATCTTCCCCAAACGTGGCAGGATTTAGACCGATATTTAACGTTCCTTCTAACGTTTCTACTTTTAATTGATCAAAATGATATTCAATTTTTTCAATCGTTGTGCGCGGCTTTTTTTTTAACTGTTCGTATTGTTGTTGTAAATCATGTATCGCTTGTTCAAGCGATTGCATTTTTTGTTGTTGCCATTTTAAATATGCGTCGAGCTGTTTAAAGTAATCGTGCCACATGCGCGCTCTCTCCTTCTTTGTTAGGCCCTTTTATTTTCTAGTTTATGGCCGAGCAAAAAGAAGTAGCACTGTTTTATACAGGGGATTGAAGTGGGACGAACGGTCCTTCTTCCCCTTGAATGTTGATTTTTGCTTCCGGAGCCGGTTCGGTAAATTGTCCGGTATTGCTTAATGTGGCGAGCGGTTGTACCTTTCCGGTCGTTCCGATTTGAAGGACGGATGAGTTCGTGAGCGAACCGATTTTTAATTGATGAATGGAAATCGTTTGTTGAATATAAAAGTTCATGTTCCCACCTCGCTAGGCGTTTCCGGTAATATTGCTATCGGCAATATCGCGGTCGTTCGTATTCGTGTTGCTATATTGGTTGTAAATATGCAAGCCGTCTCCTGTATTAAATGAACCAGCGCCAGCAAATGTTTTCGCTACGCTGTATGGAGAGATGGCAAATACATCGCCGATATGAAACACGCCGCCGCTTCCGATGCTGTTAATTTGAACTGCTCCAACAATGGCAGGCATCGGCTATCCCTTGCTTTTTACGTTGCCATCGGCGATGTCTGGATCGATTGTATTTGTAAAGCTGATGAACGTATTCGTTTGTAAAAAGTCTCCTGTATTTCCACCACCAGCACCTGCGAGCGACTTAGATGAACTTTTTGGTGCGATTTGTAACGTATCGCCGAAATTGACGGTCGCGTCGCTACTGACGTTCGTAATTTTAATCGGACCTGCAATATAGGAAGGCATGGCCATCGTCCTTTCTCTCATTCTTTCCCTTACCCAATCATATGAAAACAATGAAAGAAATGTGCTCCACAAAAAGAAAGATATGCTATAATATTTCTGAAAAATGATAATTTTTAGATAAAAAATGGGGGAATGGGGATGAATGTGCCATTAGTATTAACGCATTTTTTAGATCGCGCCGTATCGCTTTATGGGGATAAAGTCGGCGTCATTAGCGAAGAAAAATCGTTGACGTATCGCGAGCTGTATGAACGTGTGAACCAATTGTCGCACGGGTTAAGCGATATAGGAGTGAAAAAAGGAGATCGTGTCGCTTATTTAGCTCCAAATACGTTAGAAATGCTTGAAGGGTTTTATGGGGTATTTCAAACAGGGGCAATCATGGTACCGTTAAACATTCGCTTAAAGCCAGACGATTACGTATTTATTTTAAACCATAGCGAAAGCAAAGTGTTGTTCGTCGATGCGGAGCTATATCATTTAATTGCGCCAGTCAAAAACGAGTTACAAACAGTTGAATATATCATTGTACACAGCAAAACGGACGACATTGATGAAATCGCTTACGATACATGGCTTGCTCAATATACGACAGAGCCGTTTGTTCGTCCGGATATCGATGAAAACGACGTATGTAGTTTGTTATATACGAGCGGAACGACAGGAAATCCAAAAGGGGTGATGTTGACTCATCGCAACAACTATTTGCATGCGTTAAGTACGATGCACCATTTGCGCGTGTCGGATCGGGACGTATATTTGCATATTTTGCCGATGTTCCACGTAAACGGATGGGGGGCACCGTTTTACTATACAGCGAACGGAGCGACGCACGTTTGTTTGCGTAAAGCGATTCCTGAAGTCATTTTTGAATACGTCAACAAATATAAAGTGACCGTCATGCATATGGCGCCAACGGTGTTAAATACGCTGTTGCAATATTATGAGCAACATGTGCCAACAATTGAGCATGATGTGCGTGTCGTCATTGCAGGTTCTGCTCCGCCGCCAGCATTTGTCACGCGCGTTGAAAAAGAATTAGGTTGGGAGTTTATTCAAGTGTACGGCATGACGGAATCATCGCCATTAAGTACGGTGTCTACCGTCCGTTCACATTTGCAACATTTACCGCTTAGCGATCAATATCGCATGAAAGCGAAAGCAGGTTATGCGATGATTGGCTGTGAAGTGAAAGTCGTCAATGAGCATGGGGAAGAAGTGCCGCGCGACGGAAAGTCGATCGGAGAAGTGATTGTGCGCAGTAACGGCGTAATGGCAGGATATTGGAAAAATCCAGAAGCGACAATGGAAACGATTCGTAACGGCTGGCTTCATACAGGAGATATGGCGACGATTGATATGTACGGAAATATCGATATCGTTGATCGGAAAAAAGATATTATTATTAGCGGTGGGGAAAACATTTCGTCAATTGAAGTGGAAGGGGTGTTGTACGAGCATCCAGCTGTGTTAGAGGCGGCTGTCATCGCTGTTCCGCATGAAAAATGGGGCGAAACGCCACATGCATTCGTCGTCGTCCGTTCAGGAAAAGAAGTGACAGAACAAGAGTTGATCGCCTTTTCACGTGAAAAACTTGCCCATTTTAAAGCCATTACCGGCGTCACATTCGTTCAAGAATTGCCAAAAACGGCATCAGGAAAAATACAAAAAGTACATTTGCGCAACGAATATTGGCAATCGATAGGGAAGACAGGAAGATATGTGAATTAATAAGGAAGAGCCGTTGTCGATTGACAGCGGTCTTTTTTTTCTTTACGCTGAAATGGAAAAGGAGGGAAAAGATGCGTATTTCAACAATTGATGCGGTGCGCGGTTTTGCGTTGTTAGGCATTTTGCTTGTGAACGTTCTTGATTTTTCGCTTCCGACGCTATATGTCGATGCTACGGTGTTTGCGAAAGATGGGGTTGATCGTTTCCTGCTTGCATTTGTAGATATATTTGCGCAAGCGAGCTTTTATCCGCTTTTTTCGATGTTGTTCGGCTGGGGAGCATGGATGATGCTTGATAAAGGAGACGAGAAGTTTCGGGTCACTTTTTTACGCCGCTTGTTTTCGTTGTTGTTATTTGGGATGTTTCATGCGTTTTTCATTTGGCATGGCGATATTTTAATCGGTTATGCGATCGTTGGATTGTTTCTTTTTCCGTTTTTCCGAACAAGCGCAAAAACGTTGCGGCGCTTTGCGCTTTTGCTTTGGAGCGGTTGGGCTGGCGGTTCAACGATGTTGATGTGGGTAATGTGGAAACAATATGGCGATGTCGATTTTTCCGAACCGACGTTGGCGAAGCAAGCGATCGCGAACTACCAGCAAGGGACATGGGAACAAATTTTTATGCAGCGGACGTATGATTGGTTGTACGTCAATTCGTTTACCCAAGCATTCATTTTTATTTTAACGATTTTCCCGTTTTTTTTATTTGGGGCATCTATCGCAAAAGAAAAATGGTTTCATGACGTCGCCAAAAATCGTGCAACGATAAACAAGTGGTGCATCGGTTCATTCGTTGTCGGTGTGATGTTTAAATTGTTGCCGTATGTGGAAAAAAACAGCGTGACGACGTATGCGCAAGATATGATTGGAGGGCCGGCGCTTGCGTTGTTTTATTTTACTGCGTTTTCGCTTATGACATCGCAAGTGATTTATGTTTTTGCTCCTGTCGGCAAAATGGCGTTAACGAACTATGTGACGCAATCGATTATTTGTACGACATTGTTTTATGCATATGGCTTCGGATGGTATGGAAAAGTGACACCGAAACAAGCGCTCGCTATTGCATGTATCGTGTATGTCATTCAAGTCGTATGGAGCCATTGGTGGTTGAAAACACACCGCAACGGGCCGCTGGAGCGCGTATGGCGATGGATGACGTACGGAAAAAAGAAAACGACATGAACAGATCATGTCGTACAAGGCTTGTCCTCTTTTTCTTTATGGAAAAGCACGGCTTCTTTTAAATGTTTGTTTAACAATTCATCGAGCTCTTGACTGCATTGGATCGTTTCTTTCGCAGAAAAACCGTACGTTTGCGCCAATTCAATTAATTGTCGTCTTTTCTTTTCGATGAGGGAAAGAGACATAAAGTTCACCAACATTTTTCATTTTCGTTAACAGTCTGTAAACAACTGTATGTATAAACTATTATACATATTCTGAAGAAAAAGGAAATAGTATAATATGCTGAAAAATAATTTTTTTACAAAGGAGTTTACACGTGAAAAAGAGAAAATAGTGATGTTCGATCATACGAAAGAGGGGATGAAGGGATGAAATTTGTAACAGCATACGCGCGATCGGATGTGTTTGTCGGGGTTGTACACGAGCAAAAGGTCGTTCATTTATCGAAAGCGGATGAAACGATACCGAATACGATGATCGAATGTCTCGAACTTGGCGAATCGTTTATTGAAAAAGTGCAGCGTGTGCTTGAGCGCGCACAGCGAGAGTGGACGTATGATCTTCATGATGTGCAGTTGCTTGCGCCGATTCCACGTCCGACAAAAAACATTTTTTGCATCGGAAAAAATTATGCCGATCATGCGCAAGAAATGGGAGGCGTAGCGGATCGCGAAAATATGATTGTATTTTCGAAAGCGCCAACGACAGTGATCGGGCATGAGGCACCGATTTTACGCCATGCGGATGTGACCGATCAGCTAGATTATGAAGGAGAGCTTGCGATTGTGATTGGAAAAAAAGGAAAAGCTATTCCGAAAGAACAGGCGCTTGATTACGTGTTTGGTTATACGATCGTAAACGATGTGACTGCGCGCGATTTACAAGAAAGGCATAAACAATATTTGCTTGGCAAAAGTTTAGATACGTCATGTCCGATGGGACCGTGGATCGTTCATCGGTCAGCGATCGCTCATCCGCATGCGTTACATATTGAAACGAAAGTAAATGGCGAAGTGAGACAATCGGCAACGACAGCGCAATTTATTTTCGACATTCCAACAATTATTGCGACGTTGTCGAAAGGGATGACGTTAGAGCCGGGGGATGTCATTGCGACAGGAACGCCAGCCGGTGTTGGAAAAGGAATGAATCCGCCGCGCTTTTTACAGTCGGGGGATGTGATTGAAATTACGATTGATCAAATCGGGACGTTACGGAATGTAGTCAAATAAAAAGCTGGGGTGCCCCAGCTTTTTACTGTTCAAATACTTTTTTCACTTTTTCAATGGCCCAGTCGAGCTCTTCTTTTGTAATGACGAGCGGTGGAGCGAAGCGGATGACTGTATCATGCGTCTCTTTACATAATAGCCCTTCTTGTTGTAGTTTTTCACAATATGGGCGTGCCGCAACGTGCAGTTCAACGCCGATAAATAGTCCTCTTCCGCGCACTTCTTTAATGTGTGGATGATGAATTTCGCGCAATTTTTCTTGGAAATATTGACCGAGCTCAAATGAGCGCTCTGGCAATTTTTCTTCAACGATGACATCAAGCGCAGCGATCGAAACAGCGCAAGCGAGCGGATTGCCCCCGAACGTCGATCCGTGTGATCCCGGATTAAATACGCCGAGAATATCTTTGTTTGCAGCGACGCATGAAATTGGGAATACGCCACCGCCGAGCGCTTTACCGAGAATGTACATATCTGGCTCGACTTCTTCCCAATCGCACGCAAACATTTTACCAGAACGGCCAAGACCCGATTGAATTTCGTCAGCAATATATAATACGTTATGTTGTTTACATACGTCATATGCCGCTTTTAAAAATCCTTCTGGCGGAATGTTAATGCCTGCTTCCCCTTGAATTGGTTCAAAAATAAACGCTGCTGTATTTGGTGTAATCGCTTGCTTAAGCGCTTCTACATCGCCGAACGGAATGATTTTAATGCCTGGAAGCATCGGACCGAATCCGCGTTTGTACTCTGGGTTTGACGACATCGATACAGCTGTCATCGTTCGACCGTGGAAGTTATCTTCACAAACGATAATTTCCGCTTGATCGGCAGGAACGCCTTTGACGTCATACGCCCAGCGGCGCGCCGCTTTGACGGCTGTTTCTACCGCTTCTGCCCCTGTGTTCATCGGTAAAACCATCTCTTTTTTCGTTAATTTCGCTACTTTTTCATACCATGGACCGAGTTGGTCGTTATGGAATGCTCGTGATGTTAATGTAATTTTATTTGCTTGTTCAATGAGCGCTTGGACGATGCGCGGATGGCGATGTCCTTGGTTTACCGCGGAGTAAGCGCTTAACATATCCATATAACGATTCCCTTCAGGATCTTCTACCCATACACCTTCGCCTTTCGATAAAACGACTGGAAGAGGATGATAGTTGTTTGCGCCGTACTTTTCTGTTAGTTCGATGATTTGTGCTGTTTTCACGTCAATCCCTCCTATTTCGGTAGTCACATATATAACATACTTGAAGTGAATATAGAAAGTAAATAGAAAAGGTGAGCGTTTTCTTTTTCAAATGTCATACAGACATGTTATGATTGGCATATATAAGGTTGATAGAAAGGAGCATATTTATGACACATGCACATATTACGACGTGGGTTGTTGCGCTCATTTTATTTGTCGTTGCGATTGCGTTTCAAGCAAAAGGACATGAAAAAACAAAAATGGTACACATGTTATTGCGCTTATTTTACATTTTCATTATTGCGACAGGCGCTTGGATTTTACATAGCATGTCCTCATTCCCGTTCCTTTATATCGTGAAAGTGATTGTCGGTCTATGGGTGATCGGAACGATGGAAATGATTCTCGTTCGGACGGCAAAAGGAAAAAACACGAACGTTCTTTGGCTTCAGTTCATTGTTGCGTTTGTGGTCGTGTTATATCTCGGATTTAAATTACCGTTTGGCTTTTCTTTCTTTTCGTAAAGTTGGCATATTCGCCAACTTTTATCTTTTTCTACCATATGGAAATGTGCTATAATAAAATTGATTGATAATTCTAAAAATATAAAGAGAAAGAAAGAGTGGGGAAAAAGGGGATGAAATTATTTCAAACCGTTTGCAACACGTTTGCGGATTGGGAACGATGGGTGAGCGACTATCGTTTATATGAGTACGACCAGCTAACGATTTTCGTTTCCTCGCTTTCCCCTTCGTTTCGGATGCAAATGGAACAGTACGTGCAGCATCATTTGCCTCAAGCGCAGCTTTTTCCGATGATTGGGGATGCATCGGAACAAGCCGTCATTTGTGCCCTCGTTTTTGACGATTGTCGGGCGGATATGGACGAAATGCGTAAAAAAATGAAAATATCTGAACAATATTACCGCTCTTTATTTGAACATAATCCAGACATTGTATATTCCACCGATTTAGAAGGCAATTTCACAAGCGTCAATCCTGCGTTTGAACGAGTATTTGGGTATAAGGCACAGGAGATTTTGCATTCAAACTCGCTTCATTACATTAAAAAAGAAGATATTCCGCGCGTGCGCCGCTATTTTTATCGCGCGTTAAAAGGGAAAGTGCAACAATACAATTTAGAAATTCCATCGAAATCAGGAAATGTGTATTTGTTCCAAATTAAAAACGTTCCGATTATCGTTGACGGAAAAAAGGTGGGCATTTATGGCATCGGTCGCGACATTACTGAACAAAAGCGCGTGGAAGAGCATATAAAATATATCGCCTATCACGATGTCGATACGGGGCTCCCGAACCGATTGAATTTTACAAACATCGTAAAACAAGCGATCGATCAAGCGAAAGAAACAGGCAACACGCTTGCAGTATTGTTTGTGGATATGGATCGTTTTAAAATCGTGAACGATACGATCGGCCATTACGGTGGGGATGAAATATTAAAACAAATAGCGGAACGAATCAAAAACGTATTGCCCCAAGGGGCCCATTTAGGTCGTTTCGGTGGCGATAAGTTTAGCCTGTTGTTTACTGAGCAAGTGGATATGCATACGGTCGTTGAATGGACGAAAAAGTTGCTTCAACATATTGCCGTGCCGATTATATATGAAGAAAAAGAGTTTTTTTTAACCGCAAGCGTCGGGATTAGTTTTTACCCAGCGGACGGTGTCGATGCCCAATCGCTATTAAAAAATGCAGATACAGCGGTGAATCGCGCGAAACAAACAGGCGGCAACGGCGTGAAATTGTATGCGACGAAAATGAACGAGCAAGTGATGTATCGCGTCGAGCTTGAGCGATATTTGCGAAAGGCGCTTGAAAAAAACGAATGTTTTCTCGTTTATCAACCGATTGTGGACTTAGTGACCGGAAAAATCATTGGCAGTGAAGCGTTGTTGCGCTGGAAACATCCGAAAATCGGCCTTGTTTCCCCGCTTGAGTTTATTCCAATCGCAGAAGAAATTGGCTTCATCCACGATCTTGGGCGCTGGGTGCTTACTGAAGCGTGCATGCAAACGAAAACGTGGCACGAGCTCGGATTTGATTCGTTAATGGTTTCTGTCAATGTTTCAGCGACGCAATTTCAACATCCGACGTTTTTTGAAGATGTGCAACAAGCACTGAAACAGTCACAGCTTCCTGCGCATTGTTTACATTTGGAATTAACAGAAAGCTCGATGTTGCGCAACATGTATTACAGCATTCACGTCATGAAGCAGCTTCAACAGCTTGGTGTACATGTGTCGATTGATGATTTTGGCACAGGCTATTCGTCGCTTAGCTATTTAAAACATTTGCCAATTCATACGTTAAAAATTGACCGATCGTTCATTTACCAACTTCATAAAGATCGTTCGGACATTGCGATCGTCAAATCGATTATTACGATGGGGCATGGCTTGCGCCTAAAAGTTGTTGCAGAAGGTGTAGAAACGGCTGAACAAATGAAATTGTTGAAACGATTAAAATGTCATTATGCGCAAGGGTATGCGATTTTCAAACCGCTTCCTGCGGAACAATTTGAAAAACAAGTGTTACAAGGAAGCGAATCTACCATTCAATGATCGAGTTGAACGCCAATGACTTTTTTCCCTGTTTGCAACGTAAGCTCGAATCGATGTTGTTTGTCGTCAAAATAATGTTGCACGTTGCACATATCGAGTGCGTTATCAAACATTAAAAAATTCACCCCTTTTTCAGCAAATAACATATAGTTGTAGCAATACAAACAATCGTATACGGAAAAGTTCCATTCGTTAATTAAATGAATAAAATGGAAAAACGCGTGATCGGGTAGCTGTGACAGCCATTGTTCGTATGCATGCGACAACGGTTTGATGTAGCGAAGACGATCACCGTTTTTTAATGTGTACCGTTCTGTCACATATATGTCCCCATCTTCACCAAGCCATCCTTTTACCCATTGCCCGAAGCGAAAAAGTTCGACTTCCTCAGGTAAACTCGTTAATTCATGTGCTTCATCTTCGTCATCGAAAAATATCCATTCTCCGTTTACTTGTTCAACAACACCGTACACGTAAGCCCGTTTTTGTGTGCGCAATGATGCAAGGCGATCCATGATTATTTCCTCCTTCATGTCAATTCCTTCCGTACGCCATTATAGACAACTCATCATTTATATAAACGATGCATAAAATAAAAGCATGCTTCATACTTGTTCACAACAGAAGGGAATGATGAATGTGTGCGGAATTACCGGATGGGTTCATTTTGGGCGACATATACGCCAAGAGAAAGACACGGTGCTTGCGATGGCCAATACGCTTTCGTTGCGGGGACCTGATGATACGAACGTATGGCTTGACGATCATGTCGCATTTGGACATAAGCGGCTTGTTGTCGTTGACCCAGCAGGTGGCGTACAGCCGATGACGCGAATGAAAAATGGTCATCGTTATACGATTTGTTATAATGGAGAGCTATATAATACAGAAGATATTCGAAAACAGTTATTGAAAAACGGATATACGTTTCAAGGGCATTCCGATACGGAAGTGTTGCTTACCGCATACATGGAATGGCGTGAACAATGTGTCGATCATCTGAACGGCATTTTTGCGTTTGCGGTGTGGGACGATGAACGAAAGCAACTCTTTTTAGCGCGCGATCGTTTAGGAGTGAAGCCGTTGTTTTATCGCTATGAACAAGGGGAGTTTTTATTCGCTTCAGAAATAAAAGCGATTTTGGCTCATCCAAACGTTCGTGCCGAAATTGATCGCGAAAGTTTATGTGAAATTTTAGCGCTCGGCCCTTCGCGCACACCGGGGCATGGCGTGTTTCGAACGATTTATGAATTGCGCCCGGCTCATGCGATGATCGTTCAGCAAAGCGGCGTACGTCAATGGCGATATTGGAACGTAAAAAGCGCACCGCATGAGCATTCCTTTCATGAAACGGTAGAACATATTCGGACGTTGTTGATCGATGCGATTACGCGACAACTCGTTTCCGATGTACCTGTTTGTACGTTTTTATCGGGTGGGGTCGATTCGAGCGCGATTACGGCGATTGCAGCGAAGGCGTTTGAACGTGAAGGGAAAGCTCCTCTTCATACGTATTCCATTGATTATGAAGAAAATGAACAATATTTTACAGCGAACGCATTTCAACCGAACAGTGACGGACCGTGGATTAAACAAATGTCGGATGCATTCCAAACCGTTCATCATACGTGCATCATTTCCCAACAACAATTAGCTGATGATTTAAAAGAAGCAGTCATTGCCCGTGATTTGCCGGGAATGGCGGATATTGATTCGTCGCTTCTTTGGTTTTGCCGTCAAATAAAGCAACAGTTTGTCGTTAGTTTATCAGGTGAATGTGCAGACGAAATTTTCGGAGGCTATCCGTGGTTCCATAGAAAAGAAGATTTTGAGCGAGACGGATTTCCGTGGATGCGCTCGTTAGATGAGCGATTCGATCTTCTCAATGAAACGTGGCGTGAAAAACTTCCGCTTCATGAGTATGCCGATATGCGTTATAAAGAAACGCTTCGTGAAGTTCCTCACGCAGACGGAGAAAGCGCAGAAGAAGCGCGCCGCCGCGAATTGTTTTATTTAAATATGATTTGGTTTATGACGACGTTGTTAGATCGGAAAGACCGCATGAGCATGGCGGCAAGTTTAGAAGTGCGCGTACCGTTTGCCGATCATCGCCTCGTTGAGTATGTATGGAACATTCCGTGGGAGATGAAAATGTACAACAATCGTGAAAAAGGAATTTTACGCAAAGCGCTTGAAGGAATTTTACCAGATGACGTGTTGTATCGGAAAAAAAGCCCATATCCGAAAACACATCATCCGCGTTATACGGACATCGTTGCTGAACGGCTAGAGACGATTTTAACGAATCGCTCGTCCGTTTTATATGAATTGTTTGATCGAAAGAAGTTAAAGGAATTAGTGGAAACGAAAGGGCAGTCGTTTCGCATCCCGTGGTTCGGTCAACTCATGTCCGGTCCGCAGCTGTTAGCGTATTTCGTTCAATTTCATGAGTGGTTTGAGCATTACAACATTCATTTAAAAGACAGCTAAAAAACGGCTGTCTTTTTTCTTTCCTGTTTTTAATTTATCTTGTATAATGTTTGTATAACTTTTGTTCAATAGGAGTGGATAGTGTGAAAAAAATTGTTGTCGTCGGAGCGGGACCAGGTGGGCTTGCTGCCGCGATGTTGCTTGCTGCGAAAGGATATGATGTGTCTGTATTTGAGAAAAAACCGTACGTAGGAGGACGAAATGGACGATTTGAGCTCGGTGAATACCGTTTTGATATCGGTCCGACGTTTTTAAGCATGCCTCATATCATTGAAGAGTTATTTGCAGCAGCAGGAAGAAACATACACGACTATGTCCAACTTGTCGAATTAGATCCGATGTATGAACTCGTTTTTCGTGATGTCAAGTTAGCGATGACGATGAATCGGAAAAAAATGAAAGAACAAATCGCTGCGCTATTTCCTGGGAACGAAGACGGTTATGAGCGGTTTATCAATGAAAATGAGCGGAAGTTGCAGGCGCTCGCGCCGATTTTGCAAAGTAAAATGGATCGATTGTACCACTATTTGCGTCCGGCCGTGTTAAAAGCGTTGCCGCAGTTGACGTTGTCACAATCGCTATACGATGTATTAAGCCGATATTTTGATGATGAACGCCTTCGGTTAGCGTTTACGTTTCAAGCGAAATATTTAGGGATGTCCCCATGGGAATGTCCCGGTGCGTTTTCCATTTTATCTTACATGGAGCATGCGTACGGCATTTATCACGTCATCGGCGGGTTAAATGAAATTCCAAAAGCGATGGCGCGCATCGTTGAAGAATATGGAGGGCGCGTGCATGTGAGCGCAGGGGTGCGAAAGCTTTGGCTTGACGGAACGGCTGTGAAAGGGGTCATATTAGAAAACGGTGAAAAAGTAATGGCGGATGAAGTCATTATAAATGCTGATTTTGCCCATGCGATGACGAACCTCGTCGATGACGGTGTATTAAAAAAATATCGCAAAGAAAAGTTGCAAAAAAAGAAATATTCATGTTCGACATTTATGATGTACGTCGGGATAAACAAGCCGGTTGATCTTGCTCATCATACGATTATATTTGCGGACGATTACAAGCGAAACGTCGATGAAATTACGAAAGAAAAAACGATTCCACACGATCCGTCCATTTACGTGCAACATGCTGCCGCAACGGATGCGACGGTCGCTCCGAAAGGAAAAGGTGCGCTTTACATTTTAGCGCCTGTGCCGAACAATACGAGCGGTATTGATTGGGAAAAAGAGAAAGAGCCGTTTCGTCGAAAACTATGGGATACGCTATGTAAAAAATTAGGGTGGAAACAGATGGAGCGACATATTGAATGCGAAAAAATCATTACACCGCATGATTGGGAGCATGATGTATTCGTTTATGAAGGAGCGACGTTTAATTTAGGCCATCAGTTGTCGCAAATGATGGTGTTTCGTCCACATAACGAATTTGAAGAACTAAATCACTGTTGGCTCGTCGGTGGCGGGACGCATCCGGGAAGCGGTTTGCCGACTATTTTTGAATCAGCCCGTATTACAGCAAACGGCATACTACAAGCACATCGTCAACCGCTTATTCCAGTTGGCGACTTGCCGAAGCGGAGGGAAGCATAATGAACATTGCAGTCGTCGGCGGAGGCATTGGCGGCATGATGACGGCGCTATCACTTGCAAAGCGGGGGGCACATGTGACAGTTTTTGAGAAAAATGATCGGCTTGGCGGGCGTCTTTCGTTTATTGAGCGAGACGAGTTCCGCATTGACGCCGGTCCAACGATCGTATTGTTGCCAGAAAAATTGCGTGCCTTTCTTTCCGACGTTGGCGTAACGGAAGATGAATACGAGCTTGTTCGGTGCGATCCGATGTATACGATTCATTTTGCAGACGGTATATCGTACACAAAGTATGCGGATGAGGAAAGACAAAGAGAAGAAATTGCTCGTCTGTTTCCAGGAGAAGAAAAAGGATTCCAACGTTTTATGAATGAGATGAAGGAAAATTTTGAAAAGGGCGATGAGCTCATTTTAAAAAAAACATTCTTAAAGAAACGAACGTTTTTCACGAAAGAAACGATGGCGCTTTTTTCACGTATGCGCGCCTATCAATCTGTGAAAACGAGCATGAGCCGTTATTTTCACGATGAACGGTTGCAGCTTGCTTATTCGTTACAGACGTTATATATTGGAGGCAATCCGTATACGACGCCATCTCTTTATTCGCTCGTTTCGTTTAGCGAGCATGCACACGGGGTTTATTACGTGAAAGGTGGATATGCTAGTCTCGTTTCTTTGCTTGCAAGAAAACTAGCAGAAGCAGGTGTAACGGTTCGATTGCAAACAGAAGTGGAACGGTACGAAGTGAACGGTTCAAAAATCGAAGCGCTTTATGCTCGAGGAGAAATGTACCGTTTCGATGCAGTTGTGATGAATACAGATGAACCGATGATGACGAAAAAACGAACGTGGACCCCTTCATCGAGCTGCGTGTTGCTTTATATCGGACTTGGGCGCACGTACGATGCACCAATTCATCAATTTTTTTTACCACCGGATTTTCAACAACATATGGATGACGTCTTTGTTCGAAAAGTTGTCCCGAAAGATCCGTCATTTTATACGTTTTATCCGTCAGCGGTCGATCGTTCGTTAGCGCCTGACGGGAAAAGCGTGTTATATGTATTAATTCCTGTGCCGGCTGGGCGCCATATCGATTGGACAACACAACAACATTGGATTTCTCGCATCGTTGATGAAGTGGAGAAACGAGCGTTTCCGAACTTGAAGAAGGAAATGGAGTGGATGCATGTTCGTACGCCGATTGATGCGCACAAAGAAGGATTGTATGATGGCGGGATGTTCGGGATCGCGCCGACATTATTTCAATCTGGTCCATTTCGTCCACAAGTAAAGTCGACACGTTACGAAAACGTGTATCGTGTTGGAGCATCTGTTCATCCGGGTGGAGGGGTTCCGATTGTCATGCAAGGGGCGAAATTATGTACGGAACAATTACTTCGTGATTGGAGTGAGTACGAGTGAATGTAAAGCAAGCGTATGCACAATGTGAAGCGGTGACAGCATATCATTCGAAAACGTTTTATCGCGCGTTTTCCCTTCTTCCGTATGATGATCGTCAGGCCATTTGGGCGATTTATGCGTTTTGTCGCCGCGTGGACGACATCGTGGATGAAGGAGAACAACCAGATGAACAGTTGCAACAATTCGAAAAACAATGGGAAGCGTTTGTGGCGGGGCATACAGAGGATGATTTTATGTGGATCGCGCTTCGCGATGTCTTTGCGCGCTATGATATGGACGTTGAACCGTTTTGGCATATGATCGAAGGGCAAAAAATGGATTTAACTGTCCATCGTTATGATACGTTTCCCCAGTTGCTTCGCTATTGTTATTGTGTGGCAAGTACCGTCGGGCTCATGTTATTGCCGATTTTAGCCCCGCATCGCCGCGAACAATTAAAAGAGAGCGCGATCGCGCTCGGCGAAGCGATGCAGTTGACGAACATTTTGCGCGATGTCGGCGAAGATATGATGCGCGGTCGCGTGTATTTGCCGCGCGAATGGATGAACATGTATGGAGTGAGTGAACAACAGATTGCTTTCGGTCAAGTGACGAGCTCATTTATTGATTTATGGGAGCATATCGCACAAGAGGCGGAAAATAGATATGCGGAGGCAGAAAAAATGTTTTCTCTTTATCCACTGTCTGCCCGTTTTGCCGTAAAAGGAGCGGCGCTTATGTATAAAAGCATTTTACATGCTGTTCGTGAACAACAATATGACGTATTTACGAAGCGAGCGTTCGTATCGGAAGAACGGAAAAAAGCGTTATTGCAACAAATGGGAGGCGAAAACGTTGAAGTCGGGTGATCGGTTATACCGCCTCTTTCTCATTTGGTATGCATGCGGGATTGTGCTCGTCGGTTTTCGTCTTCTTCCGCCGTGGTTAGAGTGGGCCAATGTTGTCTTTTTAATGCTTGCTGGGGGGATTGGCGCCTCTTTTTTAATCGAAACATACGGTCGACGTGGCGTCATCGCAACGGTTGCTATTTTCATCGGTACGATGGTGGTCGAATACGTCGGAGCAACGTATAGTCTCATATTCGGTTCATATGATTATACGAATCAATTTGGCATGACGGTGTTTGGGGTACCGATTGCGATCGGTTTTGCTTGGCTTGCGGTCATCGGTTGTACGCATGCGCTCGCATTCCGTTTCGTTTCAACAAAGCGCCCGCTATTTTCTGCTGTTGTCGGTGCAGCGTTGGCGGTCGTATTAGATTTAGCCATTGACCCGGTAGCATATGTGGCAAAACAGTATTGGATTTGGGAAGAAACGAGCATATATTACAACGTTCCACTCCAAAATTTTGTCGGCTGGTTTGTCGTCGCGTTCGTTATTCATTTTACGCTTTTTCTTTTTCCAGCGCGCAAAGCAAGTTCCGAACAGCGAGCCATTTCTCTTTTTTTCCTTCTTGAAGCGATGTTTTTATTTCTTGCGTTCATGGAACAGTTATATGCCGCTTTTGTCCTCGGACTATCGCTTACGTCGGTTATTTTTTGGAAATGGAGACGATCGACATGATTGAAGCGAAAAAAAGCCGCGCATTTGAATGGATGTTTTCGCTTTATAACACATGGTTGTTGCGCACATCGTTTCATCGGTTGTATGTACGTGGACATGTCGTCCGAACGCCTGCGCTATATGTGGCGAATCATAGTTCGTGGTGGGATGGACTGATCGCATTTCAATTAAGCCGTTTTGTTTTTCAACAAAATAGTTATGCGATGATGTCAGAAGAAGGATTAAAACAATATCCGTTTTTCCGTAAGCTCGGCGGTTTTTCGGTGAATCGTGCGCAACGAAAAGATATCATGAATTCGCTTGACTATGCGGTTTCGTTATTGCGTGACGGGAAAAGCGTTTGGATGTTTCCACAAGGGGAAGAACAACATATTGAAAAGCGCCCGCTTCAATTTTTTACAGGCGCTGTATATGTAGCGGAACGGGCGAACGTGCCCATCGTTCCGCTTGCGTTTTACCATAGTTTTCGTCATCATCGCAAGCCGGAATGGTTTATTCATATTGGCGAGCCGTTATATATTTGTGATATTTCAGGAAGCAACCGAAAAGAAAAAACGGCTGAACTTGAGCGTATGTGTACCGCGCAGCTCGATGATGTTCGGCGGTTAGTGATCGCTGAACAAATTCAATCGTTTCGCCGTTGGGATGGAGGAAAAGGATGAGCGTCATTTTGGCATGTTTTTTCATTTGGACGGTTGTCAACTCTTTGTTTCTTGTTCCTCTTCCGAAACGTTCGGTGTTTACTGATCGTCCGCTTGTGAGCGTGCTCGTTCCGTTGCGCAATGAAGAAAGGAATGTCAAGCGTCTCGTTCGCTCGCTAAAACAGCTAACATATGAGCCGATCGAGTTTTTGCTTCTTGATGATCAATCAACGGATCGAACGTATGAGTTTTTGCTGCAAGAAACGAAAGGGGACGATCGTTTTACGCTTTTGCAAGGAAAGGCGCTTCCTGACGGATGGGCAGGAAAGGTGCATGCGTGTCATCAACTCGCTCAGCAAGCGAACGGAGCATATTTATTTTTTATTGATGCGGATGTTGAGTTAAAGCCAACGGTCATTGAAGCATTGTTGACGGTCGCAACGACATATCATGCAAAACTTGTCACTGGTTTTCCGTCGTTTCATCCAAAGTCGCTGCCGCTCGTTGGAAAATGGCTCGTTCCGTTGCAACATTTTTTTATTTTCTTTCATTTGCCGCTCGTTTTCGCCAACTATACGAACATGCGGGCAACAACGGCGGCGCATGGAGCTTGTTTATTTTTCGAGCGCACCGCTTATGAAGCGATCGGTGGTCATGCGTCCGTCAAGCAAGAACTTGTTGAAGATGTGATGATTGCCCGAAAAATGAAAGAACATCGTTATCGCGTCATTTTAGCGAACGTGAGCACACATGTCGTTTGTTATATGTATGAAACGAATAAAGAAGTATGGGCCGGTTTTTTGAAAAATGTATATATCGGATTAAATCGTTCCCCGTTTTTTGTTTTGTTACTTACGATGTTTTATGGCATATGTTATGTCGCGCCGCTTATTTTCGCGCCGTTGTCGCTCATATATGGGGCAGCGTACTCCTTGCCGCTTGCGATCATCATTGCGCAAAAGGCGTATGTCGAGTGGAAGACGGAGCGCTCGATTTCGACATGTTATTGGATGCCGATCAGTGCCGCGGCGTTTATCGTATTAATGTATGCGTCGATGCGCGCAAAACGGTATGAATGGAAGGGGAGGACGTACACGTGAAAAAAGTAGTCATTATCGGCGGTGGGCTCGGTGGATTGTCTGCCGCGGTGACGCTTGCACAGCGAGGTGTTGATGTGCAGTTGTTTGAAAAAAATAGTCATTTCGGCGGAAAGTTAATGCCCGTTCAACTCGGCGATTATTATTTCGATTTTGGGCCGAATACGATTACGATGCCGTTTGTATTTCGTCATGTGATTGAGCAAACAGGGGCGCGTACAGAAGATTACATCACGTTTCGAAAATTGTCTGTGCATACGAAAAACGTATATGAAGACAAAACGACGTTTTTTCTTTCGAGCGATCGCGATTACATGAAAGAGCAGCTTGCGGCGATTGATCGCGTCGGGGCGTTGCGATACGACGATTTTTTGCGCGAAGTGGAACGGTTGTATCGGCTGGCGAAAACGTACTTTTTTCCACGCATGTTTCGCTCTTTTGTTGATTATATGTCGCCGTCGCTTGCGTTTGCTTTATTGAATGCGCGCCCGTTTGAAACGTTACATCATTTTTTTCAACGTTATTTTACAAACGAACATGTTATTCAAGCGTACGACCGTTATGCGACGTACATTGGCTCCTCGCCGTATATGGCGCCAGCGACGTTTGCGATGATTGCTTATTTAGAAATGGTCGATGGCGTATATTACGTAGAAGGGGGAAATGCTCGTATTGCCGATACGTTTGCGATGCTTGCAAAACGAGCGGGGGCAACGTTACATACAAACCGAGCGGTCAAGCGTGTCATTGTGCATAACGGAGCGGTGAAAGGAGTGGAGCTTGAAGACGGGGAAAAGGTAGAAGCGGATGTCGTGATTATGAATGCCGATTTGTTACAGGCGTATCGCGAGCTCGTTGATCCTCACGATCGCTCGTATGAACGAGCCGAGCCGTCCATTTCTGCCTTTGTCATGTTAGTTGGAACGAAAGAAAAATGGGATGATTTAGCTCATCACAACGTGTTTTTCTCCCCTAATTATAAACAAGAGTTTGAACATATACTTGCTGGACGGTATAGTGAACATCCGACGATATACGTTTGCGCGCCACCATTTACGAAAGAAGGGTCATCGTTGTTTGTGTTAGTGAATGCTCCGCCACTCACAAAAGATGGGCGTATGCAAGTCGATGAACAAGCATATAAGCAGCTTGTGTACGAACGGCTTCGCTCGTACGGATTAAACGTTGTGCCAGACGTCGAACGCGTCATCACTCCGCTTCATATTGCTGAACAGTTTGGCGCATATCGCGGCGCATTGTATGGCGTGGCGTCGAATCGGCGGCGGGACACGTTTTTACGTCCGTCAAATGCATGTAAAGAAGTGAAAGGATTATATTTCGTTGGAGGGACGACCCACCCGGGAGGTGGATCGCCAATGGTTGTCATTAGTGGACAAAATGTCGCTTATTATTTGCTCGGTGTTAAGCTGTCGCTTCCTTTTTGACGAACGATTTTGTGCGCCATACATTTGATTTCCAGCGCCAATAGACGAGCAAGCCGCGCAGCCATTCGTCCGCCGTAAAGGCGAGCCAGATGCCAACTAAGCCGAGATTGAACGAAATGCCAAGAATATAGGCGAGCGGGACGCTGATCCCCCACATCGATGCGATACCGATGTAGACAGGAAATTTTACGTCGCCAGCCGCGCGTAAAGAGTTAATGATGACGAGATTAAACGAACGTCCGGGTTCGAGAAGCATCGTGAGTAAAATGAGCGTCCCGCCTGTTTCAATCATCCGATTGTTGCTTGTGAAAATGGAAAACAGTTGATCGGAAAAGACGGAAAACACGGCCGCAACGGTAAACGAAATGATGACGGCGAGCCGTAAACTTCGCAAGCAGCGGATATACGCCTCATGAAAGCGTTCCGCCCCAACGAGATGCCCGACGATAATTTGCGTCCCTTGCCCAATGGCAACGCTAAATAAAAAAATAAACATCATAATGTTTTGCGTATATACTCTTGTCGTTAATGCTTCTGTGCCAAGCATCGTAATGAAATAGGTGATGACAAGTTGTGATGTATTGTAAGCGACATGTTCGCCGGCAGATGGAATGCCGATTTTTAATAATTGTTTGACGTAAGCAAATGAAAGCGCCTCTTTCGATAAAAGCGGGAGCGGATGTTGGAGACGTTTCATCACGAGAAAAAATCCAACGACAAGCCCGATCATGCGGCTAATCGTCGTTGACCAAGCGACACCTTCGACACCTAATACAGGTAAGCCGAACGGCCCAAACAAAACGAAATAGTTTCCGATAATGTTTAATATATTGACCCCGATCGTAATGTTCATCATGTCGCGCGTAAACCCGTAGCTGCGCAATATCGCCCCGAGCGTCATAATGAGCGCTTGCACAAACGAAAAGCCGCCGACAATCCATAAATACGTGCGCGCATCTGCAATGAGTTCATTCGGGACGTTCATGAGTTGAAGAAGAGTGTCGCTTCCTGCCCAAAGGGCCACACTTAATACGATGCCAAATAACATATTTGCCCAAATGGAAACAGCTCCGATGTAGGAAGCTGTTTTTTCATCGTTTGCCCCCGCATATTGTGCAATTAAAATCGATGTTCCTGTTGCGATAAAGCCAAACATGACAACGACCATAAACAACAGTTGATTCGCTACACCGACCGCAGCCACCGCTTCATCTGCATATTGGCTAAGCATAAACGTATCGGCGTTGCCCGTTAACATATGAAGCGTCAATTCAATAAAAATCGGCCAAGTGAGCGCAAATAAAGAAAGCTTTTTTGCCAAAGAAGACAACTCCTTTACGATTTCCGACTTGCAAACTGTTTTCAGTGTAATGGATTGTTATAATGGAGAAAAGGGAAAAAGACGATTACTTTTGTACATTTCCGACTTAAAGGAGGGGTCTTATGTATATATCGTTTTCCGTTCCGCCGTTTCCTGTTTTTATTAAAGGGGGCGAGGCGATGTTTCGAAAAGGAATGAAACATTTTCGGCGCACGTTTTCTGTATTTGATTTTTTGTATGTGCAAAAAGGAACGTTATATATGACGGAACATGAAGAAACGTTCGTTGTTCGTGAAGGAGAATACGTGATTTTATGTCCGGGCTTTGAACATTACGGGCATGAGCCGTGCGATGAAGATACGCAGTTTATTTGGATTCATTTTTCAGTGCCGCAATACGATCGGGTTGAAAAACAGCCGTATGGCTGGGGTGATATTATTGAGAGAGAGGCTACATATGTCGATTATGCGCAATATCGTTTATGTATCCCGCAATATGGAAAATTGAAACAATCGGGGATGGAGTCGATGCTCCAACACATTGTTCGCGAGCAACAAACCCCCGATCATGCGTTAACGCAACAGTTGTTATTCGCTCAATGGATCGTTCAACTGCAAAAACAAATGCTTCATATTCCGTCAGCTGCCGAGCATGTATGTGCAGCGGCGATGGAATATATTCATCGTCATTACGGAGAACCGTTTGACATGGAGCATCTCGCTTATGCGCTTCGTCTTCATCCAGACTACATTTCGCGTTGCATGCAAAAAACGATCGGCATGAGCGCGTTGCAATATGTGAACGATTATCGGCTAAAGATGGCGAAGAAAAAATTAGCCGCGACGAATGAGACGGTCGCGGCAATCGCAAAACAAGTCGGATTTGAAGACGGCGCGTATTTTTCGCGCGTATTTAAAAAAATGGAAGGAATGACACCAAGCGAATATCGTCGCTTTATTCAGCGGACGTAGCTTGTACGAGCAGCATTCGAAAGCCGTACGGTTCGATTGTCATCGTTCGCTCTGTTATTTGCTCGTTTGTCCAAAGGTTTGTCACCGTTTTGTCGCCAAGCGAAAACGGAACGGTCCATTCCAATGGGGCTTCTCCGTTGTTTAATACGCAAACGATCGTTTCGTCTTCATATGTTTTCACGTAAGCGATATGATTCGTTTCATCGTTTGCTTCTAACACATGAAATTCGCCAAAGCGCAAGGAACGATATTGTTTGCGCAGTGCAATAAGCGTTTGGACGTGTGCGAATAAATCGCGGTCTTGTTTTTCCTCTTCCCATACCATACATTTACGGCAAAGCGGATCTTGACCGCCAGTTAAACCGATTTCGTCTCCGTAATATATGCATGGCGATCCGCTGAAAGAAAGTTGGAACGTAAACATAAGTTTCACTTTTTCCTTTTGTTCGCCGCATTGGGTGAGAATGCGCGGCGTGTCGTGGCTACCGAGCAAATTAAAGGCGACTTCGTTTACGTTTTGCGGATAGTTATGCCATACGTGAATGATCGTGTTCGCAAATTCGCTGGCGCGCACATGTCCTTTCGCGAAATAGTTCAGCGCCCCGTTTGTAAACGGATAGTTCATGACGGCATCAAACTGATCTCCGCGCAACCACGGCATCGCATCGTGCCAAATTTCACCGAGAATGTACACGTCCGGTTTGATCGCTTTCACCGCTTGGCGAAACTCGCGCCAAAATTGATGATCGACTTCGTTTGCTACGTCTAATCGCCATCCGTCGATGTCAAATTCGCGAATCCAATATGTTGCGACGTCTAATAAATATTGTTTCACTTCCGGGTTTTCTGTATTTAACTTCGGCATTTCTGGCACGAACGCAAACGTATCGTAATTTGGAATTGGTTTTGTTTGTAACGGAAACTGACGAATATGAAACCAATCTTTATAGCGCGATGTTTCCCCGTTTTTTAATACATCTTGAAACGGAGCGAAATAGTAGCCGCTATGATTAAATACCGCATCAAGCATGATGCGAATGCCTCTGTCATGGCATGCATCAACGAGCCGTTTAAACGTCTGTTTATCGCCAAATTGCGGATCAATTTCAAAATAGTCGATCGTATCGTATTTATGGTTCGACGGGGCTTTAAAAATAGGCGTAAAATAAATGCCGTTAATGCCGAGCTCGACAAGATAGTCTAGCCGTTTTATAATCCCTTCAAAATCGCCGCCAAAAAAGCTCGTTGTCGTCGGATCGACGCTTCCCCATGGGAGCGTATGAGGTGGATTTAATTTCGGATCGCCGTTGGCGAATCGTTCAGGGAAAATTTGATACCAAACGGTGTCTTTCACCCAGCTAGGTGCGTCAAAAACGTCGATGCGGTTTAAAAATGGAAAACAAAAGTAGTATGCGGTATCGTCTGTTGGCGCTTTTTCATAAAAGCCTTTTTCCGTATAGATAAGCACGTTTTCTTCATCGTGCAATTCAAATCCGTAGCGCAAGCGGCGATACGGTGGCTGCACAGCGATAAACCAATAATCAAATAGCGCGTCACAACCGCTTTTTTTCATCGGTTTTTTATCAAATTGCCACGCGCCATCTTCCCATACGTACGGGTCACCGAAAAGAAGAAAGACAGCATCGACATCATCTTTTTTTGTCCGTAAACGAATATGTAACGTTCGCTCATCGTATGCATAAGCAAACGCATCTTTTGGACGGTGGTAAATCGCTTCTTTTAACATGTTTCAATCACTCCTCTCCATTTAGCGCGCAATCGATTGCGCTTTTTGTCACATAGTTGGACATGTTTTCTGTCTTCGTTTAAGGAAGCGGATACAATGCTTATGTTAAGCGTAAAATGAAAGAGATAAAAAAGTCAACATTCATTCAAAAAAAGATGAAAAAAACAGTTGTCAAAGCGGAAAATGTTTGTATAATAAAGATAAAGGTTGTGCAATCGTTTTCGCAAAAATGAAAGCGTTTGTACGTATTGCTTAAAACACAGGAGGGGTCGAAATGAAAAAGACGGTATCCATTTTTTCATCGCTTGCGTTGCTTGCAGGTGTGATGGCAGGTTGTGGTCCACAAGATGAGGCAAAGCCAAAAGAAAACGAAAATGAAGGAAAAACAGAAGTAACGGAAGACGGCATGCCGCCGAAACCAGAAAAGCTTGTCGTTTGGGAAGACGTGAAGCGCGGTGTAGCGTTAGAACCGGCGATTAAAGCGTTTGAAGAAAAATACGGCATTAAAGTGGAGTACAAAGAAGTTGAAATGGCAACAAAACAACGCGATCAACTTCGCCTAGATGGTCCGGCTGGCACAGGTCCTGACGTCATTACTGTTCCGCACGACCAAATCGGTCAGCTCGTAACAGAAGGATTAATTCGTGAAATTAACGTCGATCAAGCGGTATTAGATACGTTTACAGAATCTTCGATTGCGGCGCAAATGTATGATGGAAAGTTATACGGACTTCCAAAAGCAGTAGAAACTCCTGTATTCATTTATAACAAAAAATTAATGGACAAAGCGCCTGAAACGATGGACGAATTGTATCAGTTCTCAAAAGAGTTTACAAAAGGCGATCAATACGGTTTCTTAGCGCTTTGGGATAACTTCTATTTCGCACATGGCGTTATCGCTGGGATGGGCGGCTACGTATTTAAAAACAATAACGGTGCGTTAGATCGCAACGATATTGGCTTAAATAACGAAGGAGCAGTGAAAGGAACAGAGTATATTCAAAAATGGTATAAAGAGTTGTTCCCGAAAGGTATTATCGGTGAAAACGGTGGTTCAGCGATGGACGGCTTATTTAACGAAGGAAAAGCAGCGTCTGTCATGAACGGTCCGTGGGCGTTCCAAGGTATGCGTGATGCAGGTATTGATATCGGTGTAGCGCCAATGCCAAAATTGCCAAACGGTGAGCCTGTAAAAACGTTTATGGGTGTAAAAGGTTGGCACGTATCTGCATTCTCGAAACATCCTGAGTGGGCAACAAAACTGATTGAATTTATTACAAATGAAGAAAATGCGAAAAAACGCTTTGAGTTAACGCGCGAAATTCCGCCAGTGAAGTCGCTCATTAACGATCCGATAATCGCAGAAGATGAAGGAGCAAAAGCCGTTGCGATCCAATCTCAATATGCGATTCCGATGCCAAACATTCCTGAAATGGCAGAAGTATGGGGACCAATGGCGACAGCGCTTCAACTTGTCGCAAACCAAAAAGCAGAGCCAAAACAAGCGCTTGATGAAGCTGTAAAAACAATTAAAACGAACATTGAAACAAACCATCCAAGCAAGTAAGTAACGAGCGGTACCTCTCTTGTAGAGGTACTGCTTCAACTTTCTTTTTTTTGTTTACTTATTCACATTCAAGTGCGCTCCTCGCAATTGTTTAGAAAGGAGACAAAATCAATGGAAACACCAATGTATCAATCCAATCATCGGAAAGTTGCCCTCGGTTTATCGCTCATTCCGGGATTTGGCCAACTATATAATCGCCAATACGTCAAAGGCGTTTCGTTTTTCATTTTAGCTGCTTCGTTTTTCATCGTTTTTAAAGATTTATTAAATATGGGATGGTGGGGGATCTTTACGCTCGGTGAAGTCATCGGACGTGACCATTCCATTTTCTTGCTTGTCGAAGGAATTTTAGCCGTTATTATTTCCGTGTTTGGTCTCGGTTTTTATGCGTTTAACTTGCGCGACGCTTATAAAAATGGGCAAAAGCGGGATTTAGGGTTGAAAATTAGCTCGTTGCGCGAGCAATATCGTGCGCTCGTCGACAACGGCTTTCCATATTTAATGATTTCACCAGGTTTTATTTTGCTTGTATTCGTCGTCATTTTCCCGATTATTTTCGTTGTCTTATTGGCGTTTACAAACTATGACTTATATCATTCTCCGCCAGCTAAACTTGTTGACTGGGTTGGGTTTCAAAACTTCATTGATTTAGTGAAGCTCGATCTTTGGCGAAAAACGTTTATTAACGTCCTTGCTTGGACGATCGTTTGGACGTTCGGGGCAACGACGTTACAAATTGCGCTCGGTATTTTCTTAGCGATTATTGTGAACCAAAAAGATTTAAAAGGAAAAGCGATCATTCGGACGATTTTCATTTTACCTTGGGCCGTTCCTGCGTTCGTGACGATTCTCGTCTTTTCCGGCATGTTTAACGAATCGTTCGGGGTCATTAATAAAACGATTTTAGCATCATTAGGCATCGGACCGATCGAGTGGATGACCGATCCGTTTTGGACGAAAGTCGCCCTTATTTTGATTCAAACGTGGCTCGGGTTCCCGTTCGTCTTTGCGATGACAACGGGGGTATTGCAGGCGATTCCGAACGAATTGTACGAGGCAGCGACAGTCGATGGCGCTTCAAGTTGGCAAAAGTTTACGAAAATTACTCTTCCGCTTGTGTTGTATGCCACAGCGCCGATTTTAATTACGCAATATACGTTTAACTTCAACAACTTTAACATCATTTACTTATTTAATGGTGGCGGCCCTGCGGTATCCGGGCAAAATGCCGGTGCGACAGACATTTTAATTTCATGGATTTATCGTTTAACGATGACATCTGCGCAATATTCGAAAGCAGCGGCGATTACGTTATTGCTTTCGCTCGTTGTCGTATCTGTTGCATTATGGCAGTTTAGAAGAACAAAATCATTTAAAGAAGAGGATATGATGTAATATGGATATGAAAAGACAAAAACTCATTCGGCTCACGTTGTCGTATGCAGTCATTTTGGTGATGACGATCATTATCGTCTATCCGCTTCTTTGGGTCGTTGGCTCGTCGTTTAACCCGGGGCAAAGTTTGTCCGGCTCGAAAATGATTCCAGACAACGCCACGCTTGCCCATTACAAAAAATTGTTTGATACGTCGCAAAGCGACTATTTGACTTGGTATTGGAACTCGTTAAAAATTTCAACGTTGACGATGATTTTTTCGGTCATTTTAGTTAGTTTAACGGCGTATTCATTTTCGCGTTATCGCTTTGTCGGGCGCCAAAACGGGCTCATGACGTTTTTAATTTTGCAGATGATTCCAAACTTTGCGGCGCTCATTGCGATTTTCATTTTAGCGCTTTTAACGGGATTAGTTGATACGCATTTAGGGTTAATTCTCGTATACGTCGGCGGTGCCATTCCGATGAATACGTGGCTCATGAAAGGATATTTAGATACGATTCCGAAAGAGCTTGATGAATCGGCGAAAATTGACGGAGCAGGGCACTTGCGCATTTTCTTCCAAATCGTTTTACCGCTTGCGAAGCCAATTATTGCGGTCGTGGCGCTCTTTACGTTTATTGCACCGTTTGGTGACTTCATTTTAGCGAGCGTTTTGCTGCGCAGCAAAGAAAAATATACGCTAGCGGTCGGATTGTACGATTTAGTGGCGAAGCAGTTCGGTAGCGAATTTACAACGTTTGCGGCAGGTTCGGTATTAATTGCTGTGCCGATCGCTATTCTCTTCCTTTCATTCCAAAAGTATTTCGTTTCTGGTTTAACGGCAGGTGGAACAAAAGGATGAGAAACGAAAGGAAAGAATCGTTTTGGTTCTTTCCTTTCTTACTATTTAGAGATATATTAACATAAGAAGATTTGGAATGAATGGGGAGTGAAATGAAATGAAACGTGTATTTCGTGCGCTACTTATTTTTGTTTTGTTGTTGTCCGTGACGACGCCAGCGAGTGCGAAAACGGAGCGAGCGTGGCAAGATGAGCGCATTTATTTTATTATGGTCGACCGTTTTAATAACGGGAATCCGAAAAACGATTACGATGTAAATGTGCATGATCCGAAAGCATACCATGGCGGTGATTTGCAAGGGATTATTGACAAGCTCGATTACATAAAGGAAATGGGCTTTACAGCCATTTGGCTGACGCCGATTTTTGCGAACGAAAAGGGCGGGTATCACGGCTATTGGATTGAAGACTTTTATAAAGTAGAAGAGCATTTTGGAACGCTTGATGACTTCAAACGGCTTGTGAAAGAAGCGCATAAACGCGATATGAAAGTCATTTTAGATTTCGTTGTCAATCATACGGGCTACAATCATCCGTGGCTAAATGATCCAGCGAAAAAAGATTGGTTTCATGAGAAAAAAGACATTTTTAATTGGGCGAACCAACAAGAAGTAGAAAACGGTTGGTTGTTTGGCCTCCCGGATTTAGCGCAAGAAAATCCGGAAGTGAAAGCGTATTTATTCGATGTCGCGAAATGGTGGATAAAAGAAACAGACGTTGACGGATATCGTTTAGATACGGTAAAACATGTGCCAAAATCGTTTTGGGACGAGTTTTCAAAAGAAGTGAAGTCGGTGAAACAAGACTTTTTCCTTCTTGGAGAAGTATGGCATGACGACCCACGTTATGTCGCGGAATATGGGAAGCACGGCATCGATGCGCTAATTGATTTTCCGTTTTACAAAGAAGCGTCAACCATTTTTTCAAACGTCGATCAATCGCTTGAGCCGCTTTACAACGTATGGAAGCGAAACGTGGCGTTTTATGACCGACCGTATTTGCTCGGAACGTTTTTAGACAATCACGATACCGTTCGGTTTACTCGTTTAGCGTTGCAAAATCGCATCAATCCGGTGACGCGTTTAAAGCTCGGATTGACGTATTTGTTTGCAGCGCCGGGCATTCCAATCATGTACTATGGAACAGAAATTGCGCTTGACGGCGGGGAAGATCCAGATAACCGTCGTTTAATGAATTTCCGTACCGATAAAGAGTTGATTGATTATGTGACAAAGCTTGGGGAATTGCGCGAGACACTTCCGTCGCTTCGTCGCGGTGATTTTGAATTGCTTTATGAAAAAGATGGCATGGCTCTATTTAAGCGGACGTATGGAAAGGAAACGACGGTAATTGCGATCAATAATACGTCAAAAACGCAAAAAGTGACGCTCGACGATGAGCTAGAACAAGGAAAAGAATTGCGCGGGTTGCTGGCGGGAGATTTAGTGCGCAGCAAAGACGGCAAGTACGACATCATTTTAGATCGCGAAACGGCGGAAATTTACGTGCTTGCGCCAAAAACGGGATTAAACATTCCGTTTATTGCGGCGCTTCTTGCGGTATATACGGCATTTGGTCTGTTTTTATACTTCGCGCGCAAACGAAAAGCATAATGATGATGGGGGAGAGAGCATGCTAGAAGATACAAGTTTTGCGATTCGGCCGGTCGATCAGACAGATGAATCGGAAAGATGGCAACCGATTGGACATGTGCAAAAAATTGAAGGAAAAAAGCAAATATTTGCATTTACGTGCGAGCGGGCATCGGGTAAAATACATTTTTATCGTGATGATATCGTTCGAGTGACGATCGATCCGTTCGACCAAAAGTACGTCTCTGTCAGTCCTGCGGTCGTCGCAACGCCAGAAAAAGTGGACGTGCGCGTTCGTGAAGAAGAAAACGGTTGGACACTACAGACGAAACAGCTGACGGTCATCATCGAGCGAAGTCCGTTTCGTTTAGCGATATACGATCAGGAAGGGACGCTTCTTGTTCGCGACGTACAACCTGTATGTTTTGAAGCGAAAGGGCGCATGCGTTGTACACATGCGCTCGCTCCGACAGATGTCGTATACGGTTTAGGAGAGAAAACGGGGGTATTAAATAAGCGTGGCGAAGTATGGACGATGTGGAATACAGACGTGTATGCGCCACACAATTTAGAAACAGATCCGCTATATCAATCACATCCGTACATGATGGTGTTGAAAAACGGACATGCGCACGGCATCTTTTTTGACCATACGTATAAAACGACGTTTGATTTACGTCATGAATCGTTTTACACATTTACATCAGATGGGGGAGCGCTCGATTATTATGTGTTTGCTGGGCCGCATCCGAAAGATGTGTTAACGCAATATACGCACCTCATTGGTCGCATGCCGCTGCCGCCTAAATGGGCACTTGGGTATCATCAATCGCGTTATAGTTATGAAACGGAACAAGAAGTGCGCGAATTAATTCATACGTTTCGCACGAAACAAATTCCGCTTGATGCGGTATATTTAGATATTCATTATATGGATGAGTATCGTGTGTTTACATTTGATCAAAAACGATTTCCACATCCGCAATCGCTCGTTCAATATGCAAAAGAACAAGGGGTTCATATCGTTCCGATTGTAGATCCGGGCGTGAAAGTCGATGCGGAATACGAGACGTATCGCAATGGGGTGCAAAAAGATTATTTTTGTAAATATGCAGATGGAACGTTATACAAAGGAGACGTTTGGCCGGGGACGAGCGTGTTCCCAGACTTTCTAAAGAAAAAAGTGCGAAAGTGGTGGGGGGAACAACACGCGTTTTATACAAACATCGGCATAGAAGGGATTTGGAACGATATGAATGAGCCGTCCGTGTTTAATGAAACGAAAACGATCGACGAACACGTTGTTCATGACGGCTGGAAAACGCATCGTCAAGTGCATAACGTATATGGCATGATGATGACAGAGGCGACATATCACGGATTGAAAAAGCAATTGAAAGGAAAACGTCCGTTCGTATTGACGCGCGCAGGGTTTTCCGGCATTCATCGCTATGCAGCGGTATGGACGGGCGATAATCGCAGTTTTTGGGAACATGTTGAGCTTTCGTTGCCGATGTGTTTAAACTTAAGTGTGTCCGCTGTTGCATTTTGCGGGGCGGATGTCGGTGGCTTTGCGCATGATACGAATGGGGAGTTGCTCGTTCGTTGGACGCAAGTCGGCGCCTTTTTCCCATATTTTCGCAACCATTGTGCGATCGGTTTTGCGCGGCAAGAACCGTGGGCATTTGGGGAACGGTATGAACAAATGATTAAACGATATATTGAATTGCGTTATGAATGGCTTCCACATTTATATACGTTATGTTTTGAAGCGCATAAAACAGGTGTGCCGATGATGCGTCCGCTCATGATGGAATATCCGAACGATGAAGAAACGTGGAATATATCGGATCAGTTTATGGTCGGGGAACAAGTGATGGTCGCACCGATCGTTCGCCCATATACGAAACATCGCATCGTTTATTTTCCAGAAGGACGCTGGATCGATTATTGGACGAAAGAGCGATTTGAAGGTGGACGAAGATACATCGTTGAAGCCCCGCTTGACCGTTTACCAATATACGTGAAGGAAGGGGCAATGATTGCTCACGCGAAAGTGAAGCCATCGACGTTCATTGAGGATGAACAGTTGACGTTATATGTGTATACAATGAAGGAAGGAACATCGACATATACGCTTTACGATGATGACGGTACGACGTTTGCGTATGAAAAAGGCGAATATGTACACATGCATATTCGTGCGACGTTTTTGGATGATACCGTTCATTTCGAAGTAGAAACAGAAGGGGCGTACGAACCAACTTGGCAGTTGCGTGTCGTGTTCGTTGGAGACGTACCGTTAACGGTTGTTGTAAACGGTGAACAACGAGCGGTAGAGGAAGCGTCAATTGTTTTGTAAGAGATGGGGGATTTTTTTATGACAGTAACAATTAAAGATGTAGCGAAGCGAGCGAATGTCGCACCATCGACTGTTTCACGCGTCATCGCAGATAGCCCGCGCATTAGCGAGAAAACGAAGAAAAAAGTGCGCGAGGCGATGAAAGAGCTTGGCTATCATCCGAATTTTATCGCACGCAGCTTAGCAAATAAGTCGACGCAAGTCATCGGCTTAATTATGCCAAGCTCAGCGGATAAGGCGTTTCAAAACCCGTTTTTCCCAGAAGTCATTCGCGGCATCAGTAAAGCGGTGCACGATCGTCAATATGCGCTGCAGTTATCGACGGGGGAAACGGAAGCGGAAATTTACGATGGCGTCGTGCATATGGTGCAAGGAAAGCGTGTCGATGGAGTCATTTTGCTGTATTCGCGTGCGAACGATAAAATTATGACGTATTTGCAAAAAGAAGACGTGCCGTTTGTCGTCATCGGGAAACCGCATAAAAAAGCGGAGGAAATTACACATGTCGATAACGATAACGTGCGCGCGGCGCGCGAGGCGACAGAATATTTAATTGAACTCGGTCATGAGCGCATCGCTTTTGTCGGCGGAAACGTCAATCTCATTGTGACGATGGATCGTTTGCGCGGATATGAAAAAGCGTTGAAATCGGCAGGGCTGACGTATCGAAAAGATTACATTGTACATGAAGAATTTTTAAAAGAAGGCGGGCAAGAGGCGATGAAAGAGCTGCTTTCACTCGCTGAGCCGCCGACTGCGCTCGTTGTCGCCGACGATTTAATGGCGCTCGGTGTCTTAAATACGCTTGCAGAAATGGGCTTAAGCGTGCCAACGGATTTATCGATCGTCAGCTTTAACAACGTCCTTTTATCGGAAATTTCCCGTCCGCCGTTAACGTCGGTAGACATTAACATTTTCCAACTTGGCTTTGAAGCAGCAAGAAATTTAATACAACAAATCGAAAATCCGAATGAGCCGATTAAACGAATTATCATTCCACATACGCTCGTGAAACGATTTTCGTGCGATTACTACAAAGCGCCTTCTGAATAAGAAGGTGCTTTTTTCGTAAACAGGATAGGCAAGAAGAAAAAAATGGTGTATCATATGATTAACATCATGTTCTTTGAAAACGCATATACGATGAGCAAGTACGGTGCATACAAACGTATGCTGAAAAGGGAAGAACGGTGCAAAGCCGTCGCGGTACCCGCCACTGTGATGGGGAGTTTCGTTGCAACGTGCCACTGATTTTTTGGGAAGGCGCAGCGAAATGATGAACCTAAGCCAGGAGACCTGCCTGCTTGCGATACGTCGGCTGCCTACGGGAATATAGGTAGACGTGCGGGAACGATGGACGTTATAGCGATGATGTATGCTTAGATGGCGTATGCTCTATTTTTTGAATCTTTCGTTTTTTCTGCACCTCTGCCTAGGGGTGCTTTTTTTATTTTTGATAAAAGGAGCGAAGATATATGGCGACGTGGAATTTGCAAGGAACGAAGCATCATGTGCTCATTTGCAACGGAGGGAGCTGCATGCGAAAGGGGGGAGAGGAGGTGACGCAAGCCATTCGTGATGAAATTGATCAACTTCAACTACATGCCGACGTGCATACGACGCGGACGAGGTGCAACGGTCGCTGTGAAGATGCGTGTGTTGTTATCGTGTATCCAGAAGGTGTTTGGTATCGTACGATCGATGAGCACGTTGCACGGGACATTGTCCGAAAACATATACGTGATGGAGACATGTTATGTGATTACGTGACGTACACATATGATGAAAGTTTTAAGATGCCGAAATATAGTCAGGCGACAAGGGGGAAAGAAAAGTGAGAAAAAAAACATGGTGGATGACGATTTGTATTGCTGTGTACATTCTTTTCGCCCTTTCTCCATCTGCATATGCGATGCATATTATGGAAGGATTTTTACCTTGGCGTTGGGCGCTCGTTTGGTGGTTACTCTTTTTGCCATTTTTCTTTGTTGGCATGCGCCATGTTTCACATTTGATGAAACAAAAGCCGGAGGTGAAACTACTTCTTGCGTTCGCGACGGCGTTTACATTCGTTCTCTCGGCATTAAAAATTCCATCGGTGACGGGAAGTAGCTCGCATCCGACTGGGACAGGACTTGGTGCGCTTTTATTTGGACCGTTTATTATGACGGTCATCGGTACAGCAGTGCTATTATTTCAAGCGCTTTTGCTGGCGCATGGAGGTTTGACGACGCTAGGGGCGAATGCTTTTTCTATGGCTGTTGTTGGTCCGCTCGTTGCGTCCGGTTTGTTTGTTATATGTAAAAAGTGTGGAATATCCGTGCGTATATCCGTCTTTTTAGCAGCGATGATGGCTGATTTGGCAACATACGTTATGACGTCGTTTCAGCTCGCCCTAGCATTTCCAGATGTGACAAGCGGCGTATGGGGCGCATTTTTGAAATTCGCTTCCATTTTTGCAGTGACACAAGTTCCGCTTGCGATTACGGAAGGACTTCTTACCGTTGTCGTATGGAACTTTTTGCATACGTACTCGAAGCGAGAGTTAGATGTGTTAGAGAAGAGAGGAGTGTTTTTTAAATGAGCAATCGTCTATTGTTGTTCATTGCCGCTCTGTTGATCGTGCTGCCGCTATTTATTGTGAAAAATACAGAGTTCGCTGGGGCTGATACGCTTGCAGAAGAAATGATTCAACAAATCGCTCCGCATTATGAACCGTGGTTTGATGTTTTATTTGAGCCGCCAGGCGGTGAGGTGGAAACGTTGCTATTTTCATTACAAGCAGCGCTTGGTGCTGGAGTCATTGGATATATTATCGGGCTATATAAAGGGCGAAAGCGAAATGGTTAGTTGGCTTGATGAATGGGCTTACCGAAACGAGCTTGCTAAACTAAATATCACTTTTAAACTGACGCTGACATTTGTCTGGCTCATATGGGCATTATGTGGAACGAATGTCGTTCGCTGTATCATCGTCGTTTGGTTGTTTAGTTGGCTTCTTTATCATGCGCGCTTGCCTTGGCGTGTTTGTGTTCGCTTTTTTGTCATCATCGTGCTTGTCGTGATCGGAGGTTGTGTTCCGCTTCTTTTTACGGTTGATCAGACGATTCATTTTGTCAGCGAAAATATGGCGGAAGCGGCGACGATTTGCTTGCGAGCATTGGCAAGTTCATTTGCCCTCTTTTTTCTCGCAATCACAACACCATTTTTTCGCATTGTCCATGGGTTAAGCAGGTGGCACGTCCCTAAAGCATTTATTGAGCTACTGTTATTGACGTATCGCTTCATTTTCGTGTTAGAAAAAGCAGCGATGCAATTGTTTATGACGGTGCGAATAAAAAATGGTGAACGAAGTTGGCGCCTCGCGTCGCTTGCGGTGGCACAACTGTTTCGCCAAGCGATGCGCGACTACGAAGCGACGATCATTGCACAAGCGGCGCGGAACGTATCGTTTATTTTTCCAATTTGTAGGGACGAACAATTGCCGCGCAAATATGTGATTGAAGCGTGTGTATGGTTTGTTGTTTTACTTATGATGGAGGTCTTATATGTTAATGTTTCATGATGTTCATTATATGTACAAAAACGGCGTATCCGCATTAAAAGGTGTATCGCTTACGATTGAGCGTGGGAAAAAATATGCGTTAATTGGGAAAAACGGTTGTGGAAAAACGACATGGCTCCTTCATGCAAACGGCATTTACCGTCCGACGAAAGGAGACGTATATTGGGAAGGAAAAAAGGTAGCAGATCGGCGTCAGCGATATGATTTGCGCCAGCATGTCGGCGTCGTTTTTCAAAACCCAGAACACCAATTTTTAGCTCCGACCATTGAAGAAGAATTAGCGATTAGTTTGCAATCAAATCGCGAGCGGATGAATGAAGTGATAGAGCAGTTTTCACTTCAGCAATGGAGAGATATACCGATTCATCATTTAAGTCTTGGACAAAAAAAATGGTTATCGCTTGCGGTAGCCATAGCTCCGCACCCTCGCTTACTTATTGTCGATGAGCCGTCTGCTTATTTAGATTGTTCACAAAGCGAGCGCTTAGTCAGCAAATTAAATGAGTTGCACGAAGCAGGCACGACGCTTGTCGTCATTACACATGATCTCGATTTTGTTTGGCAGTGGGCGGACGAAGTATTTGTCATGCATGACGGACGCATCGTTTTGCACGGAACACCTGCCTTTGTATTTACACAAACGAATATATTTCGTGAACTTCATTTCCCATTACCGCTTCTTTTACGCATATGGGAGTATGAGAAGAAAACGTATACTGAACAACAATTCGCACAATGGATTGAACGATGGAAAAAGGGGTGAAGATGTATGGCGGGAAAACTGTTTGTTGTTGGCTTTGGACCGGGAAGTGTTGATCATATGACAAAACGGGCGCGTGAAGCGATAGAGGAAAGCGACGTCATTGTCGGATACAAAACGTATGTTGATTTAGTAATGGATCTCATTCATGGAAAAGAAGTCATTTGTACCGGAATGACGGAAGAAGTCAGTAGAGCTCAAGAGGCGATCAAGCAAGCGGAGCGCGGCAAAAAGGTAGCTGTCATTTCAAGCGGAGATGCAGGACTTTATGGGATGGCGGGGCTCGTTTATGAAGTGTTAATTGAAAAAGGATGGAAAAAAGAAACAGGAGTCGAGGTAGAAATTATTCCAGGTATTTCAGCGATTCATTCTTGCGCTGCTTTGTTAGGAGCACCGATTATGCACGATGCGTGTACGATTAGTTTAAGCGATCATTTAACTCCGTGGCATATGATCGCGAAAAGAATTGAGGCGGCGGCTGCAGCGGATTTTGTCATTGCGCTATACAATCCAAAAAGTGGCCGACGTACACAACAAATTGTTGAAGCGCAGCGCATTTTATTAACGTATCGCTCACCAAATACGCCGGTTGGACTTGTCAAAAGCGCGTATCGCGAGCGACAACATGTCGTTATTACAAATTTAGGAGATATGTTACAGCATGAGATTGGCATGTTGACGACGGTCATTATCGGAAACTCTTCTACGTTTATCCATGATGGTTTGATGATTACTCCGCGTGGTTACGAACGGAAATATACGCTATCAAGTGCCGTTCAACCGTTAAAGCCGCATGAACGGTTACGGCCAGAAGCGGAGCCATGGGCGCTAGCGAACGTGCGCACATTAGCGGAAGAAGCGTGTGAAAAAGTGACGTCTCCAAAAAAGATGGAACGGTTAGAAGTAGCCATTAGCCCGGGAGTGGCAAATAAAACGTTGACACCACAACAAATGACGAATATTGCGCGCATCGTTGGAGAACGAGGAACGATTGTGTATACTCCGGATCATTATTTAAAGGTGACAATGGAAACAGAGCGACCAGATGAGGTCATTGCATCTTTTTTAGCCGCAGGGTTAACGGTTGCGCCAGTTGGGGATGTACTTGTGTTGAAGGCGTGCGATTTTTGCGACGGGGAGAAAAAAGATGCCATTCCTTATGCAGAACAGTTGTACAAGCAATTTGGAGGGATGTCTTTACCGAAAGAGTTACGTCTCGGATTTAATGGGTGCGGCATGGCGTGTTACGGTGCAGTCAATGAAGATATTGGCATCGTTTATCGAAAAGGGGCGTTTGATTTATTTTTAGGAGGAAAAACAGTGGGAAGAAACGCTCATCCGGGTCAGCTTGTTGCAGAAGGCATTCATCCAGATGACATTGTTGCCACGATTGCACGCATTATTGAGCAATACAAAGAAGAAGGATATGCAAACGAACGTTTCCATAAATTTTTTGAACGAAAAAAAGAAGTCGGCAGCTTTGTTTATGGACAAACAAAGAAAGTAGAGCCGGCTGCATGTGGGGAGTGAAAAAAATGAAAGCTGTTTTGTTTGTTGGACACGGAAGTCGCGATGAAGAGGGGAACGAACAAGTTCGCCAGTTTGTACAAACGATCCGTCCGCAAATCGATGAAACGTTTTATGTGCATACATGTTTTTTAGAGTTTGGTGTTCCATCGGTTATTGACGGCATTGCTCATTGTGTGGAACAAGGGGCGAAAGATATCGTCATCATTCCAATTATTTTGCTACCGGCCGGTCATTCGAAATTACATATTCCGGCGGCCATTGACGAAGCGAAACAACGCTATCCGTACGTTTCTTTTACGTATGGACGACCGCTTGGCATTCACGATGCAACGTTTACTATTTTACAAGATCGTTTAAAAGAAGCAAAAGTTGCTTTAGATGAGCATACAGCGATCATTTTACTTGGGCGCGGTGGGAGCGATCCAGACGCCAATAGCGATTTGTATAAAATTGCTCGTTTATTTTGGGAGCGAAATAAACAAGCAATCGTTGAACCAGCGTTTATGGGCGTCACAAATCCGTCATTAGATGAGGCTGTTGTAAGATGTACGAAGCTCGGAGCAAAAAAAATCGTTGTTTTACCTTATTTTTTATTTACAGGCGTGCTTATTAAGCGATTAGAAAAGAAAGTTTCCGAGTTTCAAAGCATGTATCCGAACATGTCATTTGTTCTGGCGCATTATTTTGGCTTTCATCCGTCGCTACAAACGATTGTGCTCGATCGGTTACAAGAAGCTATCGGTGATTTCGTGCCAATGAATTGCGATACGTGTCAATATCGCATTCATGTCGCCGAACACCATCATCACCATCATCATCACGAACATTGAGGTGAAACGAATGATTATGATGTTATCTGGAACGAGCGATGCCCGCCAATTGGCGTTAGCGATTCGCGACGCTGGGCACGATGTGTTTGCCACAGTAGTGACAGAGCATGCAGCAGAACAAATGGCACATGTCGGATTGCGCGCGCATGTCGGGCGTTTAACAGCGTATGAAATGGTTCAGCTTATCCAGCAACATGGAGTGATCGCCGTCGTTGATGCGAGCCATCCGTTTGCGGAAGAAGCGTCGCGCCAAGCGATGAAAGCAACAGAAGAAGCAAATGTTCCGTACATTCGTTATGAACGAAAAGAAAGCGTCATTACGTACGATCGCGTCACATTTGTTGACAGTTATGAAGCCGCAGCACAGTATGCAGCAAATAAAAAAGGGGTGGTGATGCTGACGACGGGCAGTAAAACGTTGCCGATTTTTGCACATACGTTGCTCCCGCTTCCTGATGTTCGTTTAATTGCCCGAATGTTGCCGCGAAAAGACAATATGGAATTGTGTGAACGATTGCGCTTTCCACAAGAAAACATTATCGCGATGCAAGGTCCATTTACGAAACAATTAGATATCGCTTTGATGCAACATTTCGGTGTGACGCTTCTTGTGACGAAAGAAAGTGGACGAGTGGGATTTGTCGATGAAAAAATTGCAGCAGCGAAACAACTTGGCATCGAAACGGTCGTCATCCGACGTCCGAAACTTTCTTATCCCGTCGTTTACCATGAATTTTCTGACGTCATTTGCGCGTTAGAAGAAATAAAAAAGAAAGGAGAAAAATAAATGGACTTTCGAACAACGTTTCGTCCGATAACGGTGCAACCAGAACAAATTGAACAAAAAAGCTTTCAAATCATTGATGAAGAAATCGGAGAACACTCGTTTACAAGCGAACAATATGCGGTTGTTCAGCGCATTATTCATGCGAGCGCTGATTTTGAATTAGGGAAAAGTTTATTGTTTCATCCACGTGCGATTGAAGCAGGTGTTTCTGCGATTCGCGCAGGAAAAAAAGTCGTCGCTGATGTACAAATGGTGCAAGTTGGAATTAATAAAGCGCGTCTTGAAAAATATGGTGGGAGTGTGCACGTGTATATTTCTGATAATGATGTCATGAAAGAAGCGAAGCGATTGAACACGACGCGGGCGATTGTTGCGATGCGCAAAGCTGTGAAGGAGGCGGATGGAGGGATATTTGCGATCGGGAATGCGCCGACAGCACTTCTTGAGCTGATTCGCCTTGTGAAAGAAGGTGAAGCGCGCCCAGGGCTTATTATCGGTTTACCGGTCGGCTTTGTTTCGGCAGCGGAATCGAAAGAGGAATTAGCGAAACTTGACGTGCCGTTTATTACGAACGTTGGAAGAAAAGGGGGGAGCACGGTTACGGTTGCCGCTTTAAATGCCTTGTCTATTTTAGCGGAGCGAGAATAAGTATGGAGAAAGAAAAATTGCGCGAAGGATATACAACTGGTGCATGTGCAACGGCTGCGACAAAAGCGGCGTTATGTGCGCTCATTACTGGGAGGAAACAAACAGAAGCGACAATTATGTTGCCGATTGGACGGGAAGTCACTTTCCCGATCGTTTCTTGTGAAATTGAGAAAGATCGGGCGAGCGCGACCGTGGTGAAAGATGGAGGAGACGACCCTGATGTGACGCACGGTGCTTCCATTGTTGCGACGGTTTGCTGGACGGAAGAAGGGATTCATATTGATGGAGGAGAAGGCGTCGGAAGAGCAACGAAACCGGGATTGCCTGTTCCAGTTGGCGAAGCGGCGATTAATCCCGTACCGCGTCAAATGATGACCGACGTCGTCCGTCATTTACTGACCGAGCATCGTTTAACACGTGGGGTACGCATTATCATTTCCGTTCCAAATGGAGAGGAAATAGCGAAAAAAACGTTAAACGCTCGGCTTGGCATCGTTGGTGGCATTTCTATTTTAGGAACTCGCGGTATCGTCGTTCCGTTTTCCACGTCTGCGTACCGAGCAAGTATTGTACGCGCGCTCGAAGTGGCAGTTGCTTGTGGCTGTGATCACGTTGTTGTCACGACAGGTGGAAGAAGCGAAACGTATGCGATGAAACAATATCCTCATTTGAAAGAAGAAGCATTTATTGAAATGGGTGATTTTGTTGGATTTACGTTGAAACAATGTAAAAGGCTGCGGATTCAAACGGTGTCGCTCGTTGGGATGATGGGGAAATTTTCAAAAGTCGCCCAAGGCATCATGATGGTTCATTCTAAAAGTGCGCCTGTTGACTTTCAGTTTTTAGCAGAGGTCGCGAAGCAAGCGGGTGCTCCGAAGCCCCTCATTGAAGCGGTGAAACAAGCGAATACTGCGTCACAAGTTGGAGATATGATGTACGAAGCAGGATATTTATCGTTTTTCGATTTGTTATGTGATTATTGTTGTCAACATGCGTTGCGTGAAGTGAACGGCGGAATGGTCATTGAAACGACGCTTTATACGTTAAAAGGACAACGGTTAGGAAGGGCGGTACGAAACGATGGAGCGAATGAAATTAATCGGAATTGGAGCTGATGGGAGAGATTCTCTTCCTTCGTTGTATGAACGATGGATTCATGAAAGCGAGCGGCTTGTTGGCGGGGAAAGGCAACTATCTTTTTTTCCGCACTACAAAGGGGAAAAAATCGTTATTCGAAGCAACTTATCATCGCTTTTCGAAACGCTTGTAAACGAGCCGAAAAAAACGGTCATTTTAGCATCCGGTGATCCGTTATTTTACGGAATCGGTAGTTATTTAGCGAAAAAAGTTCCGATTGAAGTATATCCCTCTGTCAGTTCTCTCCAATGGGCGTTTGCGAAAATGGGAGAAAGCTGGCACGATGCATATGTCGTTAGTTTGCACGGACGTTCGATAAAAGGGCTTGCTCAGCGTATAGATGGAAAAGAAAAAGTAGCCATTTTAACAGATGAAACGAACGATCCGCGTGCGATTGCTTCATATCTTTTAGAATATGGGATGACAGAATATGAGGCGTTTGTTGGGGAGAACCTTGGGGGAGAAAACGAACGCTGTCGATTCATGACGTTAGAAGAGATGAAAGATGGCATGTTCGCTTCCTTAAATATTGTTGTTTTACGACGTGTCCATCAAGGGCCGAGTTGGACGTTTGGTATAGAGGATGAAGAGTTTTTTCAGCGGAAACCAGAAAAAGGGCTCATTACGAAAAAAGAAGTACGCATCTTAAGCTTGCAAGCGCTTTGCCTTCATGAAAAAAGCGTCGTATGGGATATCGGTACGTGTACAGGATCGGTAGCGATTGAAGCGGCAAAAATGGCTCGTGAAGGAGCCGTATTTGCGATTGAGAAAAACGCTCATGACATAGAAATATGTCAGAAAAATATGAAAAAGTTTCGTGCGGATTTTACACTTGTTCACGGTCGAGCGCCAGAACAATTAGAGCAGTTTCCTGATCCGGATGCCGTCTTTATTGGAGGGACGGCAGGAAGTTTACGGGATATTGTTGCGGTTTGTTGTACGCGTTTAAAACAAGGGGGGCGCATCGTCGTGAATGCGGTGACGATTGAAACGTTATATGAAGCGATGGAAGCGTTTCGTCAATATGGGTATCATGCCGATATTTTGCTTGCCCAATTTTCACGAAGCAAACCGATTTTACAGTTAACGCGTTTTGATGCGTTAAATCCAATTTATATCATTTCAGCACGAAAGGATGAAAAAAATGATCGGTAAGTTATATGGTATAGGCGTTGGTCCAGGCGACCCTGAACTGTTGACTGTAAAAGCGTTTCGGCGTTTAAAAGAAGCAGATGTCATCGCCTATCCGAAAAAGACAAACGGCAGTAAAAGTTACGCGCAACAAATTGTAGAGGCATATTTTTCTCCGTCCGAAAAGCATATGCTTGGCCTCGTTTTTCCGATGACAAAAGATGAAAACGTACTGCGTGAAAAGTGGGATGAAACGGTAGATGCTGTATGGAAACATTTGTGTGAAGGAAAACATGTTGCATTCGTGACGGAAGGAGATCCGCTTTTATATAGCACGTGTATTCATTTTATGCGCACGATGCAAATGAAATATTCGGATGTATCGATCGAAATCGTTCCTGGTGTTTCTTCTATCAATGGAGCGGCAGCACGGTTGCAACTGCCGCTAGCTGATGGGGATGAGACGATTGCGATCGTTCCTGCACGCGATGATTATGATGCGGTGAAAAAAGCGATCGAAGCACACGATTGTGTCATTTTTTTAAAAGTCGCGAAAGTGATGCCCCTTCTTTTATCGATTTTAAAAGAGATGAACTTAACAAAAAAAGCGGCAGTTGTGACGAAAGTGACGTCACATGAAGAAGTGCGATGGGACATCGAGCAATTAGAACATGTGTCGTTACCATATTTAACGTTGATGGTGGTGAGAAAATGAAAATATACATTGTTGGGGCTGGTCCGGGAGCGAGCGATTTAATTACCGTCAGAGGAATGAAGTTGTTGCAGCGAGCGGATGCGATTTTTTATACTGATTCACTCGTCAATGAAGAGCTACTTACATATGCGAAAACAGAAGCGCGTATTTTTCGTACGTCTAGTATGCATTTGCAACAAATTGTTTCACTCATGCGTGAAGAAGTGCAAAAAGGACACGTTGTCGTACGACTTCATACAGGCGATCCGTCGATTTATGGAGCGACGATGGAGCAAATCGCTCTTTTGAAAAAAGAAGGAATCGACGTGGAAATTGTACCAGGAGTCAGTTCAGCATTTGCTGCTGCCGCTGCGGCACAAGTGGAGTTGACGGTGCCGAACTTAACGCAAACGGTTATTTTTACGCGTGCGGAAGGAAGAACGCCTGTACCAGAAAAAGAACAGCTTGCCTCTCTTGCGAAACATCATTGTACGATTGCCCTGTTTTTAAGTGCCACGTTAACGAAAAAAATAACGGCTGCTCTTCTTGAAGCGGGATGGAGCGATCAAACGCCTGTCGTTGTTGTATATAAGGCGACGTGGCCGGACGAAAAAATTGTACGCACAACGGTTGGCATGCTTCATGACGATATGCAACGTCACGGCATTCGCCAACATGCTCTTATTTTAGCAGGTTGGGCCCTTTCGAATGAGCTAGATGAATCGTATCGCTCGAAATTGTATGACGAAACATTTACGCACGGCTATCGCAAGGGAGGAAAGTAAGATGTATGCTGTTGTCGCGATTACGAAACACGGGGTACATATTGCGAGAAAGCTACACGATCGACTCCCGCATGCGCACATTTATTATGCCGATAAATTTGCGCAAGGGGACGAACACGAGAAAGGCATTTATTTATTTTCAGGAAATGTCCGGTTGTTGTTGCCGCAATTGTTTTCAACATATCGCGGGCTCATTCTCATCATTTCGCTCGGTGCCGTCGTACGCATGATTGCTCCGTTGCTAAAAGATAAAAAAACAGATCCTGCGGTTGTTGTCATTGATGATAAAGCAGAACATGTCATTAGTGTATTATCTGGCCATTTAGGAGGAGCCAATGAGCTGACAAAAAAAGTGGCGAATTTACTTGGCGCCCGTCCGGTCATCACGACAGCATCCGATGTGCAGCAAACGATTGCGGTTGACTTATTCGGTCGCTCATTCGGATGGGAATGGGAAAACGAAAACCATTTGACGCCTGTGAGCGCCGCGGTTGTGAATGAGCAACATGTTGCGATTGTACAAGAATCAGGCGAGCGCAACTGGTGGACGTATGATACGCCGATTCCATCAAACATTCGGCAATATGCTTCGATTGCTGAGGCGCTTGAAGCGAAGCCGGATGCGGCGCTGATCGTCACACATCGCTTGCTTGAAAAAGAGGAAGAAGCGATTTTACAAAATGGTGTGTTATATCGTCCAAAAGTCATTGTCATCGGTATTGGCTGTAATCGTGGGACGAGCGCAGAAGAAATTGAACATGTCATTGATGAAACGTTACAACAGCTTCGTTTTTCCATGAAAAGTGTCAAAGCATTATGCACAATCGATTTAAAAAAAGATGAAGAAGGGTTGCTAGCTGTCGCAAATAAGTATAAATGGCCGCTTATTTTTTACACGCCTGAGCAGTTAAACGCTGTTCCGATTGATGAGCCTTCGGAAACGGTATTTCGCTACACGGGAGCATATGGGGTAAGCGAACCTGCAGCGAAACGATATAGCGGACAAAATAAGCTTGTGTTAACGAAAAAAAAGAGCGGGAATGTAACGATTTCCGTTGCGCTATGGGAGGGAAAAGAGTGAGGCGAATTGTCGTTGCAGGAACGGGGAGCGGTGTTGGAAAGACGACGATCACACTCGGTTTAATGAGTGCGTTTAAACAAAAAGGATATGTTGTTCAAGGGTTTAAATGTGGGCCAGATTATATTGATCCAACGTATCATACGGCGGTAACAGGAAGACGTTCGCGCAACTTAGATAGTTGGATGGGGAATGAACAAATTGTGCGCCACGTATGTAGCCGTGGGAGCGAGGGAGCGCATTTGTCGATCATTGAAGGGGTGATGGGACTATTTGATGGAAAGCGAGCAGCGACAAATGAAGGTTCCACTGCAGAAATTAGCATTATCACCGAAAGCCCTGTCTTGTTAGTTGTCGACTGTTCAGGCATGGCGCGTAGCGCAGCGGCAGTTGTGCGCGGATTTCAACGGTTTGATGAGCGCGTTCGCATCGTTGGAGTTATTGCAAATCGCGTTGGGAGCGAAGGACATTTTCGTCTCGTCAAAGAAGCGATTGAGCAACAATGCGGTATTCCTGTCGTTGGCTATTTGTTAAAAGAAAACGATTTGACGATTCCAGAGCGTCATTTAGGGCTTGTTCCATCTGTGGAGCGTGGAGAGCTTCAACCGTTTTTTGAACGGCTTGGTGAGCGCATCGCGCAAACGTTCGATTTAGATGCTATATGGAAGCTAGCGGAAACGACCGTCCTTCATAGCGAACCGTTTTTTACACCAAAACAAACGTACGATGTACGCGTGGCTGTCGCAAAAGATGCAGCGTTTCATTTTTATTACGAAGAAAATTTAGAAATGCTTCAGGCGTATGGGGCAACGCTCGTTTATTTTTCTCCGCTTGCCGGTGAATGTGTGCCGAACGATGTGCATGGATTGTATATTGGTGGAGGTTTTCCGGAAGAATTTGCCGCGGAGCTTGCGCGTCACGAAAAAGTGAAACGATCAGTTTCCGAAGCCATTCAGCGCGGTTTACCGACGCTTGCGGAGTGCGGTGGATTTATGTATTTAACAGAAGGCATTGAAACGACCGACGGGCAATATTATGAGATGGTCGGCGTTATTCCGGGGCACGTGTGTATGCATGAAAAGCTTGTAGCGCTCGGATATCGCGAAGTAACAGGAATGGAAGGAAACTTTTTGTTTAAACAAGATGAAGCGAAAGGACATGAATTTCATTATTCAACGTTTATTCGACGCGAAGAAGAAAAATTTGCATATGAAGCGAAAGGGCTGCGCGGATGCAAGCGAGATGGATATATGGATGAGCGGTTAGTCGCTGGTTACGTTCATTTTTATTTTCCGTCGAATGCTTTGCTTGTTGAGCGTTGGTTGAAGGCGTGCAGCGAGGTGAAAGGAGATGCGTAAAGCGCTGCCGATTATGTTTCAAGGAACGCATTCAGATGCGGGAAAAAGCGTGATCGCCACGGCTTTTTGTCGCATATTTGCTCGCAACGGTTGGAAAACGGCGCCATTTAAATCGCAAAATATGTCGCTCAATTCATACGTAACGGTCGATGGAAAAGAAATCGGACGCGCGCAAGGGGTGCAGGCGGAAGCGGCAGGTGTGTTAGCGACGACGCACATGAATCCGATTTTAATTAAGCCGAGCCGCGATCAAGAGGCGCAAATTGTCGTACATGGAAAACCGTATAAAAACATGCAAGCGAGCGCTTATCGAACCGAGTTTTTTCATACGGGATTGAACATTATTCAACAGTCGCTCGATGTATTGATGAAACAATACGATCGACTTGTCATTGAAGGAGCAGGAAGTCCTGCGGAAGTAAATTTGAACGATCGTGAGCTTGTGAATATGCGTGTGGCGCGCATGGCGAATGCCCCTGTTGTTTTGATTGGTGATATTGAGCGCGGAGGAGTGTTTGCGAGTTTAGTTGGCACATTGCAGTTGTTAGATGAATGTGATCGTAAACGTGTCATTGGGGTGATCATTAATAAATTTCGCGGCGATGTTGCGCTTCTTCAGCCGGGATTGCGTTGGTTTGAACAATATACAGGCGTGCCGGTGCTTGGCGTCGTTCCGTATATGCATTTGCGCATCGATGCGGAAGATTCTGTGACACTTTCTCGTTATGTGACAAAAAAAGACGATGCGAAAGCGATTGATGTAGCGGTCATTCAATATCCGCGCATATCTAACTTTACGGATATCGATCCGTTTTTTGCCGAACCGGACTGTTCGGTGCGATTTGTGACGGACGCGTCGTTGTTAGGCGAGCCAGATATACTTATTTTGCCGGGCAGTAAAAATACGATTGAAGATGTCCAGTTTTTAAAAGAAACAGGGTTATTTGTAGCGATCCGCCGTTTATATGAACGAAGCGATACGATCATGATCGGTATTTGCGGTGGTTATCAAATGCTTGGAGAACGTATAAAAGATCCGTTTCATGTCGAAACGCCACTCGATGAGATAGAAGGATTAAGTTTGTTGGCAATGGAAACGACGCTTGCTTGTGAAAAAACGACTGTGTTATGTGAAGGGATATTGACGTTTCAACGCGAAACGTTTCATGTGAGTGGATATGAAATTCATATGGGACGCTCGATCGTAAAAAGCGGTGAGCCGCTTATTTCGCAGAATGGGAAAACAGATGGTTGTAAAACGAAAGATGAACGCGTGATTGGAACATATATGCACGATTTATTTCATAACGATGCGTTTCGCCATCATTTATTAAACGACGTGCGGAGAAAAAAACAACTGCTGCCACTTTCTACAAGACCGCTTTATCGACAATTGCGCATGCAAGCATTTGATGAACTAGCCAATTGCGTCGAAACAAGCGTCAATGTGACAACAATTGAACGAAAAATGATGGAATTTCAAGGGGGAGATCATCATGCTTTATGAGCAAATTGGGGAAGAAGTACGCAACTATATTGATCAACTAACGAAACCGCGTGGAAGCCTGGGACGACTTGAAGAGTTAGCGATTGATATTGCGAAAATGACAGGGGAGCGTTTTCCTAGCGTGACGCCACCGGGTGTGCTCGTCTTTGCGGCCGATCATGGTATTGCAAAAGAAGGGGTGTCTGCGTATCCGCAAGAAGTGACAGCGCAAATGGTGCTCAATTTTGTGCGTGGCGGGGCTGCCATTAACGTATTTAGCAAACAAATTGGCGCAACATTTTCAGTTGTCGATGTTGGCGTGGCGGTTGATATTCATGAAGAACGTGTCATCGACGAAAAAGTAGCATATGGAACGAACAATTTTGCCAATGAGCAAGCGATGACGAAAGAAGAAGCGGAGCGAGCAGTGCAAGCCGGATATCGCCAAGCAAATGCGATGATTGATCACGGCATCCGCTGTTTGATTGTTGGGGAAATGGGGATCGGCAATACGACGACAGCTAGCGCCCTGTTAGCAGCGATAAGCGGCCGCAACGTGGCTGAACTTGTCGGAAAAGGAACAGGCGTTCATGATGAAGCGTTGAAACGTAAGCGAGACGTGATTGAACGTACGCTTGCAAAACATAAACCGAATGCGTCTGATGCCATCGATTTATTGACAAAAATCGGAGGGCTTGAAATTGCGGCGATGGCAGGAGCGATGATCGCGGCCGCAGAGCGACGCATTCCGATTTTGCTTGATGGCTTTATTTGTACGGTCGCAGCGTTAATCGCCGAACGACTGGATAAACGTGTCGTTCATTATATGATTGCGGGGCATCGGTCGCAAGAACCGGGGCATCGCATTGCTCTGGAGTTGTTACATAAAGAGCCGCTTGTTGATTTAGGTATGCGGCTTGGAGAAGGAAGTGGAGCGGCGGTAGCATTTCCGATTGTTCATATGGCGACGGCGATGCTTCATATGGCGACATTTTCATCAGCAAACGTAGCGACAGGGAGCGATCATGATGAATAAAGGAAAAGTATATATTGTTGGGGCAGGGCCGGGGGATCCGAAGCTTATTACTGTATACGGACGTGAATGTATTGAAAAGGCGGATGTTATTATTTACGATCGACTCGTGAGTGAACAGCTGTTGACTTACGCTAGAGAAGGAACAATGCTTTTATATTGCGGCAAAGAGCCGGGAAAGCATGGGAACATTCAACAACAAATTCATCAATGGCTTGTTGAACATGCGCTGCAAGGAAAGACGGTTGTTCGCTTAAAAGGCGGCGATCCGTTTATGTTCGGTCGCGGTGGGGAAGAGGCGGAGCATTTGCGCGCATATGGCATCCCGTATGAAATTGTCCCCGGTGTGACAGCCGGCGTCGCTGCCCCGGCATATGCTGGCATTCCTGTGACGCATCGCAATTATGCTGGCGGGGTGACGTTCATCGCAGGACATCTGAGCGGGGAACGTGATCGCATTCGCTGGGATGCATTAAGCGAGGCAACAAATACGATCGTATTTTATATGGGGATGGCAAATATCGGTTACATTTGTGAACAACTACAACGTCATGGCAAAGATGGCGAGACACCTGTGGCGGTGATCGAATGGGCAACGACGACAGAGCAACGAACCGTTGTCGGTACGTTACAAACAATCGTTGACATCGTTCATGAAAAACAATTTTCCTCCCCTGCTATTATCGTTGTCGGAGATGTCGTCCGCTTACACGATCAGTTAAAGTGGGTGGAAGAGAAATGGTGATTGTTTATACGGGAGACGGAAAAGGAAAAACAACTGCGGCGGTCGGCCTTGCCATTCGCGCTGCGGGGCATGGAAAAAAAGTGATCGTCATTCAATTTATTAAATCGCCGCATCGTCCATATGGCGAGGCGAAAATATTGCAGCAACTCGGTATAGAGGTGCATCAAACAGGCGTTGGCTTCACGTGGACAAAAACGCCAGAAGAACATCGCGAAGCGTTACAAAAAGGGTGGGCGCTTGCGAAACAACATGTGTTATCTAGTTTATATGATGTTGTCGTTTTAGACGAATTAAATGTTGCTTTAGCGATTACATCGTTTCCGATTGATGATGTTTTGCCAATGCAAGATGTTGTGCATACGTTGGCGAATAAGCCAGCGCATACCCATGTTGTCGTGACAGGAAGAGGGGCAAAAGAGGAAATGATTCAACTTGCTGATTTAGTGACGGAAATGAAAGAAGTGAAACATTATTATCATAAAGGCGTTCATGCAATGAAAGGGATTGATTTGTAAAGAATGGATGTTGTGAAAAAGCTGATCAAAGTCAGCTTTTTCACAACACGTTAAAATATCTCGCTTCCGGATGGGCGAAGACGATGGCGGAAACGGACGCTTCTGGTTCCATCATATACCCTTCCGTTAAATGAATGCCGATTTCTTCTGGGCGTAAAAGACGGAATAGTTTCTCTTGGTCTTCGAGATTTGGGCAAGCAGGATAGCCGAAAGAAAAACGTTGTCCTTGATACTTCGCCGCAAATCGTTGTTCCATCGTAAAATCAGGAGAATCCGGAAAGCCCCAACGGTCGCGCATAATTTGATGGACGCGTTCCGCTAATCCTTCCGCTAGTTCAAGCGCTAGCGCTTGAATGGCATGGCTTTTTAAAAATTGTCCTTCTTCTTTTAGACGTTGTGCCATATCGCGCACTCCTGCTCCAGCTGTCACAGCAAATAGCCCGACGTAGTCGATTTGTTCATTCGAAAGATAATCTGCTAAGCATAAATGCGGCGCTTTCGTTTGTCTTGGAAACGTAAACGTTTCAATGACCGTTTGTTGATCGCGCGGATCGTAAATGATCACCGTATCGCCGTCGCTTCTGGATGGGAAAAATTGATATACCGCTTTCGGTGCAAGGGATTTTGTTTGTTTTGCTTCAGCGAGCAGCTCATCGATCAACTCTTTTAACATGATTGCTTTTTCGTTTCCTTCTGCCAACAGCTTTTTTACATTTCCTTTTAAACCGAGATGGTGGCCAAGAAGCATTTGCCAATTGACGTACGGTTCAATATGTGAAAGCGGAATGTCTTTTAATATATGTTTTTCTGTATCGGTCGGAACGTAAATCGGTGCCCGCTTCACATTTGACTTTGTCATGACAGCGACTGTGCTTTGCCGTTCGATTGTTTGTTTCGTTTTTTCTTTTTTCTCATAAGAAATGTCTTGTTGGACGATACGGTTGGCAAGCGTCAATCCTTCCATCGCATCTTTCGCGTATAAAACGATGCCGTCATATTCGGGCGCGATTTTCGTATCGGTAAATTTGCGTGAAAGAGCGGCGCCGCCAACTAAAATTGGTAAGGAGATGCCTGCTTGTTTTAAGTCTTGCGCAGTGAGCACCATTTGTTGAGCCGATTTTACAAGCAGTCCGGATAAGCCGATCATGTCTGGCTGTTCGTTTCGCACCGCTTCGATGAGCTGCTGCGGCGTGACTTTAATGCCTAAATCGACGACGTGAAACCCGTTGTTGCTTAAAATAATATCGACTAAATTTTTTCCGATGTCGTGCACATCGCCTTTGACTGTTGCTAGCAACACTTTTCCTTTGACGCTCGTTTCGTTTTTTTCCATATACGGCTCTAAAAAGGCGACGGCCGCTTTCATCACTTCTGCGCTTTGCAACACTTCGGCGACGATGAGCTGATTATCGTTAAATAGGCGACCGACTTCGTCCATTCCGTTCATCAGTGGACCGTTAATAATGTCAAGCGGACTGTACGTTTGTAAGGCGAGCGTCAAGTCTTCGATAAGCCCATCTTTCGTTCCTTCAATGACGTATGTGGCAAGCCGCTCTTCTAACGTCATATGGACGTTTGTTTGTTTCGGTTGTTTCGTTTTATCGCGATAAAATTGAATAAATGCGTTTAACGTTTCATCGTTTGTGTGAAATAACAACGCCTCTGCTAAGCGCACTTCTTCTTCAGGAATGGACGCAAAGCGCTCTAATTTTTCCGTATTGACGATCGCGTAATCAAGCCCTGCTTGCGTGCAATGGTATAAAAAGACGGAGTTTAACACTTCGCGTCCGACAGGTGGCAAACCAAATGAGACGTTGCTAATGCCGAGCATCGTTAAACAGTTTGGCAAATGTTGTTTAATGAGGCGAATGCCTTCAATCGTTTCTTTTGCTGCGCCAATATATTGCTCATCTCCTGTACCGATTGGGAAGACGAGCGGATCGAAAATAATGTCGTGCGGTGACACGCCATATTTATTGACAAGTAAATCGTATGAACGAAGGGCGATGTCCAGTTTTCGTTTCGCTTCAATGGCCATTCCTTGTTCGTCAATTGTGCCGACGACGACCGCTGCACCGTATTGATGAAGAAGCGGGACAATTTTTTCAAATCGTTCTTCCCCGTCTTCTAAGTTAATGGAGTTAATAATCGCTTTTCCTTGGGAATACGATAACGCACAGGCGATGACGTCTTCATCGGTCGAGTCGATGACGAGCGGCACTTTCACTTTTTTCACGACTTGTTGAATAAATTGTTCCATATCTTCTTTTTCATCGCGGTCAGGGTCCGCTAAACAAATGTCGATGACGTGCGCTCCATTTTTCACTTGTGCGCGCGCAATTTCTGCCGCTTCTTCATATTTGCCTTCCGCGATGAGCCGTTTAAACTTACGTGAGCCAATGACGTTCGTTCGTTCCCCGACAAAAAGCGGCCGCATCGTTTCATCGTATATCAACGCATCAATGCCGGATACTGCATGCATGGCAAACTGTTTCGGGATGACACGAGGTGGAATGTCGCGCACCGCTTCAGCGATGGCGCGAATATGTTGTGGCGTCGTGCCGCAACAGCCGCCGACAATGTTTAGCCATCCTTTTTCAGCAAATTGGCGAATTTTTTTCGCAAGTATGTCTGGCGTTTCGTGGTAGTGCCCTTCTTCGTCAGGAAGCCCGGCGTTTGGATAACAGCTGACGGCCGTGTTCGCTAATGAAGCGAGCGAGCGCAAATGGTCGGTCATAAATTCCGGACCTGTGGCGCAGTTTAAACCGACGGCAAAAGGTTTCATATGTTGAATGGAAATAAAAAACGATTCGATCGTTTGTCCGGCAAGCGTCGTTCCCATCGGTTCAATCGTTCCAGAAATCATCAGCGGCACCCGTTTTCCGACCGCTTGAAACGCTTCGGTAATGCCGAGAAAGGCGGCTTTGACGTTTAACGTATCTTGGCACGTTTCTAACAACAATAAATCGACGCCGCCAATTAATAGCCCGCGCGCTTGTTCTTCATACGCAGCAACGAGCTCCGTAAACGTCGCTCCGCCTGTGACAGAAAGCGTTTTTGTCGTCGGACCCATCGAGCCTGCAACGAAGCGCGGCCAATCGGTTGTCGTATATTTTTCCGCTGCTCGTCTTGCAAGTTTCGCTGCCTCGATATTTAACTCAAGCGCTAAATGGCCGAGATCATATTCGTCTAGGACGATGCGCGTTGCCCCGAACGTATTCGTTTCGACAATGTCGGCCCCTGCGGCAAAATACGCTTCATGGATGTGAGAAATGACGTGTGGGGCGGTGATCGTTAAATATTCGTTGCATCCTTCATATGCTTCACCGCCAAAATCGTCCGCAGTTAAGTTGGCCGCTTGAATCATCGTTCCCATTGCACCGTCAATAATTAAAATTTTCTTTTCGAGCTGTTCAAATAAACTAGCCATAATAAACCGTCCTTTCTTTTGCGAGCCGCTCTTTTTCATGAATGTAACGAACGAGTTCGACCGTCATATCGTAACGTAAAAATGGGGTAATTAAATAAATGCCTTGGAATAAATCGAACGCGGCATCGATGAGCGCTTTGGCGATCGCTAATCCTTCTTTCGTTGATTGAACACGGTCGTTTGCGCACATGGCCATGCGGTTGCGAATGTCATCAGACAATGTAATGCCCGGCACTTCGTGATGTAAAAAGTCGGCGTTGCGTGCGCTTGTGAGCGGCATAATGCCGATGTAAATCGGCGTCGGTAAATGTTTCGTCGCTTCATACACGTCTTCGATTTGTTTTTCGCTATAAAGCGGCTGTGTTAAAAAGTAGTGCGCCCCGCATTCAATTTTTTTCTCTATCCGCTTTACTGCTTTATCTAAATGGCGCACGTTCGGATTAAAGGCGGCAGCGATCGAAAAGTTCGTCTTTTGTCCGAGCGGTTTGCCTGAGTACGACAGTCCTTCGTTAAATTGGCGAATTAACGAAATGAGGTCAAACGATGATAAATCGTAGACGGACGTCGCGCCTGGAAAGTCGCCTACTTTTGACGGATCGCCTGTTAAAGCGAGCACGTCGGTCATGCCCAGCGTATGAAGCCCCATTAAGTGCGACTGCAAGCCGATTAAGTTTCGATCGCGGCATGTAATATGAATGAGCGGACGCATGCCAAGCTGTTGTTTGACGATCGTGCCGACAGCGACGTTGCTAATGCGCGGTGTCGCAAGCGAGTTGTCGGCAAGCGTTAAGGCATCAATGTTTGCTTCTTTTAACGCTTTTGCGCCTTCTAAAAATGTCGTTAAGCCGAGCTTTTTCGGTGGATCGAGCTCGACGATAATCGAGCGTCGCGTGCGAGCGATGTCGGCAAGAGAAGGGGCTGTCGTTTGTTTTTCTTCTTGGACGACGATCGGATGGCGCTGTTTGACTTCTTTTTTATATACAGGCGTGCGATCGGAAAGGGCGCGAGCAATGGCGGCAATATGTTTTGGCGTCGTACCGCAACAGCCGCCGATGAGCCGAACTCCTTGTTCACGAAAGGCGCGCGCCGTTTCTTCAAAATATTGTTCGCTCGTTTCGTAAATGAAGCGACCGTCGCGATATTGCGGCAAGCTCGCGTTCGGATATACCGATAAAAAAGCGCGTGTAGGAATCGGTACTTCTTCTAGTGAGCGCAACATATGATATGGGCCGAGATGGCAGTTTAAGCCGACGACATCAGCCCCAAGTCGTTCTAATTCGGTCAGCGCTTCAGCAAGCGGCATCCCGTGTTGCAGGACGCCAATATCATGCAACGTGACGTGGGCGATGATCGGCAACGTCGTTTCTTTGCGAGCGATGGAAAGAACGGTTTGCAATTCTTCGAAATCGTAATATGTTTCAAGCAAAAGCCCATCGACACCTTCGTTTAACAACACATACAGCTGTTCACGAAATGTTCGTTTCACTTCTTCAAGCGAAATCGCGCTTTTGTTCGTGCTCCGTAGTCCTCCGATCGTACCGAGCACGTAGGCGCGCCCTTTTGCCGCTCGTTTCGCCAGTCCGACCGCTGCTTCGTTTATTTTTTTTACGTCATCTTGCAGCCCGTAACGTGCTAGTTTTACGTAGTTGGCGCCGTATGTGTTCGTTTGAATGACTTCTGCGCCTGATTCAATATACGCCTCATGAATATGGACAATTTCTTCAGGCTTTGTGACGTTTAATTCTTCAAAACAACGATCGATGCCGTGCGCATATAATAACGTTCCCATCGCTCCATCCGCGATGACGATGCGTTCTTTTAAATCATCTAATAATCCCACGTCCATTCCTCCGTTTCTTTGTTTAAAGTAAAAAAGTCCTCTCCATAAGAAGAAGACTTGACGCGCTCCTTCTTATCTTCCAAGCGAATCGCTTGTCTGGACTTAGCACCTTGACGATCGTCAGGTTGCTGAAGGTTCATCGGGCCAGTCCCTCCCCTTCTCTCGATAAGATGTTGTATGAAGTTACTCATAAATGTAACTGATTTTTTAGAAATATTCAACTATTTTATTTAAGAAAAGAAAAAGAAGGCAAAGTGCCTTCTTAACGGTAGTTGACGAATTGAACGTCAATCGGTAAATCTGCCTCGCGAATGGCGGCGATTACTTTTTGTAAATCGTCTTTACTTTTGCCGCTGACACGAATTTGGTCTTCTTGAATTTGACTTTTTACTTTTAAACCTGTATTTTTAATGATTGTGTTAATTTTTTTCGCATTGTCTTTGTCGATGCCTTGGACGAGTTTCGCACGTTGGCGCACCGTTCCGCCAGATGCAGCCTCTACTTTTCCGTATTGAATGTTTTTTGTCGGCACGCCGCGTTTAATGAGTTTGCCGATAAGCACATCTTTCAGCTGTTCAAGTTTAAACTCATCGTCAGAAATGAGAATGAGCTCATCTTTTTCAAGTGAAATGTCGCTTTTGCTTCCTTTAAAGTCGTAGCGGTTTTGAATTTCTTTTAACGCGATGTTGATGGCGTTCGTCACTTCTGACAAATCGACTTTCGACACAATATCAAACGAACTTTCTTTTGACATATGAATCACCTCGGCATAAATTTGTTGTGCTTCCATTATAGTCGATTGTTGGCATACGAACAACTTTACAAAGTTTTTATATATAAAAAGTAAACAAAATGTCGGAATGTGTCGATATAATAAATGAAGCGGGATTTGATTGAAAAGTAAGGAGATGAGGAAATTTGATGAAAAAAATGATTTCACTCATGATGGCATTCGTTTTATTGCTTGCCGCAGGGTGTTCGCAAACGAGTTCTTTTCAACCGAAAGATCGAATAAAAATAGGCATTATGTTGTCAGACGTCGGACTCGGTGATCAATCGTTTAGCGATTCGGCATTTAAAGGATTAATGAAAGCGCGCGATGAGCTAGGTATCTTTTTTGACTATCGTGAGTTAAAAGAAACCGAGACGTATGAAAAAGGGTTAACAGAGCTCGTTGAAGCAGGGAACGATCTCGTCATCGGATTAGGTTTTATGGTGCAACAAGATTTAGAAAAAGTCGCCAAAAAATATCCGAAACAGCAATTCGTCTTAATTGATGCGGTATCTGATTTACCGAACATTACATCGATTACGTTTAAAGAAGATGAAGGAAGCTTTTTAGCTGGCGTAGTGGCTGGCATGTTGACGAAAACAAACAACGTTGGTTTTGTTGGCGGAGCGGATGTGCCGCTTATTCGCAAATTTGCGAACGGCTTTATTCAAGGGGTAAAAGCGGTTAGACCAGAAGCAAAAGTGCAAGAAGTGTACGCTGGCAATTTCGGTGATGATAAACTTGGGGCACAAATTGCGAAACAAATGATCGCAAACGGGGCCGACGTCTTGTATGCCGCGGCTGGATTTACAGGTGTCGGTGTGCTTCGCGAGGCGGAAATGAATAAAAAATATGCGATCGGTGTCGATAGCGATCAATATTTTTATGCGGAAAAAGCAGTCGTCACATCGATGTTAAAAAATGTTGATGTCGCATTATATACAGTCATTAAACAATACGTTGAAACGAAAGAAGTGCCAAAAGGGACGGTTCAGCTTGGCTTAAAAGAAAACGGTGTTGATTTGGCGCCGATTCGCGTCGTGACATTCACTCCAGAGCAACAAGCAACGCTTGAAAAGTGGAAAGAAAAAGCGACAAACGGCATCGCAAAATAAAGGAGGAATATGATGACGATTAAACAACGGTTATTATTTCACTCATTAGCCACACCCGTCATTGCGGGGGCGATTATCGTGTTTATCATTATAAATATGCTTTCGATTCAATCGTCAAATCAAGATTTTGTTCCGCTCATGATGAAAGCGCAACATTTGCAGGCAGAGCTAAAAGCGACGAAACAAAGTTTAAGCAACTATGCTTACAGTCCGACAGAAGGAAATAAACAAGAAGTGATCGTTCATTTAGCGGAATCGGAAAAGCTGCTTCAAGCATTAAATAAAGGGTTAACTGAGCCGTATTTTCGTTCTGCCCTTGAGCAAGCGAATAAAAAGTTTGCTGAGCTTGCGAAACAATCGAACGAAGCGCTTGATGCAAACCATGTAGCGGAAGTGCGCCGCCAGTCGATGCGCGCGGAAGGGGTATTAAACGATGTGTACGTCGTCAACACGTATGTGAGCGAATATTATACGTACATGCAAAAAACGTTACAAAAGCAAATTGATCGCGTCATTACGATTTCACTTGTGGCGATTGCTGTCGTATTATTGTTTGCGGGATTTAGCGGCGTCCGTTTAACGCAAAAAATGTCGACGCCGTTGCGAAAAATCGCAGAAAACGCAAAACAAATCGCCAACGGCAATTTGCGTATTGAGCCTGTAAAGTATAACGGAAAAGACGAATTGGCCGATTTAAATGCGGCGTTTACGACGATGGCCGATCAATTGAATGCATTGCTTCAATCAGTCGATACGGTCAGTAAGCAAGTCGAAGCGTTTGCGAAAGAAATTGATGAAGAAACAAAAGTGTTAACAGAAATTAACAACCAAGTCGCTGTGTCAACAAACGAATTATCCGCAGGGGCGCAAAGCATTTCCGAAGATTTGCAAAGTGCGGTACAGCTCATTGAGCGAATGGAAGGAACTGTACAGGAGAACGTCGGTCGGACGGAGCAAACAGCCCGTTATAGCGATGAAGCGGTTGTAGCGATTACAAATGGACAAGCCGCGTTAGCAGAACAAAAAGGATTTATTGATGAAAATACGAAAGCGACTGCTTCGATTGAACAATCGACTAAACAATTTGCGACGTATGCAAGCAAAATTGAAGATATGGCCAAAGCGGTCGCTGATATTGCGACGCAGACGAACTTGCTTGCGTTAAATGCGGCCATTGAAGCGGCGCGAGCAGGGGAAGCGGGCAAAGGATTTGCCGTCGTTGCTGAAGAAGTGCGCAAGCTTGCGGAAGAATCGTCGAAAGCGACAAGCCAAATTTTTGAGATGGTACAGCTCATTCAATCAGGGTTGACGAATGTGACCGAAGCGGTTCGTCGCGGGGTGGACATCGCGGAAGCGCAAGCGAAAGCGATTGAAACGACAACCGATGCGTTTGCACAAATTGAAAATAAAGTGCATCATATTACGACAGATATTCAAGCGCTTGTCGTCGGCATGAACGAATCAAAAGAGCTCGGCAAAAACGTTTTACAAAACGTTGAAAGCATTAGTGCGGTTGTCGAACAGTCAGCAGCAGGAAGCGAACAAATTGCCGCTTCCATGGTGGAACAGCTAGAAGCGTTCAAAAAAATGAGCGAAAAAGTGACGATGTTGCGCCAACTAACAGACGACTTACAACAAACGATGGCAAAGTTCCAAATGAAGTAAAAAAGATGCTCCGCGCGAGCATCTTTTTTACTAAGTATTGTTCAACTTTTTCGTTTTCAGTCGTATGTTGCAGTGATATAATGTGAATTGCACGGTGATATGCAGGGTGGGCAGTGGCTACTCCCTTATAGAAAGGGGGGCTACTGATGATTGCAGTTGAAGATGCACTAACGTTAATGATTGCCTTTGCATCTTTAATTGTCGCAGTAATTGCGGTTGCTAAAGATAAAAAGTAACCCACCCTGCTAGGCCCAAGTGAGGATAGGTTACTTCCTAACATGTCTCGGGCCACTGCACGTCTTGCAGTAAGCCGTGTATCGTAGGGCATTGGTGGCAGCCGATGCCCTATTTTTATGTCAATTCATTTTCACCTTTCATTATAACGCGAAAAGGGAACAATGAAAAGAGATACTGCGATCCTCTTGTTTTTACAAATGATTCGTTTCTTTTGAATAGGCGCGTTTGCCAGCTTGGCGGTTTTTTTCGCGCTCCATATTTTTTTCATGTCTTTTTGCATTATTGTCTTTTGCTTTTTTGTCGTTATCGCTTGTCATCGTCTCGCCCTCCTTTTATCGGTAGTGTAATCATTGCTCAAGCTGTTTATTCAAGAAAAAGAGGGCGATCGTTCCCGGTCCGGCGTGCGCTCCGATCGCACCGCCAATTTCAGAAATGAAAAATTGTTTGCATCCGAACGTTTCTTCAATCATCGCTTTTAGTTCGAGCGCCGTTTGCTCATCGTCGCCGTGGCTAATGCCGATCAGTTGGTGTTCAACGTTTGCTCCGCGCTGTTGCATTAGCTCAATCATGCGCTTCAATACTTTTTTCCGTCCGCGCACTTTTTCAATCGGAATTAATTTTCCGTCCTCGACATGAAGGAGTGGTTTAATGTTTAACACTCCACCGACGAACGCAGCGGTTTTGCTGACGCGCCCACCACGCGCTAAATATTGTAAGTCATCGACGGTGAAAATATGTTCCATATGGCGACAATACGTTTCAATCGTTGTCACGATATGCTCGTATGCTATGCCGCTTTCAGCTAGCTCAACCGCTTTTTTTACGACAAGTCCAAGCCCGAGTGATGCGCATTTCGAGTCGATGACCGTCAATTTGGCATGAGGATATTGCTCAAGCACTTCGTTTTTCATCATGACGGCTGTTTGATATGTGCCTGACAAAGCGGAAGAAAAAGCAATATAAATGGCAGGAATGTTTTCTTTCGCAAGTGTTGTAAATAGCTCTTTCATTTCGGAAGGTTTCGCTTGCGACGTTTTCGGCACTTCGCCTTTGCGCATCGCCTCATACACTTGCTGCGGTTGAATCGTCAGTTGATCATCATAATCGTGGTCGTTTATATGAACAGTTAACGGTAAAAAAGCAATTTGTTTTTCTCGTATAAAAGAAAGTGGCAAATCGCACCCGCTATCCGCTATAATTTTAATATTCATTTCAATCACCCCTATGTATGTACTTATTTTAAGTGTATCTATTATGATGGAAAAAAACAATCTTATCGTTTTGTAGGAGGATGTTCTGTGGATGTAAAAAAATTGTTTGTCGTCGTGATTGGCGGATTATTAAATGCGATCGGCATGAATTTATTTTTAATTCCAGCAAACGTATATACGAGCGGGTTTGCTGGGGCGGCGCAGCTCATTTCAAAAGTCGTTGGCGACTATACACCTTATGCGATTTCAACCGGATTGCTGCTTTTTTTATTTAACATTCCGGTAGCCATTTTAGGATGGAAGAAAGTAGGGAAGTCATTTACTTTTTACAGCTTTTTAAGCGTTGTGTTTATGTCGTTATTTCTCGAGCTCATTCCCGTTCGTTCGCTTTCAGAAGACATTTTATTAAATGCGGTATTTGGTGGGGTGATTGCAGCGGTCGGAACGGGCTGGACGTTAAAGTGGGGGGCGTCAACCGGCGGTTTAGATATTATTGCGCTCGTGTTGTCGCGCGTGAACGATCGTTCCGTTGGGACGTACATTTTTGCACTTAACTCGATTATTATTTTAACGGCTGGATATATGTACGGTTGGGAAAAGGCGCTCTATACGCTTGTGACGTTGTATGTCACGACGCGTGTCATCGACGCCATTCATACGCGCCATCAAAAGCTTACGGCGCTCATTATTACGACAAAAGGGGAAGAGATGAAGCAGGCGATTAAATCGCAAATGATTCGCGGCATTACCGTCATTCCAGCAAAAGGTGCATTTTTAAATGAAGATAAAGATATGTTAATGATCGTTATTACACGTTATGAATTGTTTGATTTAAAACGAATTATTAAAGAAGTCGATCCAAAAGCGTTTACGAACATTATGCAAACGACGGAAGTAGTCGGCTTTTTCCGAAAAGAGTAAAAGCTGCGCACGAGGCGCAGCTTTTACAATGTATCGAGTTCGTCTTGCAAGTCGTGCAGTTGTTTCCGTTCGGCATCGTTGGCGTTGGCGAAAGCGGATGAGAGCGTATTTTTTGCCACAGCGATGGCGCGTTCTGTTTTTTCCTCTTTCGCTTTGGCGACCGCTTTTTTCGCTTGTTGAAATAACGGATTGCCCATATTAAAATCCCCCGAGGTTTGTATGGTCTGCTTTTTCTGCTTTGCGTCGTTCCGCTTCTTCATATGTCATATGATACGGAATGCGCTCATCATGTTTATAGACAGCGTCGGCACCTTGTTGAATGAAACGTTTTGATTTATTTCGTTTGCCCACACGACATTCCCCCTTGTTTGCCGCTTATGACGCATATGGCGTCGATGATAGTTTGTTCATGTTTGCGCCACAATACGTAAGGGAATTTTTTATAACTTTAATAACGATTGCAAATACATAGCGACGCCATCTTCTTCATTTGTTTTTGTTACATCGTCTGCGATGGCTTTTAACGGTTCAATCGCATTGCCCATGGCCACGCCTACACCTGCCCATTTTAACATCTCGATATCGTTGTCTTCATCGCCGAAAGCGATGACGCGTTCGCGTGGAATGCCGTAGAAAGAAGCAATTTTTTCAAGACCGACCGCTTTATGAATGCCGGTTCGGACGATTTCAATAACGTGCCAAGGGTCTGTCCAACTGCGATGGTCGATGACGTTCGCATGCACGTCTGATAAATATGTGCGAATACGTCCAACGTTTTGTTCATCAGATAAAATTAAAATGCACGTCGGATCTTTGCGTAAAATGTCACGCAAGTTTCCGATATATACATTTGGGTTTCCTAAATTAAACAAATCAAGCAACTGTTCGTCATGTTCGTGAAAATATACATCGTCCATCACTTCGGCTAAAATGTTGCGCACGTTGTATTTTCGGCTTACTTCCACAATTTCTTTCACCGTTTCTAACTGAAGTGGCGTATGGTACATTCCCCAGCTGTCGTCTTTCGGATGATGAACGAATGCTCCGTTAAAATTGACGATCGGCGTCGTTAATTGTAATTGTTCATAATACATTTTGCTTGCGCGATACGGTCGTCCTGTCGCAATGACGACGATATGTCCCGCTTGTTTTGCCTTTTGAATGACGTCATATGTACGATCAGAAATTGTTTTATTATCTTTTAATAACGTACCGTCTAAATCAATTGCAATTAAATGTTGGTCCATCGTTTGTTCCCCTTTTCGTTAAAATCATTCGTTATTAGTGTATCGTTTTTCCAAAATATTTGTCTATATGGTAAGATAATGTTAAAACATAAAATGGGAGATGAGAACATGATATCCATTATTCGTGAGTCGATCGCAAACGTTCCGTGTTTGCATGTAGTAAAAGAAGATGATAAACATCATATGCGCCCACTTGTCATTTTTATTCATGGATTTACAAGCGCAAAAGAACATAATCTTCATTTCGGCTATTTGCTTGCCGAAGCTGGATATCGCGTCGTGTTGCCGGATGCGCTTTATCATGGGGAACGGCCAAATCCGTTTTCTGACAATGAATTACATTTGTCGTTTTGGGACATTGTGTTAACGACCATTCGTGAACTAGAAGAGATAAAAAATGAACTAGTCGATCGAAAACTTGTCGATCCTCATCGCATCGGTGTCGTTGGTACATCGATGGGGGGCATCGTGACGTTTGGTGCGTTAACGCAATATGATTGGATTCGCGTCGCTGGCTCGCTTATGGGAAGCCCGTGCTATCAAACGTTTTTCGATTTGCAGTTGCAATTTGCTGAGCGAAAAGGGATGACGTTGCCGCTTTCGAATGAACAAATTGAAACGTTGCGCAACACGTTAATGACGTACGATTTATCATTGCAACCTGAAAAATTAAACGGCCGTCCGCTTTTCATTTGGCACGGAAAACAAGATGATGTCGTTCCGTTTGATTATACATACGCCTTTTACAAACAAATTGAGCCGTTTCATGAGCCGCTTATGATGCTTATCGATGAACATGCGGGACATAAAGTGACGCGCGAGGCGTTTTTACAAACGGTTCAATGGTTTGTCACACATTTATAAAAAAATGTGACAGACGTCACAAAGAAAAAAGAAGGAGGATGGTACAATCGAACAAGAAGGAGGGATGATGATGGTTATTCCAAAACAACATGGCGCTTGGGCGATGTTACTTATTCCATTTTTATTCGGAATCGATATCGGCCAAGCGACGTGGCTTCATTTGCCGCTCTTTATCGCATGGTTTTTTCTTTATTTAGCGACATATATATGGATGTTAATGATGAAAAAGCAAGCGAACGCTCGTCATAAAAAATGGTTTATTTTGTATGCATCGCTTGCGGGCGTGTTTGTTGCCATTCCGATTGCTTACAAGCCACCGCTCATGTATTTCGGTTTAGCCATGATTCCGTTTTTTATCGTAAATATGTATTTTGCGAAAAAGAAAAAAGAGCGCTCGTTTACAAACGATGTCGCTGCAATTATAAATTTTTCGATCGGTGGGCTTGGAAGTTATTACATCGGTACAGGGAACATCGATGAAAAAGCGTGGTTTTTATTTATCGCCTCTATGTTATTTTTCATTGGAAGTACATTTTACGTCAAAACGATGATTCGCGAAAAAAATAATCCTCGCTATAAGTGGGCATCATGGTTGTTTCATACGATCATCATTGTCGCATGTGTGGTAACGGGAAACGGTTGGCTTGCTCTTGCATATGTACCAAGTGTTGTGCGAGCGATTTATTTTTATGGAAAAGCGATGTCGATTAAAAAAGTAGGGATTTATGAAATTGTAAATGCTGTTTATTTTGCGCTCGTCATTATGATCGTTTATTAAGCCGACAAATGTGTCGGCTTATTTCATGTTGCATATATCAATCGGACAGCCTTCACAGCGAATTTCATCTTTTAAAAATTGCACATCGTGAATCGTGATTTTCCCTTTTTCGACAGAAATGATGCCGAGTTCTTTTAATTCTTTTAGCAGACGGCTGACGACTTCGCGTGCGCTGCCGCAAAAATTGGCGAGCTCTTGATTGGTCATTGGCGTATTAATGAAAATGCCGTCTTCTGTTTCGACACCGTAGCTGTTCGCTAAGCGAATAAGCGTCGAATACAGCGCTCCTTTTTTTCCGTGCAAAATTAAATCGCGTATTTTCGTTTGCATTCGTTGCAATTGCAAATGAACCCATTGCATAAACTGTAACGAAAACGCATGATCCGTCAACAGCTTTTCTTCAAGTTGCTGTTTGTGAATGACAGCTAACGTTCCTCCTTCCATCATTTTTGCACTTACCGTACAGACGCACGTGAATTGAAACGGAACGACCTCCCCAAACGCATCGCCTTGTTCACAAATGCGAAGCAATAGTTCGCGCCCTTCCTCCGTCGTTTTGCTTAATTGCACTTTCCCTTCACATACAATATATAGCTCGTTTGCCGTTTCTCCTTCGCGAAATATATATTCTCCTTTTTGCATATCAATCATATGGTGAGGAAGGGAAAGAAGATCGGATAAGGAGATCGGTTGAATTGTCATACACTAACCACCTTTAATTATTGTCTACTTCCATTAAAAAGAAAAATACATATTCGGTCAATAAATGAATGAGAAAAATGAAAAAATATTTAAATATACATTTGATTTTATTTTTATGCAGTATTATAATGATAACTAAATTTATAACAATATACAGAAAGTGGGGAGCCATTTCATGAAAGTCTCCATTATCGGAGCGACAGGCTATGGGGGCATTGAGCTCATTCGCTTATTGCAACATCATCCGCACATGCGCGTCGCTTCTGTTCATTCATCTTCACAAGCAGGTGTTTCGCTGCATGACGTGTATCCGCATATGGAGGAGCGTTTCGTCTTGCGCGATATTCGAAGCGACGATACCGAAGGCGAGCTTGTGTTTTTAGCGACGCCACCCGGCGTATCGAGCGAATGGACGCCAAAATTGCTTGCGGCGGGACATAAAGTCATTGATTTATCTGGAGACTTTCGTTTGCGCGATGGAAGCGTATATGCGAAGTGGTATAAAAAAACGCCGCCAAACGAAGAAGTGCTCAAACAGGCGGTATACGGTTTAACGGAATGGAATCGCGAGCGCATTGCAAACGCTAGTTTAATCGCCAATCCCGGTTGTTATCCGACAGCGACGTTGCTCGGATTAGCGCCGCTTGTCATTCAAAAGTGGATCGTGCCTCATTCTGTCATCGTTGATGCGAAATCAGGTGTATCGGGTGCAGGACGTGGAGTATCGCTTGGCGTTCATTTTGCGGAAGCGAATGAAAACGTAAAAATATATAAAGTGAATACACATCAACATATTCCAGAAATTGAACAAATGTTACGTGATTGGAACGAACAAATGGGGCCGATGACGTTTAGCACGCATTTAATCCCGATGACGCGCGGCATTATGGCGACGATATATGCCGAAGCAGCATGCATCGTATCGCTTGATAGAATCATAGAGTTATATAAAGAAACGTATAAACATTGTCCGTTCGTGCGCGTTCGGGAAGCAGGGTCTTTCCCTTGCACGAAAGACGTGTACGGTTCAAACTATTGCGATATTGGAGTCAGTTACGATGAACGAACGAATCGCATCACGGTTGTGAGCGTAATCGACAACTTAGTGAAAGGGGCGGCGGGGCAAGCCGTTCAAAACGCTAATGTCATGCTTGGATTCGAGGAACAAACCGGATTAACATCGATGCCGATGTATCCGTAAATGGGGTGGAGAAGATGAAGTTGATCGAAGAAAAAGTAAAATATGTCGCAGATGGAACGATTGTCACACCAAAAGGATTTCAAGCTGCTGGTGTGCATGCAGGGTTACGCTATACGAAAAAAGATTTAGGGGTGATCGTTTGCGACGTGCCGGCATCGTGTGCGGCCGTTTATACGCAAAACGTGTTTCAAGCGGCACCGCTTCAAGTGACGAAACAAAGCATTGCGGTCGAACAAAAGCTTCAAGCAGTCATTGTCAATAGTGCATATGCGAACGCATGTACAGGGGAACAAGGATTAAAAGACGCATACGAAATGCGAAAGTTGTGCGCGGAAGTGTTTGGGCTTCCAGAACATCTCGTTGCTGTTGCATCGACAGGAGTGATCGGTGAATGTTTACCGATGGAAAACATTCGTGCAGGCATTCCGAAATTGAAACCGACGGCACAATTAGATGGAGCGGTTGATTTTCAAACAGCGATTTTAACAACGGATCTCGTCATGAAAAAAACGTGTTATGAAACGGTCATAGACGGTCAAGTCGTGACGGTCGCAGGAGCGGCAAAAGGATCGGGAATGATTCATCCAAATATGGCGACGATGCTTGCTTTTATTACGACGGATGCAAACGTCCCATCAGACGTGTTGCAAGATGCGCTTCGTTCCATTACAAACGTGTCATTTAATCAAATTACAGTCGATGGAGAAACGTCAACGAACGATATGGTCATTGTCATGGCGAGCGGATTAGCAGGCAACGAGCCGCTTTCCCCGCAACATCCAGATTGGGCAAACTTTTATGAAGCGCTCCGTCAAACGTGCGAACATTTAGCGAAACAAATTGCTCGCGATGGAGAAGGGGCTACGAAATTAATTGAAGCGCGCGTCAAAGGAGCGCGAACGGACGAAGAAGCAAAATGGGCAGCGAAACATATTGTCGGTTCCAACTTAGTGAAAACAGCGGTATACGGAGCGGATGCAAACTGGGGCCGCATTATTGGAGCGGTTGGACATAGCGGAGCATGGATAAACCCAGATTGCGTCGACGTATGGATCGGATCGATTCAAATGTTAAAACAAAGTCAACCGGTGCCGTTTTCGGAAGAAGAAGCGAAAGCCGCTTTAATGGAAGATGTCGTGGTGATTACAGTCGATTTGCATGTCGGCAATGGAGAAGGAGTGGCGTGGGGCTGTGATTTAACGTACGACTACATTAAAATTAATGCAAGCTATCGCACGTAAGGAGGGGATTCATGTGATTGTGATCAAATGTGGCGGCAGCGTGCTTCATGAGTTATCCCCATCGTTTTTTACGAGCGTCCAACAATTAAGAAACAGCGGTCTTGATGTTGTCATCGTGCATGGCGGAGGACCGGATATTGGACAGTTGTTACATGCGCTTCACATTCCGTCTGAATTTGTAAACGGATTGCGAAAAACGACAAAAGACGTGCTAGACGTTGTCGAAATGGTGTTAAACGGAAAAGTGAACAAAACGCTCGTCTCGCTGTTGCAAGCAAACGATATTCGTGCCGTTGGTTTGTCCGGTGTGGATGATCGCTTGTTACAAGCGAAACCAATCGACGTGCAGACGCTCGGTTATGTAGGAGAAGTCGTACACGTTCATGCGAATCTCGTCCATACGTTGCTGCGTCAAGGATACGTTCCTGTTATCGCACCGATCGGAATGGATGAGCATGGCCAGACGTATAACATTAACGCAGATACAGCGGCGGCGGCGATTGCACAGGCGCTTTCGGCTGACAAACTCGTTTTTGTGACAGACGTCGCAGGCATTTTAAACGGCGGAGAAGTTGTCAAAGAAGCAACCGCTCATATGATTGAAGCGATGATCGCAAATGGAACGATTTCAGGAGGAATGATTCCGAAAGTGAAAGCTGCTCTTCGTGCGCTCAAATCGGTCAACGAAGTCGCTATTGTAAGTGGAAAAGTTCCATTTTATAAAGAAGGAACGTGGCACGGAACGATGATGAAGAAAGAGGTGTACGTATGATTTTTCCAACGTATCAACGGTTTCCGATTACGGTTGCCAAAGCGGAAGGGACGAAACTGATTGCAACAGACGGAACACAATATCTCGATTTTGTCGCAGGCATTGCGGTATGTAATCTCGGCCATCGCCATCCGGCTGTACAGCGGGCGCTTGAGGCGCAGCTAAATGAAGTATGGCACGTGTCTAATTTATTTCATCTCCCCATTCAAGAAGAAGTCGCTTCTCTTCTTGTGCAACATTCCGTTGGCGATGCGGTGTTTTTTTGCAATAGCGGAGCGGAAGCGAACGAGGCGGCGATCAAGCTTGCGCGCAAACATACGGGACGTTCTAAAATCATTACGTGCGAACAGTCGTTTCACGGCCGAACGTTTGCGACGATGTCAGCGACCGGGCAAGCGAAAATTCACGACGGATTTGGCCCGTTGGTGCCGACGTTTACGTACGTGCCGTTTAATGATATCGCTGCGCTACAACGAGAAATGGATGAAACGGTGGCAGCTGTCATGGTTGAAGTCGTGCAAGGCGAAGGCGGTGTGGTTGTCGGAGAAAAGTCATTTTTACAGGCAGCCGAACAGCTTTGCGAAACGTACGGAGCATTGTTAATCGTCGATGAAGTGCAAACGGGCATCGGTCGAACAGGAACGTTGTTTGCGTATGAGCAGTTCGATCTTTCCCCTGATATCATTACCGTCGCAAAAGGATTAGGAAGCGGTTTTCCTGTCGGGGCGATGATCGGAAAGAAACATGTCGTACCGACGTTTAGCACCGGAGTGCACGGATCAACGTTCGGCGGAAACGCTTTGGCGATGGCGGCGGCGAAAGCGACGCTTCACGTTGTGACACAACCGTCATTTTTACAGGAAGTACGAGAAAAAGGGGCATATTTTAAACAAAAATTAGCCGAACAGCTAAAAGGTGTTCAAATGGTGCAAGAGGTGCGCGGTTTAGGGCTCATGATTGGCATCGCATGCAGTGAACCAGTTGCAAATATATTGCCGCATATTCATGAGCGTGGGCTTCTTGCTTTAGCAGCGGGGCCGAACGTCATTCGCTTATTGCCACCGCTCATCGTTACGAAAGAGGAGCTTGACGAAGCGATTCATATATTACAAGAAGCGTTAACGTCGTATGAACGCGATTTTTTATACGTATAAATGAATAAAAATTCCTTTTGTTTAATAAACATTCGTTTGGGGTGTGAACATGGAGGCGTATTTACATTTGCAAAACGGCAAAACGTTTGTCGGGAAATTGGAAACGGCATGGACGGGAGATATTGCGGGAGAAGTCGTCTTTTTTACAGGAATGACAGGGTATCAAGAAGTGTTAACAGATCCGTCGTACAAAAATCAAATCATCGTATTTACGTATCCTCTTATTGGAAACTACGGAATTAACGAAGTCGATTTTGAAAGCAAACAGCCGCATGTGAAGGCAGTGATCGTTTACGAGGCGGAGGAGACAGGGTTTCATTACGAAGCGACGTACAGTTTAAAACAATATTTGCAAAAATGGAACGTTCCGCTTCTTACACATGTCGATACGCGGGCGGTTGTGAAACAAATTCGTGAACACGGGGCGATGCCTGCTATCATTTCAGCGAGTCGGGAGGCGGTCGTACAAGTGGAAGAACAAGCGCCCGTGCCGCTTGTGAGCACAGCGGACATCCAAACGTACGGAAACGGTCATATGCACGTTGTTTTGTTTGATTTCGGATATAAAAAATCGATCGTTCATTCGTTAATGGCGTACGGATGTCGCGTCACGGTCGTTCCGTACGATACGACGTTACAGACGGTCGAACAACTGGATCCAGACGGAGTATTGTTATCGAACGGACCGGGAGACCCGAAACAATTGTCCCGTTATTTGCCAAATATTTTAGCGGTGATCGAACGGTATCCAACGCTTGCGATTTGTCTTGGGCATCAGCTCGTTTCGCTCGCTTACGGCGGGGATACGGAAAAATTGCCGTTTGGGCATCGCGGAGCGAATCAACCAGTATATGATGCGAAAAAGAAAAAAGTGTTTATGACTTCGCAAAACCACGGCTATGTTGTGAAGGCGGAAAGTTTAGCCCATACGCCGCTTTCCGTTCGTTTTATTAACGTCAATGACGGTTCGGTGGAAGGGGTCGCCCATGAAACGAAGCCGATTTTATGCGTGCAATATCATCCGGAAGCGCATCCTGGACCAAACGATACGCAATTTATTTTTGCTGAATTTGTTGACATGATGAAAGCAGCGAGAAAGGAGAAAGTATATGCCTAAAGATTCAACGCTTCGTTCGATTCTTGTGATCGGTTCTGGTCCGATCGTCATCGGGCAAGCGGCAGAGTTTGACTATTCGGGAACGCAAGGTTGCTTAGCATTAAAAGAAGAAGGATATCGCGTCATTTTAGCAAACAACAATCCAGCGACAATTATGACGGATGAAGTACATGCGGATGCAGTATATTTTGAGCCGCTGACGGTAGAAAGCATGGAAAAAATTATCGCAAAAGAGCGACCCGATGGGCTATTAGCGACGCTTGGTGGACAGACGGGACTCAATTTAGCGTTCGCTTTACATGAACAAGGCATTTTACAAAAGTATAACGTCCGCTTGCTCGGTACACCGATTGAATCTATTCAACGCGGTGAAGACCGTGAAGCGTTTCGGGCGTTAATGTATGAATTAAACGAGCCGGTGCCAGAAAGCGAAATTGTGACGACAGTTGAAGAAGCGGTACAATTTGCAAAACAAATCGGGTTTCCGATCATCGTTCGCCCGGCATATACGCTCGGGGGAACAGGTGGCGGCATCGCACAGACGATGGAGGAGCTTGTCGACATCGTCACAAAAGGATTGCAAGAAAGCCCGATTACACAATGTTTAGTGGAACGGAGTGTCGCGGGATTTAAAGAAATTGAGTATGAAGTGATGCGCGACCATACGAATACGTGCATTACGATTTGTAATATGGAAAATATTGATCCGGTCGGCATTCATACGGGCGACTCGATCGTCGTTGCGCCGTCGCAAACGTTGACGGATGTCGAATATCATATGTTGCGTTCAGCGGCCATTAAAATTATTTCGGCGCTCGGTGTTGTCGGAGGATGCAACATTCAATTTGCGCTCGATCCAAAAAGTAAAAAGTATTATTTAATTGAAGTGAATCCGCGCGTGAGCCGCTCCTCTGCCCTCGCATCCAAAGCGACGGGTTATCCGATTGCAAGAATGGCGGCAAAATTAGCGGTCGGTTATACGCTTTCGGAACTAGTGAATCCAGTGACAGGACATACGTATGCGAGCTTTGAACCTGCACTCGATTATGTCGTCGTGAAATTCCCGCGCTTTCCGTTTGACAAATTTCCGTTTGCCGATCGTCGTCTCGGCACGCAAATGAAAGCGACAGGAGAAGTGATGGCGATCGACCGTAATTTCGAGCGAGCGTTACAAAAGGCGCTCCATTCGCTTGAGCTAGATCATATCGGTTTATATTCACCAGCGCTTGCGAAACAGTCGACAAAGGTGTTAGTAGACATCGTCAAAGCGGGAGACGATCGCCGCTTTTTCGCGATACTCGAGCTGCTTCGCCGCGGTATAGCGACAGAACAAATATATGAATGGACGAAAATCGACTTATATTTTTTAACTCGTTTCGCTCAGCTCATCGCACTTGAACAACAAGCAAAAGAAACGACGCTTCATTCGATTGATGAACAAACGTTTCGCATGCTAAAAGAAAAAGGATTTTCTGATGCATATTTAGCTTATATATGGAACGTTGATGAAAAAGATGTGCGTCAAAAAAGAAAAGCATACGGCATTGTTCCAGCCTATAAAATGGTCGATACGTGCGCAGCTGAATTTTCAGCTAAAACATCGTATTATTATTCGACATATTTTGGCGAAAGTGAAATACAGACGAGCGATCAGCCGAAAATGCTTATTCTCGGCTCAGGTCCGATTCGCATTGGGCAAGGGGTTGAATTTGATTATAGCTCTGTTCATTGCGTATACGCTTTGCAGCAAGCAGGATATGAAGCCATTTTAATGAACAATAACCCAGAAACCGTCAGCACCGACTTTACAGTGGCCGATCGTTTATATTTTGAGCCACTCACGGTAGAAGATGTGTTAAATGTCGTGGAAGCTGAAAACGTCGAAGCGGTCATCGTGCAGTTTGGCGGCCAAACGGCCATTAACTTAGCGAACAAGCTTGAATCGTACGGCGTGTCAATCATCGGCATGAATAGCGAGATCATTGACCAACTAGAAGATCGGGAACGTTTTTATGCGCTTCTTCAGTCGCTTGACATTCCACATGTGAAAGGAACGACGGCAAACGACGAAGCGGAATTAATGGAAAAAGTGAAACATATCGGTTATCCGCTTTTGCTTCGTCCATCGTATGTCATTGGCGGACGTGGAATGCATATCGTTTATGATGAACAACAGCTTGCTTCACTTATAAAACAAGAAATGGTGTATCCGGTGTTAATCGATGAATATGTGCGCGCAAAAGAAGGGGAACTTGATGCGATTTGTGACGGACGTGATGTGTTCGTTCCGACAATCATTGAACATGTCGAAAAAACAGGCGTCCATTCCGGTGATAGTTATGCATGGTTGCCTGCTCAATCGTTTACGGAAGAAGAAAAAGCGAAAATGATCGATTATACGAAGCGGATCACAAATAAGCTTCATTTTAAAGGATTAATGAACGTGCAGTTTATTGTGCGAGATGGGGATGTGTACGTATTAGAAGTCAATCCGCGCGCAAGCCGCACCGTTCCAATCGTAAGTAAAGTGACAGGTGTGCCGATGGTTCAACTCGCAACAAACGTATTGCTTGGGAAATATTTGTCGGAAGACGTCAAACAATCGGTTTCTATTCCGTATGTTGTCTTAAAGTATCCCGTGTTTTCGACATATAAATTGCCGGGTGTCGATCCGCTTGTCGGTCCGGAAATGAAATCCACTGGAGAAGGGATTAGCATCGCAAAAACGGTGCAAGAAGCGGCATATAAAGCGTTTTATCCATATATTGTGAAGAAAAAAGAAGCGTATGAAATATATGTTGATGCACGAGACGAGGCGAAAGCGTTGAGCGAGCAAGCGAAACAACAAGGGGTAACGATCGTCACAGATGAACCGTTCGAACAATGGGTGGCGAAAAAAGAAGCGCTCGCATTTGTTAGTTTCATGCGTGATGAACAAAGTGCATGGCGAAGAAAGCAAGCGCTCGCTCGACATGTGCTCGTGTTGACGGAAGAAGAAACCGCGCATTTGTTTTTCCAAGCGTGGTCGACAAAACATTTTTCCGTTTGTTCCATTCAAGATTGGTTAAAAAATTTACGTGAAGTGGTGAGAAAATGAATATGACAGCAACGATTCAGTTAAAAGGAAAAGATTTTTTAACGTTAGCGGACTATTCGAAGGAAGAAATTGAGTATTTGCTTCATTTGGCGCTTGAATTAAAAGAAAAGCAACAAAACGGCGAACGATACACGCCGCTAAGTGGCAAAACGCTCGCGATGATTTTTGAAAAGCCGTCAACGAGAACGCGCGTCTCATTTGAAGTTGGCATGGTTCAATTAGGGGGGCATGCGCTTCATTTAAGTAGCCGCGATTTGCAAATTGGACGTGGAGAAACGATTGCGGATACGGCGCGCGTATTATCGGAATATGTGGATGGGATTATGATTCGCACATTCGAGCATGAAAAAGTAGAGGAGCTTGCTCATTATGCAACGATTCCTGTCATTAATGGGTTAACGGATGATGACCATCCGTGCCAAGCGCTTGCTGATTTATTAACGATTTATGAAGTGAAAGGAAAACTTCAAGGGCTAAAGCTTGCCTACATCGGCGACGGAAACAATATGGCGCATGCGTTAATGCTTGCGGCGGCAAAAGTCGGCATGCATTGTGCGGTCGCTTCACCGAAAGGATATGAGCCGAAAGAAGCGGTTGTCAACGAAGCGAAAAACATTGCAAGCGAAAGCGGTGCAACGATCGTTGTAACAAACGATCCGTATGAAGCGATTGTCGATGCAGACGTTGTATACACAGACGTATGGGCAAGCATGGGGCAAGAGGCGGAAGCGGACGAACGGATGCACATCTTTGCGCCGTTTCAAGTAAATGAAACGCTCGTTCAACAAGCGAAAAGCGATTTTATGTTTTTACATTGCTTGCCTGCTCACCGCGGCGAAGAAGTGACAGAAGGTGTCATTGATGGCGTGCGTTCGTACATTTTCCAACAAGCCGGAAACCGCCTTCATGCACAAAAAGCATTGCTCGTTTCGTTGCTGTAGCATTTGGATGTCGATCCGTTATTTCTCATCATCGTTTTGAAACAAGACGGGCATATTATGAAATGATCAGACGATGAGGAGGAATACGGATGGGACAAAGTAGACATTTTCGCCCCGGACAAAAAGCGCCAAACAACGGGATATATATTGAAATTGGCGAGACAGGGGATCAAGTGAAAAATCCGAAAAAATTAAAACTAAAAGCAGGTGACCGTTTCCCTGAAACGTCGAATCATAATCGGATATGGACGTACTTTCCAAAACCGTAAGCCATCCTTGCATAAGGGTGGCTTTCTCGTTATAATACGTAATAGATAAAGGTCAAAAAAAGTCAAAGTCAAAGGGGTGAGCGAGATGAATATGCAACAAATGACGGAAAAAGTGCAAGAGGCGTTCATGCAAGCGCAATCGTTAGCAGTAGAGAAGCAACATCAGGAAGTGGACGTTGAACACGTTTGTGTCGCGCTTTTACAACAAGAAGATGGGCTTGCAAGGCGCATTTATGAAAAAATGTCTATTCCTGTTTCCCATTTGTTAGATGAATGGAACAAACAGCTTAACAAAAAACCGCAAGTCATTTCTAGTTCGCAGGCCGGAAAAATATATGTCACGAGCCGTTTGCAACAATGGCTTGTTCGAGCGGAACAAGAAGCGAAACAAATGAAAGATGAATATATATCCGTTGAACACTTGTTGCTTGCGCTCATTGACGACAAAGAAGCGAAACATATATTGTCGCGCTATCGAATTGATCGAGAGAAACTATTACAAACGATTATGGACATAAGGGGGAATCAACGCGTGGTTAGTCCAAATCCGGAAGCGACATATGAAGCACTGCAAAAATACGGTCGCGATTTAGTAGCGGAAGTGAAAGCAGGAAAAATTGATCCAGTCATCGGCCGCGATAGCGAAATTCGCCGCGTCATTCGCATTTTATCGCGCAAGACGAAAAACAATCCGGTTTTAATTGGAGAGCCGGGCGTTGGAAAAACAGCGATCGTTGAAGGGCTCGCCCAACGTATCGTGCGTAAAGACGTGCCAGAGGGGTTAAAAGATAAAACGATTTTTGCGCTAGATATGAGTGCGCTTATTGCAGGGGCAAAGTTTCGCGGAGAGTTTGAGGAGCGGTTAAAAGCAGTATTAAACGAAGTAAAGAAAAGCGAAGGGCGCATCATTTTATTTATTGATGAACTGCATACGATTGTCGGCGCTGGACGGACGGATGGGGCGCTTGATGCTGGGAATATGTTAAAACCGATGCTTGCGCGCGGAGAATTGCATTGTATTGGAGCAACGACGCTTGATGAATATCGTCAATATATTGAAAAAGACCCTGCGCTCGAACGCCGTTTCCAACAAGTGCTCGTAGAAGAGCCGACAGTTGAAGATACGATTTCGATTTTGCGCGGCTTAAAAGAGCGATTTGAAATTCATCACGGCGTGAACATTCATGACGGTGCGCTCGTTGCGGCGGCGACGTTGTCGGATCGTTACATTTCTGATCGCTTTTTGCCGGATAAAGCAATTGATCTCGTTGACGAAGCGTGTGCGATGATTCGAACGGAAATCGATTCGATGCCGACAGAGTTAGATGAAGTGATGCGAAAAATGATGCAGCTTGAAATTGAAGAAGCGGCGTTGAAAAAAGAGCAAGATGAAGCGAGCAAACAGCGCTTGCAATCGTTATCGCAAGAGCTCGCGAATTTGCGCGAAAAAGCAAATGCGATGAAAGCGCAATGGGAAAAAGAAAAAGAAGCGATTCAACAAGTGCGTGCGTTGCGTGAGCAGTTAGAAAAAGCGAAGCGCGAGTTAGAAGAAGCGGAAAACAATTACGATTTAAATAAAGCGGCAGAATTGCGCCACGGACGCATTCCGCAACTTGAAAAACAATTAAAACAGCTAGAAGAAACAGAAAAAGAGCGACGGTTGTTGCGCGAAGAAGTAACGGAGGAAGAAATCGCGACAATCGTGTCAAAATGGACGGGCATTCCGGTGACAAAACTTGTTGAAGGCGAACGAGAAAAGTTGTTGCGCTTAACGGACATTTTACATGAGCGCGTCATCGGACAAGACGAGGCGGTACAATTTGTGAGCGATGCGGTGTTGCGCGCACGCGCTGGCATGAAAGATCCGAATCGTCCGATCGGTTCATTTCTTTTCCTCGGTCCGACAGGTGTCGGAAAAACAGAATTGGCGAAGGCGTTAGCGGAAGCGCTTTTCGATAGCGAAGAACAAATGATTCGCATCGACATGTCAGAATATATGGAAAAACATGCAGTTTCTCGTTTAATCGGCGCGCCTCCGGGATATGTTGGCTACGAAGAAGGGGGACAGTTGACGGAGGCGGTGCGCAGAAAGCCGTATGCGGTCATTTTGCTTGATGAAATCGAAAAAGCGCATCCGGAAGTGTTTAACATTTTACTACAAATGTTAGACGACGGTCGCATGACGGATTCGCAAGGAAGAACGGTCGATTTTAAAAATACAGTCGTCATTATGACGTCAAATATTGGCTCGCATACGTTGTTAGAAGCGATCGATGCGCATGGAGACATAAGCGAAGAAGCGCGCGAACAAGTGTTGAAACAATTGCGGGCGCATTTTAGACCAGAGTTTTTAAACCGAGTAGACGACATTGTCCTATTTAAACCGTTAACCGCACGCGAAGTGAAAAGCATTGTGGATAAGTTTATGAAACAATTAGAGGAGCGACTTGCGGAACGACATATGACGATTACGTTAACGGACGAAGCGAAGACGTACATTGCGACACATGGGTTTGACCATGTGTACGGCGCTCGCCCGCTCAAACGGTTTATTCAAAAACATATTGAAACGAAGCTTGCGCGTGAAATCATTGCGGGACGTATTGGAGACTACGACACCGTCACGATTGATATCGAAGGCGACGAATTGGTCGTAAAAAAAGGATAAACGGACGTATGCCGTTTATCCTTTTTTAATGATGCACAGGTTCGTTCGGAATGAGTTGTGCAATCAATAAAATGAGAACGGTTGCAACGACTGCTAATGTTGTGCCTGTTTCGAAATGGTACGCCACGCCGATCATCGAGCTCACGACGTATGTCACCATGTTTACTAATAAAAACGTCCAGAAAAACGTCCAAAAAATACGCATGCCATTCCCTCCTTTACACTCTTTTTTATCTTAACATAAATGGTGAAGAGACGAAAACGAAAAATTGCAACGCCTAGTACACGAAAAAGAAAATCGCATACGATATATTGTACAATGATGTGCTTAAGGTGGACGATTATGACAGAGAAGCAACGATTTTTCCAATTCAGCGAGCAATGGTGTGCGATTCATGTCCCAGACCGACCGAACGGATTTGCCTTACTTCTTTTAGGAGACGTATCCCACTTCGTCGATGACAAAACGAGCTTATGGATGCAACATATTGGGAAAAACAAGTTGTTAAACGATTTATTACAACATGGCTATACGATTTTTTACTCACATTTGTACGGCGCCAATTGGGGAAGTCAAAAAGCGGTCAAACTAGCCAAACAGCTGATGCATTATGTGTTAAAAACGGAAATTTTAAATGAGCGCATTTATGTGTTAGCAGAAGGAATGGGGGCGCTTGTCGCCTTGCAGTTGATGAACGATTTACGCGATCAAATACGTGCGATTGCGCTATTAAATCCTTGTTTGCATTTACAGGCACAACTGCAATATGAAAAAGAGCATAAATTTTTTTATAAACGGTTCATGCGTCAATTAAAGCAAGCGTACGGAACAACAGAAGAGGAATTGGATCTCCCTCCGCTTTATGCTCCAACCGTACCGATGAAAATTTGGCAAGTGTCAGGAGTAAATCCATATCCTCCAACGATTCATGCAAGAGCGTATGCACAAGCGTTTGGCGTCCCCGTTTCATATCATTTGCCTGAAAAAACATATACGTTTGCGCAAGCCGTTCACGCGTTTTATGAACAATATAACGATGTATAGTCCCCATACACATGGGGATTTTTTCTTTACCGATCAGAAAGAAAGCAAGTAAAATAAAAAATGAGACGGAAAAAGGAGTGTTGCATGTTGATGTGGCGATATACATATTTCATTTTTGCACTACTTTTTATTTTATCTGCTTGCGCTCCTGCCCAATTATCATCGGGAAATGTACAAAAAGTCGGTTTGCTCGTTTCGGATACGATTGATGATCAAGTGTGGGGAACGAAAGGGTATAAAGGATTGCTTCGCATTCAAGCGAAGTTTGATGCGGAAGTGTTTTATCGCGAAGGGGTAAATTCAAAAGCAGCGACGGCACATGCGGTAAAACAATTTCACCAAAAAGGCGTTACCTTAATTTTTGGTCATGGAAGCGAGTATGGCGAGTATTTCGATGAGATCGCAGATCAATATCCGAATATTCATTTTGTGTTTTTTAACGGAGAGGCGAAAAAGAAAAATGTAACGAGCTTCAATTTCGCTGGGCATGCGATGGGGTTTTTTTGGCGGCATGGTAGCGGGGCATATGACGAAAACGAAGAAAATTGGCGTCATTGCCGCATTTGAATGGCAGCCGGAAGTGGACGGCTTTTTCGAAGGGGTGTTATATGAGAACGGAAATGCTCACGTCGACGTACAATATGTACAACATTGGGATGACGTCGATACGGCCATGGCCATTACCGAACGAATGATTGCTGAAGGGGTGGATGTCGTATATCCGGCCGGCGATAAATTTAGCGTACCAGTGATTGGAAAAATGAAGGAACACGGTCTTTATGCGATTGGTTACGTAACGGATCAAGCAGATTTAGGGGAACGAACGGTACTAACGAGCACCGTCCAACATGTCGATGCGCTATATGAACTTGTTGCGAAAAAATTTATCGATGGGGAGCTAACGTCTGGAACGACATATGTTGATTTTCAAGACGGTGTCGTCGAACTCGGAACGTTTAGCCCGCTTGTCGATGAGCCTTTCCAACAAAAAATAACAAAAGCAATTAAACGATATAAAGCAACAGGAAAATTGCCGAATGAGTAAATGAGGTGTCGAGTAAACGCCTCATTTTTTTATTGCATGAAATGAAAAAAGAAAGTAAAATTAGTACCAAGTAATAAAGTTTGATAATAAAAGGAGACGATATTTCCGTGAGTGCAGGAATTATTGGAATTGGACGATATTTGCCGGAACGTATTGTGACGAATAAAGAATTAGAACAACGAATGGATACGTCAGATGAATGGATTCGGACGCGCACAGGGATTGAAGAGCGGCGCATTGCCTCAAATGATATGGATACGTCCGATATGGGTTATATCGCAGCAAAGCGCGCTCTTGATGATGCGGGCATTTCTCCGGAACAAATTGATCTCATTTTAGTGGCGACGGTGACGCCGGATCGCGCTTTTCCATCTGTCGCATGTATGTTGCAAGAAAAGCTTGGAGCGGTACATGCAGCGGCGCTTGACGTAAGCGCAGCATGTGCAGGGTTTATGTATGCGATGGTAACCGCGAAACAATTTATTGAAACGAATACGTACAAATACGTGCTTGTCGTTGGTGTAGAGAAATTATCAAAAATCGTCGATTGGAGCGATCGAAATACGGCGGTGTTGTTTGGAGACGGCGCAGGAGCTGTCGTGATGGGAGAAGTTTCAGAAGGGCGTGGCATCGTATCGTTTGAACTTGGGGCAGACGGTACAGGTGGAAAATATTTATATCAAGACGATTATGTGGTCATGAACGGACGGGAAGTGTTTAAGTTTGCGGTGCGCCAAATGGGCGAGTCATGCATTCGTGTATTAGAAAAAGCAGGATTGACGAAAGCGGACGTCGATTTTTTAATTCCGCATCAAGCGAACATTCGCATTATGGAGGCGGCACGCGAACGGCTCGAACTTCCTGTTGATCGCATGTCGATTACAGTAAATAAATACGGAAATACATCCGCTGCTTCCATTCCGATTTCACTTGTAGAAGAAGTGGAAGCCGGACGCATTCAAGATGATGACCTTATCATTATGGTTGGCTTTGGCGGTGGATTAACGTGGGGCGCTATTGCATTGCGCTGGGGCAAATAACGATGGTATGATGAAACAAAGGAGTGATGAGTGGTGAAAAAAAGACGAGTCGTCGTCACGGGATTAGGGGCTGTCACACCGTTAGGAAATGATGTTGAAACGACATGGAAAAACATCGTTGCTGGACAATCCGGCATCGGTCCGCTCACACGGTTAAACGCGGACGATTTTCCTGCGAAAGTAGCAGCGGAAGTAAAAGATTTTCAAGTGGAACAATTTATCGATAAAAAAGAAGCGCGCAAAATGGACCGATTTACGCAATATGCGGTCGCCGCTTCCATGATGGCAGTAAAAGATGCCGATTTACAAATTACGGAAGAAAACGCACCGCGCGTTGGCGTCTGGATTGGTTCGGGCATCGGCGGGATGGAAACGTACGAAGAACAGCTGAAAACGTTTTTAGAAAAAGGATATCGTCGTGTCAGCCCGTTTTTCGTTCCGATGATGATTCCGGATATGGCGGCCGGGCAAGTGTCGATTATGCTTGGGGCAAAAGGAATAAACTCATGTACGGTCACCGCTTGTGCGACAGGAACGAACTCGATTGGCGATGCGTTTAAAGTCATTGAGCGTGGCGATGCCGATGTGATGATTACAGGCGGAACAGAAGCGCCAATTACACATATGGCATTTGCCGGATTTAGCGCAGCGAAAGCGCTCTCGTTTAATCCCGACCCAAAAACAGCGTGTCGTCCATTTGATCAACATCGCGACGGATTTATTATGGGCGAAGGGGCTGGCATTATTATTTTAGAAGAACTAGAACATGCGTTAAAACGCGGTGCGCGCATTTATGCTGAAATTGTGGGCTACGGTGCGACAGGCGATGCGTATCATATTACCGCTCCAGCACCTGGCGGAGAAGGCGGTGTGCGTGCGATGCGTCAAGCGCTTCATGATGCAAATATGCAACCAGAGGACATCGATTACATTAACGCGCACGGCACGAGCACAGAGTATAACGATAAATATGAAACGATGGCGATTAAAGAAGTATTTGGCGAACACGCATACAAACTAGCTGTCAGCTCGACGAAATCGATGACGGGACATTTGCTTGGCGCAGCAGGTGCTGTTGAAGCGATTTTCTCTATTTTATCGATTCACGACGGCGTCATTCCGCCAACGATTAATTACGAAACACCCGATCCAGAATGCGACTTAGATTACGTGCCGAACGTGGCACGCAAACAACATGTGCGTGCGGTATTAAGCAACTCGCTCGGCTTTGGTGGACATAATGCAACGATTATTTTCAAAAAATATGAAGGATGAGGTTCGCCTCATCCTTTTTCACATTTTCCTTTCGTTTATCGTACAATGCGATAACGAAAGGAGGAGTGTCATGGGAGTGGTAAATACGAAAGATTGGTTTGTCGATGATCGATGGCGAAAAAAAATAAAAGAAGATGTGCAACGCCATTTATTTGCGCACGGCATGGCTCGGCGCAACCAACATGATACGATGAAACAGCTCGCACAAAAAAACGTATGGGCGTTTGTCGCCAAAAAGTTCACAGAACTCCAAAAAGAGTGGGATGGCCCAGATGTGCCTGTATTTATTTTCCCTGCTGATGCCACAAACCGTTCTCTACAACATGAATTTGGTGGAAAATCAGGTGTCGCTTTTCGCGATCAACTATTTTTATTTTTGCTTCCTCACGTATCGAACGAACATATTTATGCCCTTCTTATTCACGAATATAACCACGTTTGTCGTTTACATGCTGATCCGAAAGACGAGCGCGACTATACGCTTCTTGATCGCATCGTGATGGAAGGATTAGCAGAACATGCGGTGAAGGAGCGACTCGGAAGCGAATATGTCGCAACATGGACGACATATTATACAGAAGAACAACTAAAGCAATGGATGAAAAAATGGATGATTCCAAACCTCTCTACTCGGCCAGACGATGCTCGTTACCGCGCGCTTTTATACGGTTCAGCATTTTATCCGCGCATGCTTGGTTATGCGGTCGGATATATGGTCGTCAAGCGAGCGCTAGAAAAAAAGACGATGATGGAGCTACTTTCAATGAAATCAGAAGAAATTTTTTTTATGTAACGCATCGTTTGCATGCTTGTTCATACATATAGTAGTGGACAAGGGGGACTGGCGAATGCGTTTCTTTTTTTATTTGCTTGGGTTTGGGATGTCGGTCATTGGTGGGACGACGATGATTGCGTATTTAAATATTATGGCATCACGTTCAGATTGGAAAGAATATCTCGTGTTTATTAGCACAAAAGTGGAATGTTACTTTTTGCCGATCGGTTTGTTTATGACGTGGTTAAGCATTTATTTTCCGTCTCATGATGATGGTTAAATTTAGGGTGAAATGGAATAAAATGAACGACCTCTGACCATACTGTGAACAAATCGTTCGAAGTGAGGGGTTATGCATGTTATATCTTCACGATGTTTGGGTGAATTGGTTTGAAGGGGAAGAAAACGGGTATAACGTTTGCCACTTTTATGAGTGGAGAAAAGATGATGCGATTGAGCTGTTAGATCAAGTGCCTGTATTAAAAGTGAGCCCACAACTGTTTCATTACTTAGAAAATAGTTTGTCGGAAATTCCGAAGCTGCTGCTTGAAGATGTATATCAAAAAGCGTACGTGCGCAAAAATCATGAGCGCATCCAGCTTGATTATTGTTTTATTGCGACAGATGGTTGTGGCATTGTGGCAATTGATACGATTGGCTATCATATTCCGATTCGAAAAAGCCGGCTCATTCCACGCCAAGAACAGCTCGTTTATGAGATGGTCAAAGAACAAGATGTGCGCATATATCCATTTCAACAAAGTGAAAAAGAATATCATATTTTATCGCCGCATCCTGCATTGATGAGCGGATTAACGCGCAAAGAGCGGCAATTGAAGCAACTATTATTTATGGCGCTTGACCAGTTGTACGGAACGAAAAATGTCGCTGAAGTGCGCTATTGGTACACCGAATGGGCGCCAGAAAAGTATGCATACATTCAACAAATGTCGTTTGAAGAAGCGTGGAACGGTTTGTATGAAGAAGCGAAATACGGATGGTCAGAGCGGCACGTTCATTTATGCGAACGGCTCGTCAAAGGACAACCGTTTTTTGAGAAACTATGGGAAATGGAACAAGAGCCGAAAGTGAATTAAAAAACTCAGCCCGCGTGGAGCTGAGTTTTTTATCGTCTTTTTCTTCCTAAACCGATGGCGTTTTCCATTTTCTTTAACATTTTACTTGCGACGCGGTTTGCTTTTTCGGCTCCTTCGTCTAAAATGTCATCTAGTTTCGAGCTTTCCATGAGCTCGTAATATTTTTCTTGAATTGGCGTTAATGCGTCAATAATAACTTGAGCGACATCGGCTTTAAACTCCCCGTACCCTTTTCCAGCATATCGTTCTTCTAATCGCTCGATCGGTTCGTTTGCTAAAATGGAGTAAATCGTTAATAAGTTCGATACGCCTGGTTTATTTTCTTTATCATAGCGAATGACGCCTTCTGAGTCTGTGACGGCGCTTTTTACTTTTTTCTCGATCGTTTTCGCATCATCAAGCAACGTAATGTACGATTTTTGGTTCGGATCGGATTTGCTCATTTTTTTCGTCGGGTCAGTGAGCGACATAATGCGGGCGCCGATTTTTGGAATGCGCGCTTCTGGGATCGTGAAAATGTCCCCATATCGTTTATTAAATCGCTCCGCTAAATCGCGCGTGAGCTCAATATGTTGTTTTTGATCTTCACCGACAGGAACGATGTCTGTCGAGTAAAGTAAAATGTCGGCTGCCATAAGTGGCGGATACGTTAACAACCCAGCGCTTACGGCTTCTTTTCCAGCAGATTTATCTTTAAACTGCGTCATGCGCTCTAATTCACCAATGTAGGCGATGCATTGTAAAATCCAGCCCGCTTGCGCATGCGCAGGCACTTCGGACTGAATAAATAAAGTTGATTTGTTCGGATCAATGCCGACCGCTAAATAAAAGGCAGCTAAGCTGCGAATGTTTTTCCGAAGCGCTAGCCGATCTTGCGGAACGGTAATCGCATGTTGATCGACGATACAAAAATAGCAGTTATAATTGTCTTGTAGTTCAACAAATTGTTTCATCGCTCCAATATAGTTGCCGAGCGTAATAACACCGCTTGGTTGAATACCTGAAAAAATCGTCTTCATCGAATCACTCCTTTTCATTTTTTAACAATAAAAAAAGTCCTATCATCTTTAGGGACGATAGAACCGTGGTGCCACCCTAGTTATTGTCGTTGCGACAATCACTTTGCCCATGCGTATGCATGGCGCCTTTGTAACGTAAGGCAAACGTTCAAGCCTACTTTTTTTCAACTTGAATGCTCGAAAGCCCATTCCATACAACTAGCGGCTTGTTCGCACCGTCCACAAGCTCTCTGAACGCCTCGTTATATGTACTATTCTTTGTCATCGCATCGGTTTTTTAAAACATTATATGGTGTACGTGTTTCATTGTCAACGGACGTACGAGAAAATGAGTGTAAGCAATGTGACGATCAGTCCCGAGAAAAAGAGCGGTGCTCCCCACTGTTTTTTTGTTTCATCATCGTCTTCGTCATCTATGTAGTCACGTTCAACAGGAGAACGAAACAACCGTTTAAAACTAGAAATTGTCATATCGAAAAAACCTTTTTCATATATGAACCGAAATCCGCCAATAATAACAAGAGGTTGGGCGATGTAAAAAGAAATATTAATAAATGTGAGCCACCAATTGCTCGAAAAAAGTGCAACCGTTAGCGCAATGAAAAATACGAGAAAGCTTGTCACGACTGCTTTTTTCATTATTCATCCACCTTTCGCGCTTAATCGCTGTGAAGTATTATACTAAAAAAAGTGTAAATTTTCTATTTACAAACGAATAAAAAACAAATAAAATAGTCATCAAGCTGATTTTATCCGACTTGTTAACAAACCTAACATTCCTTTAAAATGTTAGAAAATTTAAAAAAAGTTTTAAAAAAATCTTTTCAAGTATATTAATTCATTATATAATGTCCTTGTGTTTCAAATCTTCTGATAAATCAGAAGATGGAAATAAATACAATAAACAGATGAGGGGGAAATCCGCATGAAGAAAAAGTTATCAATCTTTTTCGTTCTTCTTCTCGTTGCTTCCATGGTGCTAGCAGCGTGTGGCGGCAAAAAAGAAGAAGACAAGGCTGCCAATGAAGGCGAAAAGCCAGCTCAAGAAGCTCCAGCAAAAGAGCAAGTATTAAACTTGCTTGAAACGTCAGAAATTCCTTCATTGGATTCTACGTTAGCGACTGACAGCGTGTCATTCCGCGTCATGAACAACGTATTTGAAGGATTATACCGTTTAGACCAAAACAACGAGCCTACGCCAGGAATGGCTGAAAGCTATGAAGTAAGCGAAGATGGAAAAGTATACACATTCAAGCTTCGCGATGCGAAATGGTCAAATGGTGATGCTGTGACGGCAAACGATTTCGTATATGCTTGGAGAAAAGCGCTTGATCCAAACACAGGTGCTGAGTATGCGTACATTATGTACGACATTAAAAACGCTGAAGAAGTGAACACAGGAAAAGTACCTGTTGACCAATTAGGCGTAAAAGCAATTGACGAAAAAACGTTACAAGTTGAATTGAAAAACCCAATTCCATATTTCTTAAGCTTATTAGCGTTCCCAACATTCTATCCACAAAACGAAAAATTTGTGAAAGAACAAGGGGACAAATACGGTCTTGAAGCAAACACAACAATTTACAACGGTCCGTTCGTATTAAGCGAGTGGAAACATGAGCAAAGCTTCCAATTAAAGAAAAACGAACAATATTGGGATGCACAAACTGTAAAACTTGAAACAATTAACTTCAACATCGTAAAAGATGTTGCGACTGGCGTAAACTTGTATGAAACAAACAAAGCAGACCGCGTTGGTTTAAGTGCGGAGTTTGTTGACAAATATAAGAGCGACAAAAACTTTAAAACAAAATCAGAGCCTGTATTGTTCTTCATTCGTATGAACCAAAAGAACGAAGTGTTGAAAAACGTAAACGCTCGTAAAGCAATCGCAATGGGCTTTGATAAAGAAGCAATGGTTGCGACAATCTTAAATAACGGTTCAAAAGCAGCAAACTACTTCGTTCCAGAAGGATTTGTTACAGGTCCGAACGGAACAGATTTCCGTGAAGAAAATGGCGACTTAGTGAAATTTAACGCTGAAGAAGCGAAAAAATATTGGGAACAAGCGAAAAAAGAGCTTGGCAAAGACAAAGTGACGCTTGAGTTGTTAAACTACGACAATGAAAGTGCGAAGAAAATTGGTGAGTTCTTAAAAGAGCAACTTGAAACAAACTTACCAGGCTTAACAGTGAACATTAAGCAACAACCATTTAAGCAAAAACTTGATCTTGAAAGCAAAATGCAATATGAATTATCGTTTGCTGGTTGGGGTCCAGACTATCAAGACCCAATGACATTCATTGACATGTTTGTCACAAACGGTGCACACAACCAAACTGGTTGGTCAAATGCTGAGTACGACAAACTTGTACAAGATGCGAAAACAACGCTTCTTTCTGACTTACAAGCTCGTTGGGATGCGATGGTAAAAGCTGAGAAAATCTTGTTAGATGAGGCGGTTATCGCGCCAATGTACCAACGTGGTGCAGCGTACTTAGAGCGTGAATACGTGAAAGGTATCGTTGATCATCCATTCGGTCCAGACAACAGCTACAAGTGGGCTTATATCGAGTAATCGAAAAGAAAGGAGAGTATATGTGCGACAAGCGTATACTCTCCTTTTGCCTGCTAGTCAAAAAAATTCAAAAAGTTTTTAATTTTGTAAGGAGGTGTGCAATATGGCACGATATACGTTACAACGGCTTATTTATATGTTGATTACACTATTCATTATCGCGACAGCCACGTTCTTTTTAATGAAGCTTCTCCCAGGTTCCCCTCTTCAAAATCAAGAGAAGCTATCACCAGAACAACAAAAAATCATTTTGGAAAAGTACGGTTTGAACGATCCCGTTCCTGTGCAATACGTTCGTTATTTAGGCAACTTAGCCAAAGGAGATTTAGGCGTTTCTTTCCAATATGATAATCGTCCAGTCACACAACTAATTGGTGATCGCATTGGTCCATCTGCACAACTTGGGTTTCAAGCGCTTGTACTCGGAACAATTGTCGGTATTTTGCTCGGTGTGATTGCGGCTGTTCGTCATAATACAGCGATTGACTATGGAGCAACGGTGTTAGCGGTTTTAGGTATTTCTATTCCATCATTTGTATTCGGTGGACTATTACAATATTATGTTGGTGTAAAATTGAAACTACTCCCTGTTGCGTTTTGGGACGGTTTTGAGTATACGATCATGCCAACGTTAGCGTTATCGGTATTCGTTATCGCGAGCATTGCGCGCTTTATGCGTACAGAAATGTTAGAAGTGCTCGGTTCGGATTATATTTTAACAGCGCGTGCAAAAGGAATTAGCGGCTTCGGCGTCATTTTTAAACACGGATTGCGAAACGCAATGATTCCAATTATTACAATTCTTGGTCCGATGGCTGTCAACTTAATGACAGGAACGCTTGTGATTGAGCAAATTTTCGCCGTTCCTGGATTAGGGGAGCAGTTCGTTCGTTCCATTAACTTAAATGACTATCCGGTCATTATGGGTACGACGATTTTCTATAGTGCGTTATTTATTTTTGTGATTTTCATTGTGGACATTCTTTATGGCTTAATTGATCCGCGAATTCGTTTAGCGGGAGGGAAAAAATGATGACAGAAAAGCAATTATCTCCTGAATTGTTTGAGCTAGCGACAGAACGTCAAGGCGATATGGAAAAAATTAATCGTCCAAGCTTAACGTTTTTACAAGACGCTTGGATTCGATTAAGAAAAAATAAAGGTGCTGTGTTCGGATTAATCATGATTATTGTCATTACATTGATGGCTATTTTTGCACCGATCATGAGTGATCGTACGTACAAACAGCAAAATTTACAACATGCGAAATTACCACCGCGCATTCCGGTGTTAGAACATATTGATTGGCTTCCGTTTAACGGAAAAGATATGAACGGCATTGATGTGTACGAAAAACGTGGGGTAAAAGAATATTATTGGTTCGGTACAGACGACCTCGGTCGCGACTTATGGACGCGGACATGGTATGGTGCTCGCATTTCGTTATACATCGGTGTATTAGCAGCAACGATTGACTTATTAATTGGAATTATTTACGGTGGCGTTTCAGGATTTTACGGCGGTCGCGTCGATAACGTCATGCAGCGCATTATTGAAGTGCTCGTTGGTATTCCAAACTTAATTGTTGTCATCTTATTTATTCTCGTATTTGAGCCGGGAATTATTTCAATTACGATGGCGATGGTCATTACCGGTTGGGTCACGATGGCACGTATTGTGCGTGGACAAATTTTAAAGCTAAAAAATATGGAATACGTTTTAGCCGCACGCACGCTTGGAGCATCTGATGCACGTATTATCGGAAAACATTTGCTTCCAAACGTCGTTGGACCGATTATTATTACGACGATGTTTACGATTCCGAGTGCGATTTTCACAGAGGCGTTTTTAAGTTTTATTGGACTCGGTATTCGTCCTCCTGAAGCGTCGCTCGGTTCACTCGTCAACGATGGGTATAAATCGATCCAAACGTTCCCGCATTTAATGATGATTCCAGCGTTTGTGATCAGCTTGCTCATTTTAAGCTTTAACTTATTGGCAGACGGTTTGCGCGATGCGCTTGATCCGAAAATGCGTAAATAACGAATGAAAGGGGTGGAACAATGGAAAAAGTACTAGAGGTAAAAGATTTGCATATTTCGTTTGATGTGTACGGCGGAGAAGTACAAGCTGTACGCGGTGTATCGTTTGATTTGCATAAAGGAGAAACGCTTGCGATCGTTGGAGAGTCTGGTTCAGGAAAATCGGTCACGTCAAAGGCGCTTATGCGTCTACTTCCGATGCCGCCTGCGCGCATTAAGCAAGGACAAATTTTATTAGAAGGTCGCGATTTGACAAAGCTGTCAGAAAAAGAAATGCAACGTGTGCGCGGAGCGGAAATTTCGATGATTTTCCAAGATCCGATGACCGCGTTAAACCCAACGATGACGATCGGAAAACAAATTACAGAAGTGTTATTAAAACATCAACAAATGTCCAAAGCAGAGGCGAAGGAGCGCGCCATTGAATTGCTTGACCTTGTCGGCATTAAAGAGCCAGCGCTTCGCTTTAAACAATATCCGCATCAATTATCGGGCGGTATGCGTCAACGGGTCGTCATTGCGATCGCGCTTGCATGCAATCCGAAAGTGTTAATTGCGGATGAGCCGACGACAGCGCTAGACGTGACGATCCAAGCGCAAATTTTAGAGCTCATTAAAGACATTCAGAAAAAGACAGGAACGTCGATTATTTTCATTACGCACGATTTAGGCGTTGTAGCAAATGTGGCGGATCGTGTTGCGGTCATGTATGCGGGCAAAATTGTCGAGAAAGGGACAGTTGATGAAATTTTCTACAATCCGAAACATCCGTATACATGGGGTCTACTTGCCTCGATGCCAAGCTTAGAACATGGGGAAGAAGAATTGTACTCGATTCCAGGAACGCCTCCAGATTTATTAAATCCGCCAAAAGGAGATGCGTTTGCCCCTCGAAATGCGTATGCGTTAAAAATCGATTATGAAATGGAGCCGCCGATGTTCCAAGTGTCTGACACGCACTATGCGGCAACATGGTTGCTTCACCCGAACGCACCGAAAGTCGAACCTCCGAAAGTCGTGCGCGAACGGATGAAAAAGTTCGAAGCATTAACGAAAGATCGAGGAGGGGAGAAGCGATGAACAAACTCGTTGAAGTGAAAAACTTAAAACAATATTTTAAAGTCGGTAAAGGCCAAGTCGTTAAAGCCGTTGACGATGTCACGTTTGATATTTATAAAGGAGAAACGCTCGGTCTCGTTGGTGAGTCGGGATGCGGAAAGTCGACGACAGGGCGCACAATTATTGGGTTATATGAAGCAACAGGCGGCGAAGTGTTGTTTAACGGGTTAAGCGTGCATCGGAAAAAGTCAGCGAAAGAAGCGAAAGAGTTAAAACGGAAAATGCAAATGATTTTCCAAGATCCGTATGCGTCATTAAACCCGCGAATGACTGTTGCGGATATTATTGCAGAAGGAATCGATATTCACGGCTTAGCATCGTCGAAAGAAGAGCGCATGAACCGCGTATATGAACTGCTTGAGACGGTCGGATTAAACCGTGAACATGCGAACCGTTATCCGCATGAGTTTTCAGGCGGTCAGCGTCAGCGGATTGGCATTGCGCGCGCGCTTGCGGTCGAGCCAGAGTTTATTATTGCCGATGAGCCAATTTCGGCGTTAGACGTATCGATTCAAGCGCAAGTTGTCAACTTAATGAAAAAGTTGCAACGCGAAAAAGGGTTGACGTATTTATTTATCGCCCACGACTTGTCGATGGTGAAATACATTAGCGATCGAATTGGCGTCATGTATTTCGGAAAAATGGTTGAGCTTGCGGATGCGGAAGAATTGTATCGCAATCCGATTCATCCGTATACGAAGTCGCTTTTATCTGCCATTCCGCATCCAGATCCAGAAACGGAGCGGACGCGTAAACGTATCATTTACGATCCGACGCAACATAACTATAAAGAAGGCGAAGACGTGCGCATGCGCGAAATTACGCCAGGTCATTTCGTCTATTGCTCAGAAGCAGAGTATGAAAAATATAAAGCGATGTACAGCTAATCTCTCGTTTGAGAGATTAGCTTTTTTCGTTTGATGTACTAAAGTATTATACAATATTTTGATTCGTTTGACTATTTTGTTTTTAAAAAAAGCCCCGAGATTATCTCGAAGCTTTTTTTCCGCCAACTGTTTTCCAGCCGGTTTGAATATGTTCGCTCATCGCTGTATGTAACCGCTTTTTTTGTCCACCAAATATGTTTTCACCAATGCCGTTTAAAATGACACCCATAAGCGCGGTGATGCCGATGACTAAAATGGAAACAATCGTAAAATCAATAAAAAATTGCGCCATACAAAAAACCCCCTTTGTTTGCCATGTCTATTTTTATTGTAGAGAAAATTTCAAATGAAAGCAACGAAAAACGAAACCATTTATATCGGACAACCGTATATTATATGTGTGAAGTGAAAAAAAGGTGTATCTTTCTAAACTTTTTTGTTGTATAATGTACGTTGTAAAGTTTTTTAAACTCATTTTAAAATAAGATGTGTTTTAATACAGAAAACTATGGAAGCAACCCATTTTTAAGGGAGTGATATATATGGTCATCGTGTACTCATCGCCAAGTTGCACGTCTTGCCGAAAAGCGAAAGCATGGTTAGAAGAGCATAACATTCCGTATAAAGAGCGTAACATTTTTGCGGAACCGTTAACGATTGAAGAAATTAAAAGCATTTTGCGCATGACAGAAAACGGAACGGATGAAATTATTTCAACGAGATCGAAAATTTTTCAAAAGCTAAACATTCAAGTCGACTCGTTGCCGTTACAAGATTTGTATGAAATTATTCGCCAACATCCAGGATTGTTGCGCCGTCCGATTATTATGGACGAAAAGCGTCTGCAAGTTGGCTACAACGAAGATGAAATTCGCCGCTTTTTACCGAGAAAAGTGCGGACGTATCAATTGCGTCAAGCACAGCAGCTCGTCAACAGCAAAGGCTTAGCGTAACGTACACGCTAAGCCTTTTATAATAATGGAGAAAGAAGACGGGCGGTTGATTCAGCGATGCGCATCCAAAGCGGGCGCTGCTGAAATTGGGCTATATCAATTTTTGATGAATGATGAAAATCGTTCATAAAATCATTGACTAACGTTTGTACGCTTGGCGTTTGATATAAAAATGCGTTCACTTCAAAGTTTAAATGGAAGCTGCGCATATCCATATTCGCTGTGCCAATCGAAGCGAGTTCCCCGTCTACGACGATAATTTTGCTGTGCATAAACCCTTTTTCATATTCGTAAATCGTTGCTCCTGCTTCTAATAATTCAGGAAAGTAAGAGCGGGAAGCGTAAAAAACAATTTTTTTATCCGGTCGCTTCGGCACAAGAAGCCGCACATCAATACCGCTTAATGCCGCCACTTTTAACGCCGTTAAAATATCTTCATCTGGAATGAAATATGGAGAGGCGATCCAAATGGAACGTTGAGCCGATGTAATCATCGCAAAAAATAAATGTTTAATGACTTCCCACTTCGTATCCGGTCCACCAGCGACAAGCTGAACGCCTCCGAGCGCATCATCAGCGACGGTCGGAGCGCTTAAATAGTTCAACGTCAATAATTGTTGCCCAGTCATGTAATACCAATCTTGTAAAAAAATAAGTTGCAACGTGCGAACGGCTTCACCGGAAACGAGTAAATGTGTATCGCGCCAAAAGCCAAAATATTCGTTTTTCCCTAAATATTCGTCGCCAATATTTAACCCGCCGACAAAACCGACTTTTCCGTCAATGACGATAATTTTGCGATGGTTGCGGAAGTTGATCGTATTGTTTAAAAACGGCAAGCGAACAGGGGAGAATGGAATCATATCGACACCTGCTTCGCGCATTTCCTGTATGTACGTTTTCGACAGTTTCCAACTTCCGACAGCATCGTACAAAAAGCGGACGTGTATCCCTTTTTTTGCTTTCGCCATTAATATGTGCTTTAGGCGTTGACCGATGTCGTCATCGCGCACGATGTAATATTCAAGATGAATGTGGTGCTCTGCTTTTTCTAATTCCGCAAAAATGGCGGCAAACGTTTCTTTTCCATTCGTTAACACGCGTGTTTTTGTCGCCGTAGAGATTGACTCTTTCGTCAATCGTTTCGCTAGTTGTAACAACGGTTGTTGATGAGGTTTCATATACAGTTTTCGCTCTTGATCGGCACGATTTGTTTCAAGTTTGCGAAACGTTTGTTCATCAAGCAACGCCTTTTTTCGAAAAAGTCGTTTTTTGCGATAATTTTGCCCGAAAAATAAATAAAAAATAAAGCCGACGAGCGGAAAACTGCCGAACAAAACGAGCCATGTGAGCGTTTTTGTCGGATGGCGGTTTTCTAAAAAGATGACGAATGAAATAAAAATGACTGACAAGGTCACAAATAAGCTGAACGTTCCGAGCAGCCAGCCTTCCCAATAGTCTTTCGTTATCGTTAAAAAGCCGATGAAAATAAGGATAAACAGTGCCACTTTTAAAGCATTTCTCATGTTTCGTTCACCTAACCTTACGGAAAAAAAGCCGATTTCAAGCAATTGAAATCGGCGTTATGAGTTTGGAAAATGTTTTGCGATCATCGTTAGCGCTTGTTCTTCGATGACGACTTTTCCGTATTCTTCAAGACGATGAATCGTCATTTGGGAATCTTGCCCATATTCAAGCAATATGCTTAACATATTGTCAATGTCGCGATCGGCATCTTCTTCTGTAAATTCGACGTATAAATAGTAGCTGTTTTCAAATGCGAATAGGCGATTGTTTAATGTTGAAAAATCGCGACGATGAGCAAGGGCGATGACGTCTTCAATATTTTTGAAGCGGATGACAAATTGTAGCGGATTTTCAGGCGCTGTCGATGATGATGTTTTAATGATGTTAAAATGTTGATCTAATATTTGCTCGATTTTTTCATCGACAGGTAAATCTTTAAATCGTTCATCGTTAATTGGAAGTTCTAACTTCGTTCCGTCTTTAGAAATTTGCGCTCTTGTGACGAGCACTTCAATGCCTTTTTCAAGCGCATGCACTTGAATCCAAAGCGGGCCTTCTAAATAAAGTTCCGCTTCTTGATGAATTTCGTCCATCATTTCCCAAAATAATTCTTCGCTTCGTTCGCGATTGTACCAAATTTCTTCGCGATCAAATCCGCGTTCTTCAATATCTCCGTACGATATATATAGCTTCAACGTATATTCATTGATGCGTTCGATTTCCATGTTCCTCAGCTCCCTTCTATAATTATCCATTCAGGAAGGGAATTCACCCCTGAGCATTCGCCCATCCTCCCACATCTTGTACTTCTATTGTATGACAAAATGTGAAAGAAGGGAAATAAAAAACGCCTAATTCAATAAATTTAGTTGTTCCCCTATTTTTTGTATTTCTTGCAGGACAATTGTTCATTTTGTTGAAAACATGTGAGGAGAAAGGAGAGGTTATATGTTTGTTGCTTTGTTTAAAAATGGGGAAGTATGTTCGTTATTAGACGATTGGACGGTTGAACAGTTACATGTATGGCGAGCGACCGAATCGTTTTTTTGTCCCGTTTGTCGCAAGCGGGTACAGTTGAAAATCGGTAAAAAACGCATGCCGCATTTTGCCCATGAAGCAAAATGTATCATTGAAACAGAGCGAGAAACGATCGCACATTTACAAGGAAAACAACAGCTGTACGAATGGTTGTTAAATGAACGGCTAGAAGTCGGGGTGGAAACGTATTTGCCACACATTCAACAACGGCCAGATATATTTGTCGTCCATCAGCAAAAGATGTATGCGTTAGAGTATCAATGCTCCACAATTTCATCCTCTTTATTTACGAAACGAACGAAAGCGTATATGAACGCAAACATGATCCCAATTTGGATTCTTCATTCGTCACATGTGCAGCGTCGCGGATTGTTTTTTCGATTGTCTTCGTTTCTGTGGCTTTTTTTCAACGACCAAGAGATGATCCCGTTTTATTGCTCAACGCAGCGCACCATGTCGTTTCTTCATCATCTCATTCCGCTATCGGCAACGATTGCATATGGGGAGTGGACGACGGTTCCGCTTCATGCGCTCTCGTTTTCTTCTTTGCGAAAACGAATGAACCGACAACAAACCGCCCTTTTTGACGCTTGGAACATAAAAAAGAAGCAGTGGCGCATGTCTCCTCTCTACTACCGAACGAACCACACGTTTTGTCGCATCGTGTATGAAGCGCATATGACTCCATCGTTATTTCCGCATGAAGCAGGCATCCCCCTTCGCCATTCGTATTGGTTTGAGACGCCGCCGTTTGTTTGGCAAACGTATATGTTGCTTGAAATGATGAATATTCCGCTTCATGTGACGTTTTCGTTTCATCAATTATATGATCGACTGCAGCGTTTCATTCGTCAAAATCTCATTCATATTCGCCCGCTTCCGCTCGTTACAAAAACGCATTATTCATATGCGCTCATGGACTATTTACATGCGCTCGTTTCGCTTCGTTTTTTAAAAAAAGTCGGAAAAAGTTCGTTTCAGCGCATTCGGTCATGGTCGCTTCCGCAAAACATGGAAGAAGCGATTCGTGGAGATGAACAAGTGTTGCGACGAATTGTAAGCAAAAAAGAGGATTTTTTCGTAAAACGAGAATAATATATAAGTAAACATTTTGATGGAAGAGGTGATTCATATGGCAAAATCGTTGCCGACACGTAAAGATGTTCCGACAGAGTATACGTGGCGTCTTGAAGATATTTTTGCGACAGATGAACAATGGGAAGAGGAGTTTCAGGCGATTACCGCGCTTCTTCCGAAATTTTCGGAGTATAAAGGAAAGCTAGGAGAAAGTGCAGAAACGTTATATGAAGCGTTACAATATCGCGATCATGTGTTGTTGCGATTAGGAAAGCTATATGCGTATGCTCATATGCGCCATGATGAAGATACGACAAATTCGCTTTATCAAGGATTGGAAGCAAGAGCGGAAGGATTGTATGCGGAAGCAGGCAATGTGATGGCGTTTATCGTGCCGGAAATTTTAGCGCTTGATGAATCGGTCGTGCGCACGTTTTTACAACAATACGAACCGCTTCGACTGTATGAGCATGAACTAGATGAAATGAATCGCCAACGTCCGCACGTGTTACCGGAAAAAGAAGAAGCGATCCTTGCGCAAGCAGCGGATGTCATGAATGCGTCGAGCAATACGTTTGGGGCGCTAAATAATGCCGATTTGCGTTTTCCGACAATTCAAGATGAGAACGGGGAAGAAGTGGAAGTCACGCACGGTCGTTACATTCGTTTCCTTGAAAGCGAAGATCGCCGCGTGCGGCACGATGCGTTTAAAGCGGTGTACGATACATATCGTAAATATGAAAATACGTTCGCTAGCACGTTAAACGGAGCGGTGAAGCGCAATAACTTTTTTGCGCGCGTTCGCAACTATCGCTCGGCGCGTGAGGCGGCATTAAGCAAAAATCAAATTCCTGAAACGGTGTACGATAATTTAATCGAAACGATTCATCGCTATTTGCCGCTGTTGCATCGTTACGTTCAGCTGCGCAAGCGCGTGCTCGGATTAGATGAGTTGCATATGTACGATTTATATACGCCGCTTGTGAAACAAGTCGATATGAAGGTGACGTACGAAGAAGCGAAAGAGTTATTATTAAAAGGGCTCGCTCCGCTTGGCGAACAATATATTGCGATCGTAAAAGAAGGATTTGACAATCGTTGGGTCGATGTGCATGAAACGCGCGGCAAACGAAGCGGCGCATACTCGTCTGGTTCATATGGCACGAATCCGTACATTTTAATGAACTGGCAAGACAATGTCAATAACTTATTTACGCTTGCGCACGAGTTTGGCCATTCGGTGCATAGCTATTATACGCGCAAATATCAACCGTATCCGTACGGAAACTATTCGATTTTCGTAGCCGAAGTGGCATCGACGTGCAACGAGGCGCTGCTCAACGACTATTTATTACAGACGATCGATGATGAAAAGAAAAAGTTATATTTATTAAACCATTATTTAGAAACGTTCCGTGGAACGGTGTTCCGTCAAACGATGTTTGCTGAGTTTGAACATATGATTCATCAAATGGCGCAAAATGGTGAGGCGCTCACCGCACAAACGTTAACGGAAAAATATTACGAATTAAATAAAACATATTTTGGGGACGGCATCGTCATCGATGAAGAAATCGGCTTAGAATGGGCACGCATTCCGCATTTTTATTACAACTATTATGTATATCAATATGCGACAGGCTTTAGCGCGGCCACAGCGTTAAGTAAACAAATTTTAGAAGAAGGCGCGCCAGCTGTCGAGCGCTACATTGCGTTTTTAAAAGCTGGAAGCTCCGATTATCCGATTGAAGTGTTGAAAAAAGCAGGTGTCGATATGACATCTCCAGAGCCAATCGAACAAGCGTGCCAAGTGTTTGAACAAAAACTACAACAACTGGAGCAACTATTATAAAAGGCGACGGAATGGTCGCCTTTTTTCTGATTACCGAAACCCACGAAAACGATGGCGGTTGTTGAGATAAGTGAAAAATGAAAAGAAAGAAAGGAATAAAAACGGAATCGATATGAATAGCGGAAATAACCGCATTAATGCAAAAAAGTGAATAATGAGCGCAACGACGATCCAAACGATATATAAAATGAGCATCGAATCCCCCCCTTTCTTCATTCATAATAAGCAAAAGGGAAAATAATTATGACAAATGTGTGAACAAGTAAACAAAACACTTGTCAAGACATAAAGGAGTTTGTTAATATATAAACGTGAAGTGAATCACAATCAAACAAACTTATACCCCTTTGTTTGACCGTGAAAAATTTCTCCCATCCCCTTTGTTGTCTTTATGACAAAGAAAAAAGACTCGGTGTTAGCCGAGTCTTTTTTCTTTATCAATCCAGCGCCAAAACGAGCCGATTTGTTCCACTTTTTGTTTTAAACGTAGCTTTTTTAATTCACATTCCGCTTTGCAGCGGGGAATGTTATACACCATCGCAATGTCATCGATCGTTACGAACTGAGCGTGATGTAAAAACTGTTCAATTGGTGGAAGCGGAGATGGTTGAGGATGAAATCCGAGCATTTCATGGATTAAATCGACATATACGTCGTACGGATAACAGCCTGAAATTTTAATGCCTTCATCTTCAATATTTTCATTGAAAAAGACGAGCGTAGGAACTTCGCGAACATCCATTTCCGCACTAATTTTTAAATCGCATTGAAACGCTTTGACAGCGGTCGGTGAAGATAAATCGTTTATAAATTCTTGCACGTCTAAACCGGCATCGATGGCGCATTGAATAAGTGTACTTGTGTCTGTCATTGTTTTCCCTTGAATAAATACAATTTCTTGGAGTTGGCGTAAAAAACGGATGCTTGCTTGCCGCCCTTGTAATTCCGCCGCTTTGACGGAAAGGGAGGCAACGTATGGAATCGGAAGCGGTGTCTCAAGCAACACTTCATCTTCACATGCGATGCCGATGCGCGTCGCATGTCGATCAATTCGTTTATACGCCACGCCGTTGAGCCGATCTAGTTGACCTGTTAAGACGTGGCGCAACGTAAAATATTGTCCATATTCCATCCAAAGCTTTTTTAAAACAGGTTCGAGCGCCCAACAGTCCGGACAAAGAGGATCGACAAATAAGTAAATTTCTAATTGTTTTGTCGTTCCTTCTTGTTGATCGATTTGCTTTTCATTCACCTTCATGCTCCTTTCGCTCATCTTCTGGGGTGTTAATCATATGTTGGGCAGTTAAAATAAGCCGTTGGTACAATTCATCTCGCACAGGTCCTTTTAGTCCGATCGCATCCATCGCTTCATGCATACACGCAAGCCATGCTTTTGCGCGCGTAGGCGTAATCGGAAACGGCAAATGGCGAGCGCGCAACATCGGATGTCCATGTTCGGCTGTATATAGCGGAGGACCGCCTAAATATTGTGTTAAAAATTGTTTTTGTTTTCGCGCTGTTTCTGTTAAGTCTTTCGGAAAAATAGGCGCCAAGTCAGGATGTTTGGCGACTCGTTCGTAAAAGGCATCGACGAGCTTCGCGACAACTTGTTCGCCTCCGAGCGCTTCATAAGGGGATTGAAACATACAGAAAACTCCTTTGCCGAAATATATCAATATTGTAACAACGACTTTGTTGAATCTCAAACGATGCGACTTGTGGCATAGTACGTTTGCATGACTTTTTTGACGTAGTTTATCGTTTCGCGAAAAGGTGGAATGCCTCCGTGTTTATCGACATTTCCCGGCCCTGCGTTATAGGCCGCAAGCGCAAGTGCCACATTCCCGTCATAACGATCGAGAAGTTGGCGTAAATATTTTGTCCCACCTTCAATGTTTTGTTTCGGATCGAATGCGTCTTGTACCCCTAGCATGCGCGCCGTGCTCGGCATTAACTGCATCAGCCCCATCGCACCGACGCGGCTTTTTGCTTGCGGGTTAAAATTTGACTCATGGCGAATGACTGCATAAATGAGCTTCGGATCGACATCATATTTTGTAGCGGCTTCGTCGATCCATTGCTGCATGCTGTTTGAAGAAAGCGGTGCATTTCCTTTCTCATACGTTGGCGCGTTCGTTTCTTCCGTCGTCATGAGCGGAAGGGACGGACGTATCGTTTCGGTTTCTTCGTTTATTTCCGTTGTTAACAGCTCGCGAAACAAGTCGTGAAACGATGTCGTCGGCGCTTCTTTTTTCCCTTGTAAATTTTGTAACGCTTTCAGCTCAAAAAGCAATTTTAATTGTTGTACGTTCATGACGATCGCTCCGTTTCGTATTTTGCTTCGTAAAATCGTTCAATTTTATTTTTCGTTTTTCGTTTCGGAATATGAAACGACTGCAATAGTTCCGTAAACGTTTTTTCGCCTTCTGTTCGATCTGTTGCTTCGTATTCGATTTCATAGTCCGACACGTTCATATATTCGCTAAAGTCAAAAACGAGCGTGCCGTTTTTATACGGGCGTTCAACGCGGCGGGTCGTTAGCGCACCGAAGCAAACGACAGCTGTCGGATCAATATGAAGCGACTGCAACGTGTTTGCCATCTCGCCTTCAAGTCGTTGCGTGCCCGAAATGAGCGCGGTTGCGGTTTGTTTTGTTAATCGTTCGTGCGTTTCTAACAGCCCGTCTTGATATGGTTGTTTTAATGTTAATGTATATGTGTCATTTTTCATACGAATGCGCAATGCGCTTTTTTGTCGTTTTAATTGAAAGTCTAAAGTGTCAAAATAATAATTTTGTTGCACGTTCCATTCATCATCGCGCACCGCAAACGCCGTCGTTAAACGAGCAAATTCTTCAGCGGTCAACAGATTTTTAAATTCAATTTCAAGTTCCTGTTTCATCTCTTTTCTCCTTCACACCATTCTACTTTTTATTATCAACATGTATGAGAAAAAGTGCAACTAGTGAACATCGGTAGGTGAAATGTGGTAAAATAAAGGCGGACATCATAGATGGACGGAGGAAAGAACATGAAAATATATGTACATTCAGCTGAAAGAAAAGAAAACGGATGGAATATGTCATGTGACGAAACGCTTCAAGGCTTGAAGCCAAAACGGCATATGCTTGTCGATTCCGACGCGTGTGCGTTCGTATACATATTAGAAGCAAGCGATGCATTTATTTATGTTGTGATGCCAAAAGCGGTGTGGGGAGCGTTAAAGGAAGCACTTGCGACAAACGAGCCGATCTTTCTCGTTGGGCGTGATGCCACGCTTGAATTAGAAGGCATTCATGAAGAAGTGGCATACTTAATCGAAAATATTGCAGGAAATGCAAACTACGGTGAAGAAATGGAACAGGCGGTAACGGCATTTTTCGCATAAGTAGGTGGTTGAATGGAAAGACATTGGGAATTTTTTTTAGCGCCGTATAAACAGGCGGTCGAGGAGTTAAAAGTCAAGTTAAAAGGGATGCGCGCTCAATTTGAAATGCAAGGGGTGCATTCTCCAATCGAATTTGTGACCGGAAGAGTGAAGCCGATTGCGAGCATTTTAGATAAGGCGCAAAAGAAAAATATTCCGCTCGATCAACTAGAAGAACAAATGCAAGATATTGCAGGTTTGCGTATGATGTGTCAGTTTGTCGATGATATTAAGACGGTCGTTCAATTGCTTCGGCAACGAAACGATTTTACGATCGTTGAAGAGCGCGATTACATTACGCAAAAAAAAGAGAGCGGGTATCGTTCGTACCATGTCGTTATTCGTTATCCGGTGCAAATGATTTATGGCGAGAAAAACATTTTAGTTGAAATTCAAATTCGCACGCTTGCGATGAACTTTTGGGCGACGATTGAACATTCGTTAAACTACAAATATAGCGGCAAGTTTCCAGAAGATATTCGCCAACGATTGCAGCGCGCCGCAGAAGCCGCATATTTGTTAGACGAGGAAATGTCGAAAATTCGTTTTGAAATTCAAGAGGCGCAAGCGGCGTTTTCGCGTAAGCAAGACGTAAAAGATGACGAGGGGTGGGGCGCGTGAAATTTGCGGTCATATCAAAAGGGGATGCGATATCAAACGAATGTATGTATAAAATTCGTACATATTTAACCGATTTTCGTTTAACGTATGATGAAGACGAGCCGGATATCGTCATTTCAGTCGGCGGGGATGGGACGTTGTTGTATGCGTTTCATCGCTATCGGAGCCGGTTAGAACAGACGGCGTTTGTCGGGGTGCATACGGGCCATTTAGGCTTTTACGCCGATTGGGTGCCAGATGAAATTGAAAAGCTCGTCATTGCGATTGCAAAAACGCCATATCAAATCGTGGAATACCCGCTTTTAGAAGTGACGATTCGATATGTGCGCGGCGGACGCGAAGCAAAATATTTAGCGCTCAATGAATGTACGGTGAAAAGCGTTGGAGGGACGCTTGTGATGGATGTCGAAATTCGCGGCGATTTATTTGAAACGTTTCGCGGGGATGGGTTATGCATTTCGACGCCATCGGGAAGTACGGCATACAATAAAGCGCTTGGCGGGGCGATTTTACATCCGTCGCTTGAAGCGATTCAAGTCGCAGAAATGGCGTCCATTAACAACCGCATTTTCCGAACGATCGGCTCACCGCTTATTTTGCCAGCGCATCATACGTGCATGTTAAAGCCGGTCAATGACGTTGATTTTCAAATTACGATCGACCATTTGTCGCTACTTCATAAAGATGTGAAGTCGATACAATGCCGCGTCGCCGACGAAAAAATTCGCTTTGCTCGCTTCCGTCCGTTTCCGTTTTGGAAGCGCGTGCGCGAATCATTCATTCAGTAGAAAGGGATTTGTATGTTTCAACTTCGTTGGATCGTCACACAACAACAAGATGGGATGCTCGTTCGTGAATTTTTAAAACAACAACATATTTCAAAAACAGCGCTCACCGATATTAAATTTCAAGGGGGGCGGATCGAAGTGAACGATGTGCCTGTGACCGTTCGTTACGTGCTAAAAGCAGGCGATGAAGTGTGCGTTTCGTTTCCACCAGAACAAAAAGGGGTACATATGGTCGCTGAGCCGATTCCGCTTTCGATTGTGTACGAGGACGATTATGTTATCGTCGTCGATAAGCCTCCGCACATGTCAACCATTCCGTCGCGCGAACATCCGCATGGGACGCTTGCGAATGCGTTATTGTATCATTACGAACAACAACAGTTACAAACGACGGTGCATGTCGTCACACGGCTTGACCGCGATACGTCTGGGCTTGTGCTTGTCGCAAAGCATCGCCATGTGCATCATTTACTTAGCGAACAACAAAAGCAAGGGCGGGTGAAACGGCGGTACGAAGCGGTTTGCCACGGTTATGTCACCCCGCTCGTTGGAACGATTGATGCGCCGATCGGACGAAAAGGCGACAGCATCATCGAGCGGGAAGTGCGGCCAGACGGTCAGCGAGCGGTGACGCATTATGAAGTATTGCAACAGAAAAATGAGATGACGCACGTGTCGATTCGATTAGAAACGGGGCGTACGCATCAAATTCGCGTTCATTTTTCTCATATCGGTCATCCGCTCGTTGGCGATGATTTGTATGGCGGTTTTCGGGAGCAAATCGACCGCCAAGCGTTGCATAGTTGTGAGCTGACGTTTTTTCATCCATTTCTCGAAAAAACGATGACGTTTCATGCGCCGCTCCCTCATGACATGGCCCGTTTGCTTTAGTCAAACGGGCGAAATTTTTCTGCGACATATGGCATCGTTGATGGAACAGAAACGGTCTCCATTTCTGGATAGCGAAGCGCTGTTAATTGTCCGCCGAATACGCAGCCGGTGTCGATGTTGACGGTGTTGTTTAGCCAGCGCGGCTCTTTGACCGGCGTATGTCCGTATACGATAAGCGCATCGCCTCGGTAATGTTTTGCCCAATCTCGGCGCACAGGGGAGCCATCCGGATGTTTTTCACCTGTAATATCGCCGTATAACACAAACGTTTTTACTTTTTGATTCGATTTGCCAATATAGTCCCCTCGAATGCCGGCGTGGGCGATCACAAGTTTTCCATCGTCTAAGACGGCATAAAGCGGGGCGTTTTCGTACAGCTTCATAAATTGTGTACGAATGCGCGTTTTTGTTTTTTCATCCGCTCGTTCCCATTCGGCAACCGTCGTTTCAAGTCCGTGTGTAATTTGCACGTTTCGCCCGAGAAAAAAACGATACAATTTGTCGCAATGATTGCCTGGGACGTACACCGCTTTGTTTTGTTGAACGAGCGCAATGACGGTATCAATGACGCGCAATGACTCGGGACCGCGATCGGCTAAATCACCGACGAAGGCAAGTTTTCGCCCGTTCGGATGAATCGGCACATCGTTTTCCCAGACGTAGCCAAGCTTTTTTGTTAATAACATGAATTCGTGAAAACAGCCGTGAATATCTCCGATAATGTCATACATCATTCGTTGACCTTCTTTTAAAGATATTTGTTATTCATTATGCACAAAAAAAATCCCCAGAGCAACATGCACTGGAGAATCATTTAATTTTTTCCCCAAAAAATTTCAGGGTTATATTCTGTAAGGGTCATCTTGTCGTTGTAAAAACTTACTTCGATCAGTCGATTATCTTTACTGAATATATGGCGATATTCGCCTAATTTTTTTATTGCTTCTTCATCTTTCCATCCTTCATTTACAATAGTTTGATAGAAAGGATGGGACGGTGTAAAGTCAGACATAGGCTCTTCTAACTGGAAGAAAGCTTGACTGATAAAAACAGGATGCACCTTGCCTTTATCGCTATCTATTTTTATGACTTTTGCCCCTTCAGGAATTGGAAATCCATTATACATAGGGATTTCTTTTTTATTGCATCCCATCAACAAACCTAACAAGATAAATAACAATATACACTTCTTCAATGTTTTCTCCTCACTTTAAACTTCACTAATTAGAATACCAGTAATCATTTGTTTGAATAAAGTAATGTTTTGCTGATGAATTGACTGATTTCCATGGACGATTATAGTCGCTTGGAGTATGTTGAGCAGTTAACGGTTCGCCATTGCTATCATAGTTTACTACGATGGAAAGATGATCGAAATAACCATCGTTGTCAAAGTCATATCCAACAAAATTGTAGGTAAGTTGAGATTTGGAGATTGTTCATCGGAGTAGTCCATTTCATCTTCGAATTTGTAGTCAACTAATAAATATGAATCGCTTCCTTTGTTTTCGTTAAAAGAGAAAACAAACTCATGTGTTCTTGTTTCAAGCCATGGATGTTCTTCCATCTGCTTTTTGTTTTTGTACTGGTAGTATTTAGCTACCTCCACTTTCAAACTTAACTTAATTGTTTCATTTACCTGATTTATTTGTATGTCGTCTACGTTCAAAATTTCTATTTTCTTGTACGATGCACCTAATTTATTTATATAATCTTGGTCTCTTTTTATAATATTCTCTAATCTGAGTTGCGACTTAGTATTTTTTAGTTGAGGTACTTCACTTTCTTCATGTTGTTGTGAAATAAGAGAGTTGTACCTCTTTTCAATGACTTTTAAAGCTTCTTGAACAATTTTATTTTTCTCTTGTTCGCTTATATTGTTGTTATGGGCAAAAGTAGCGGAAACAGGGTGAATGGAAAAGAAAAGCAAAATAAAAAGAGTGGAGATGAACATATTCCTCATACAGAACAACCCCTTTTTAAATAAAATTTTATAAATCGAGAATAATTTTAACATGTAAGTGAAAATTGTTTCAATAGGTATTATTTATTGTAATTGTGGTAGTGCGTCATCGTATATTTGAGGGGGGACAAAAACAATAGGGAAGGTGACAAAGTCTAAACCTCCCCTATTGTTCCGTTGAAAACATAAATTTTTGTGTGCGAGAACGGACGTTTAGGACGAGCCCAATCGCAAGCATGTATGTGGCGAGCGAGCTTCCTCCGTAGCTGATGAACGGAAGCGGAAGACCGGTAATCGGTAGTAACCCGATCGTCATGCCGACATTTTGGAATACTTGGAACGTAATCATGCCGATGACGCCGGCGCATAAATAACTACCGAATGGGTCGTGGCATTCTAGCGCAATTTGAATCATGCGGTAAATTAATAGGAAAAAGAGCGACACGACGATGCTTGCCCCAATAAAGCCGAATTGTTCTCCGATGATGCTAAAAATAAAGTCGGTATGCGACTCTGGTAAATAGACGTCTAAGTTTTTATATCCTTTTCCATACAACTCTCCCGAGCCGATCGCAAGAAGCGATTTTACGAGCTGAAATCCTTGTTCGCTCGCATATTCATACGGATTAAGCCAACCGTAAAAACGGTTTAACTGGTATTGCTTGATTTTTAACACATCAGGGAAATATAAAAACGCCACGATAAACGCTGTTGCGCCAAGTACAGCAACACCGACGATAGCGGCGATAATGCGCAAACGAATGCCGGAAACGAGAATGAGCGAGCCGGTGATCGCCATAAATACCATTGACATCCCCATATCAGGCTGACGGGCAAGTAAAAAAAGCGGCGGCAGTAGCGACAGCCCGATTTTTCCGAGCAGTTTCAAATCGTCTTGCAACGTCGGGTCATGGTATTTTTCACGATGGTTGACGATAATTCGGCTCATGACGATAATCATAAAAATTTTCATTAGCTCAGACGGCTGAAAGTTTCCGCCCGGTAGGCTGTACCAGCTCGTTGCTCCTTTAATCGTTAATGTACCCGGGACGTTTAATTCTAATCCAAGTAAAAGAATCATCCCGAAGCCGTACAAATACCAAGCGATTTTAAACAGCCGGTCGTAATCGATAAGCATCGTCACCGCGATGACGACGGCTCCGACGCCATACCACATGAGCTGCTTTTGCGCAAAGTTAATATGTTGCAGTTTAGCGGGGAGCGTCTCGCGCGCGCTTTCGATGGCAATGGCGCTGACGATCGCAATTAAAAATAAAATGAACAATAAATGATAATCTATTTTCGATTGAACGGTTTTTTCGTTTTCCATTTTTGTTCCCCCTGTGTTTCATCGTGCATTCTCATTTTACATCGTTGCTTGCAAGTTGGCAAAGATTCGCGCATAATAAGAAAAGCGATTTTTGTCGAGAGGAGGGGTATTATGTTGCAGGCGTTATATGATGGAAAAATCGAAGCGTTTCGAAAACAGTTTTTAAAATTGCATCCGTATGATCGGGCGAAGTTTTACGTTGAACAAAGCCCAGAAGTGAGAAAGCGAATGTATGAATATTTGTCGCCAGCGGAAATGGCGGAAATTTTTGACCACCTCGACATTGAAGAAGATGAATATAAAATTTATTTGTCGGAAATGGATCCGTTATTTGTGGCGCAAATGCTCGCGCACATGTATGCCGACAATGCGGCGGACGTATTAAATGAACTAGATAAAAAAGAAGTGGCGAATTATTTAACGATTATGGACGATGAAGCGGCGAAAGATATTCAAGGGTTGCTTCATTATAAAGAATATACGGCCGGAAGCATTATGACAACGGAATATATCGCCATTCACGCCAATCAAACGGTGCGTTCGGCGATGCAAATTTTAAAAAGAGAAGCAGCGAATGCGGAAACGATTTATTATTTGTATGTCGTCAATGAACAACGGCAGCTCGTTGGGGTATTGTCGCTACGCGAGCTGTTGACATCGGATGATGATGTGATGATTTGTGATGTCATGAACGATCGGGTCGTTTCTGTATTTGTTGATGAAGATCAAGAAGAAGTGGCGCGCAAAATGCAAAACTACGATTTTTTAGCGCTTCCTGTCGTCGATATGAACAATCATTTGCTTGGGATTATTACCGTCGATGACATTGTCGACGTCATTTCGGAAGAAGCGACAGACGACTATTCGAAACTCGCGGGGGTTCCGGATGTCGATATTCAATACACTCCGTTCGAAGCGGCGAAAAAGCGGTTGCCGTGGCTCATTATTTTACTGTTTTTAGGCATGATGACGGCGAATTTAATTAGCCGTTTTGAAGACACGTTGCAAAAAGTCGCGATTTTAGCGGTGTTTATTCCGCTTATTGCGGGCATGTCTGGAAATACAGGGACGCAGTCGTTGGCGGTCGCGGTGCGCCGTTTAGCGATGGGGGATTTCGAAAAAGAAGGAAAGTGGCGCATGCTTGCACGCGAAGCGCTAACGGGGCTACTTATCGGTTTATCTTGCGGCGTCGTCATTACGATTGTTGTGTACGTATGGAAGCAACAGTTTTTCTTAGGTGTGCTCGTCGGATTAGCGTTATTTGCGACGTTGACGGTCGCGACAGTTGCAGGGGCGCTCATTCCGCTCTTTATGCATAAATTGCGCATCGACCCGGCTGTTGCATCTGGTCCGTTTATTACGACGATTAACGATTTAATTAGCATTCTCATTTATTTCGGTTTAGCGAAGATGTTTATGGACTATTTATTATAAAATTCCCTATTTGAAAGTAGGGAATTTTTTGTTATAATCATATTAATACTAGGTTCTAATAACAAATCATAAATTTAAGGGGATGAACGAATATGCAATTATCATTACAAGGAAAGACGTATGTCGTGATGGGTGTGGCAAATAAACGAAGCATCGCTTGGGGCATTGCGCGTGCGCTTCATGCGGCAGGGGCGCGGTTAATTTTTACATATGCAGGTGAGCGTTTTGAAAATGAAGTGAAAAAATTAGTGGCGACGTTAGAAGATGACACAGCGCTTGTATTGCCTTGCGATGTAACGAAAGATGAAGAAATTGCCTCATGCTTTGCGCAAATTAAAGAGCAAGTGGGCGTCATTCACGGTCTTGCGCATTGTATCGCATTTGCGAATAAAGAACATTTAGAAGGCGAGTATATGAACGTCGATCGCGAAGGATTTTTACTTGCGCACAACATTAGCGCCTATTCGTTAACAGCGGTGGCGAAAGCGGCGAAAGAGCTAATGACCGAAGGCGGCAGCATCGTCACATTAACGTATTTAGGTGGCGAGCGCGTCGTGCAAAACTACAACGTCATGGGTGTGGCAAAAGCATCGTTAGAAGCGAGCGTGAAATATTTAGCGAACGACTTAGGGAAATACGGCATTCGCGTCAACGCCATTTCCGCAGGTCCAATTCGCACGTTATCTGCGAAAGGTGTCGGCGATTTTAACTCGATTTTAAAAGAAATTGAAGAGCGTGCACCACTACGTCGCACAACGACACAAGAAGAAGTTGGCGACACAGCCTTATTTTTATTTAGCGACTTATCGCGCGGCGTGACTGGAGAAATTATCCACGTCGACTCTGGCTACCACATTTTAGCGCGCTAATTTGAAAGCTGTTTGGCATCGACCAAACAGCTTTTTATGTATTATGGCATGCCCCTTTCTTTTTGCGCATATAGTAGTCGTAAAAAGGAGGGGTGTGGGAATGAAAAAGCGTGTGGAAAATGCGCCGTTGTTGTATATCGTTCAGCCGAATTTAGGGCCGAAAACGTGTTATATGCAACAGACGTTTCGGACGAAAAAAGAAAAGCTATCGTATCCGCCACCGTCATTTGCGAATTTTCGCGAGATGAATACGGCTGAGCGTATTGAATTTTTAGCGACGCTCCCGAATGAACTTCGTCCGGTGACGTGTGAGTTGAAAACGAAAAATCGCACGTATGAAGGAATCATTCAAACGTGCGATAAGAAAAAAGTCGTTTTTACATTAAGTGAAGAAGAAAAAACGATCACGATCCCGATTGAACATGTCGTATCGGTATCGCTTATTGGCAAATCGTAATATATACACGCTCAAGTTGCTCGGCTGTGTTTGCGAAGGAAAACGTCGTTTCCGCTCGTTTTCGTCCTTCGTGAGCAAGTGCGAGCGCTTTTTCTTTATCGTGCAATAATTCGCTAATGGCGCGTGCGAACGCTTTTGGTGATGCATAGTCGTCAACAACAAGCCCGTTTACGTTATGTTCGATCACTTCGCTATTTCCGCCGCGGTTTGTCGTCACGATCGGCACGCCCGCTGCCATCGCTTCGTAATGTACGCGGGCAAGCGGCTCGTGCCATTGCGAACTGCAAACGAACACATCACCGATTGTGAATATGTGTGGAATGTATTCGGACGGAATGTAGCTTGTAAATTGAATACGATCGTTGTAAGGCTTCGCTAGTTGATGAAGGAAGCGCACATATTCGTTTGGACGATTGTCGCTAAACCATTTGCCTCCGACGATGACGAGCTTTGCCTTTGGACGTTCGGCTAATACATGATTCATACTTTCAATGAGCACATGCACGCCTTTTGTTTTGCTTAACCGCCCGATAAATAAAATGACGTCATCATCTTCTGTTCCAAAACGTTGGCGCATGGTGGTGCGCCTTTGTTTTCCTTCCTCCGTCCATGGTGGCGTGTAGCGTGTCGCATCGACACCTGAGTAGACGATGTGAATGAGATCGTCTCGGACATCGTATCGTTTTGTGACGGTTCGTTTCATATATTCACTTACCGTTGTGATCGCATCTACTTCCGCAATCACTCGTTCGGCAACGTCACGTTTCATTTTCATCGGCGAAAACATATCGTTATGCAAACTGGTGACGAAGCGGCTATTTGGTGCTGCTTGTTTGTAAAATAACACGTTTGCGGGGCGGTTAAAAACGTGAATGACGTCAAACGTGCGCTTTTTTAGTTCGTTGACGATATGTTGTTCGTATTGTTCTTTTGGTACGCGCACATATTCGACGCCATCACGTATTTCGTACATCGGAAGCGAAGGGTCAGTAATCGAAAAAATAGTGAGCGTATGTTTAGCGGCAAACATGGGAGCGATGCCATCAATCATCAGTTGAATAGCGCCCCCTTTGACGGCTGGCGACGGCAATTTTTCTGTACAAATGAATGCGATGCGCATAGCTACCTCCCGTAAAGCGAGCGAATATATTCGACTTCACGACGCAACCCTTCTCGTAACGGCACGTTCGGGGCGTAGGCAAGCATGTTTTCTGCTTTTGAAATGTCCGCCCACGTATGTTTCGGCTCGCCGATCGCTTGATTGACATATTGTTTTTTTGCTTGTTTTCCGATCAACGTTTCAAGCATGGCAATGACGTCGTTAATAGATGCACGCTCTTTTCCACCAATGTTAAACGTTTCGCCAATCGCTTTGTCGTTGCCAAGTACAGCAAGCGTGCCATTGACGCAGTCGGAAATGTACGTAAAATCGCGCGTTTGTGTGCCGTCTCCGAAAATCGTGATTGGCTCATCAAACAACATTTGGCGAATAAAGCGATGAAATGCCATATCAGGTCGCTGGCGTGGACCGTATACAGTAAAATAACGTAAAATCGTCATCGGCACGCCAAACTCCGATTCATATACGTGGCATAAATGTTCGCCAGCAAGCTTCGTGATGCCGTACGGTGAAAGAGGAGTCGGAGTCATGTTTTCATGCACGCGCCCATGTTTTTCTCCGTAAACGGATGAGGTGGACGTATAAATGAACTGTTTTGGTCGATGTTGTTTACACGCTTCAAGCAACCGTTGCGTTGCTAATATGTTGTTTGTTGTGTATAAATCAAATGACGTTCCCCAGCTTGTGCGTACGCCCGGCATGCCAGCAAAATGATAAATGACATCGACTTGTTTGACGATGTCGTCGAGCGGCAACGACAATAAATCGCCTTCGAGCCATGTAAAACGGTCATGTTTTTTTAACATGTCGATCGTTTTTTCTTTCCATTGTTTTGGCGTCGGACCGGTGAAACAGTCGATGCCGATGACGTGATGGTGCTGTAACAACGCTTCGCATACGTGCGAACCGATAAAGCCAGCTGCTCCTGTAACAAGTATGTTCATCTGCGCCCCACCCCGATATAGTGTAGTCCTGCGTTTATGATCGCCTCACGAGGCAAGCTATTTCGTCCGTCGATGACGGCGTTTCCGTTCATCATTCGTTTTACTTCTTCCCAGTTTAACTGTTTATACGCATCCCAATCGGTCGCAACGATAAGCGCATCAGCCTTTTTAACCGCTTCATCTATTGTTTTTGCTTGTTTAACCGCGACGTCGTGTGGAAGTGTAGCTTTTGGATCATGAGCAATGACGTCAGCGCCATGGGCGTGCAGTTTGGTGATGAGTAAAACGGCGGGAGATTCGCGAATATCGTCTGTATTTGGTTTAAAAGCGATGCCGAGGACGGCAATGCGTCTCCCAGCAAGTTCTCCTAACGTTCGTTTCATTTTTTGAACGTACCAATTGATCTGCGTGTCGTTTACCGCTTTTGTCGCTTCTAACATGTACGGTCGCACCATTTGTTCATACGCCATTTGAATAAGGGCTGTCACATCTTTCGGAAAACAAGAGCCCCCATAGCCGATCCCAGCTTGTAAAAAGTGCGGACCGATTCTTCCGTCAAGTCCGATTCCTTTGGCGACGTCGACAACCTCGACACCGTACGTGTCGCAAAGGCGTGCCATTTCGTTTATAAAGGAAATTTTCGTCGCTAAAAAAGCGTTGGCAGCATATTTTATCATTTCTGCGCCACTTAAACTTGTCACGACATATGGTGCATGAATGCCGGCATATAACGTTTGCATGATGGAAAGGGAACGATCATCATCGTCACGTAAGCCGATGACGATACGGTCAGGATGGAAAGAGTCGTAAATGGCAGAGCCTTCCCGTAAAAATTCAGGGTTTGAGACGACGCGTACATGTTTTCCTTCGTTTTTTAATCGTTCGTATATCCGTTCGTTCGTTCCGATCGGGACGGTGCTTTTCATGACGAGCGTTTGATGATCGTTTACATGTGGGATAAGCATGTCAATGGCGCGATTGACGTAGGAGACGTCTGGTTTTCCTTTTACATCTGGAGGTGTGCCGACGCAAATAAAAATGACGTCTGCTTCTTGTATATGTTTTTGTCCATCATGATGAAAAAAAAGCCGACTTTGATGGTCGGTAAATAACTCAGCTAAACGTGGCTCGTAAATTGGGATTTCTCCGCGTTGTAAGGCGGCAATTTTTTGTTCGTTTTCATCAATACAATGAACGGTATGCCCGAGTTTTGCGAGAACAGCAGCTGTCGTTAATCCGACATAACCGGCACCAATGATACAAACGTTCATACGTTCACTTCCTTTACTCGTCTTCGTCTTCTGTTTTTTTCGTTCCAATTGTTGTTGTTTGTTCTTTGCCTGCGGCGACGAGCGCCTCGGTCGGAAACTCGACTGCGACGATGTCACGACAGTTGAGCGTAAGCGCTGTTCCTTCTTTTTTATAAAATGGGTCAATAATGATTGTTAATGTTTTCGCCAATGTGTCGACTTGCACGAGCTTTACGTTATAGTACGTCTCGTTGTTTGTGTGCACATGTAGTTCTGTTCCTTCGCTTAATGTCGAAAGTGTCGCGCACATTTGTTGGATATGGCGATGTTTCGCTAAAAGACGGTTGCTGAAAAAAATGTTATACACAGTTTCACACCCTTTTTTATGAATTGACTCATTGCATTATATGTGAAATGAAAAAAAGGGAATGGGCGAAAGCACTACATGTTTTGTGAATGGAGAACATAAAGTGAAGCGAGGAGGCGAGAGAATGGATGCTTTTCACTTTTTTTTGTTATGTGTTGCTTCATTTCGTTTGACGCGCTTACTTGTGTACGACCGCATTACGTCGTTTTTGCGCGCGCCGTTTCACGATGAGTTCGAACAAGACGGAGAGACGTATATTGTCATCAAAGGGACAGGGATAAGAAAGTGGATCGGGGAGCTGTTAAGTTGTCATTGGTGTACAGGGGTGTGGTGTGCGGCGCTGTTGTACGTCGGAACAGTTTATGCGCCAACCATGTTTATGCCACTTGTATCGATTTTAGCGATCGCAGGTGTCGCGTCTGTCATCGAAATGATTGTCCAAAAATGAAGCAAATAAAAAAGCGGGCGGATGCCTGCTTATTTATTAATAACGATATGATTGAAAGATGATACCCCTTGTTTCAGCTGGCGAAAATAAACGAACCCCTCGACGACAACCGTTTGTATGACGCGTAATTCAAATGACGGAAAGCGCAGTTGTTCGTTTGGCAAAAGCGTCGTTTCATCGATTGGCTTTAACCAATATTCTCCTTCTTTTATTTTTTGGCGCCAATTGTCGACCGCAAACGTCCAACCGCCTTCTTCTTGCAGTTGTCGAAAGGAAAACTTTCCACTTAATTGCGCATGATCGGGAGGACGAAGGCGAAGGCAAATGATCGGATCGTTAAGCGGTGTATTACCAATATTTTCGACAACGAAATCGCCGATGACCGTCACATGTTCGTCTTTTTCTTCAGGAATCATCGTCGCGTACGCAAAATAGGCGTGGGCGCGCTCTGTCTTTTCCTCTTTTTTTCGCTTTTTTTCTTGTTCGAGCGCCACTTCGTAAAACAGAAGCTGTTGTTCGAGCTTTTCGATCGTTTGTTCACATTCATCCATTTGTTCAAGCTGTTTTTGCAAATAATGATTGCGCAGCTGCTCGCGCTTCAGTTCGGTTTCGACGAGCCGCAATAGTTGTTTATATTTCGCGACTTCTGAGCGATAATGAATCACTTTTTGTTGCAGTTGAATATGTTGGTCGTTCATCTCCTCCCCCCTATAAGCATTCTGGGCATCCTTGCCAACCATTTGGAGTCATATGGCTTGGTTGAACGATAAACATCGAACAAATGAAAAATACGATCCATATTTTTTTCGTCATTTTATGCCATCCTCTCCTTTTGTTGTTTCAATATTCATTTTATTTTATCATATGTCATATATACCAAAATAAAGGTGTGATTGAATGAGAACATCGTTTTCTATTTTGACTACAATCGTATTTTTATTTTTTGTTCCATATGCAGCAAGTGAAAAAACAGGCGTGCCATATATGGAATGGACGTTTCTTGTCGGTGTGATTGCCACAAGTTTTCTTTTTTATATACATGGAAGTGGGTATATGTGGAATAGGTATTCAGAAGAAGTGAAAAATACGTGCTATCGTTCTTATTCCTTTTGGATTGCTTGCACATATACGGTAATCAGCTACATGTTAAACATATAAAAGAAGCAGGCTGTCTGTGAGCCTGCTTTACTCATTAATGTGCTGGGAATACTTCAGGGCATTGCGGTGGGAATTTGTCTGTTGGGCAAAGCGTCGCTTCTAAAATTTCTTCGCGCGGCTGGCAGTAGCGTGCTTCGACTTCAAGTTTTACCTCGGCTTCCATTTGCACTTCTAAACATAATGTAATCGATACATCAAGCTGTGAGAAGTTGTCAGTGCAAATTAAGCTAGCGTCACATTCGAAAAACGAAATGTGGCAATCGAGCGTCGTGCCTTCTGGTGCGCATAAAATAAACGTTTGCGCTGTCGCAAATGGGATTGGGCTAGATTCGCAAACGACGTGGCCGTTCGCATTGACAACTTGCACAACAACGTGACCTTTCACAAGCACTTTCACTTTTTGCAATGTGACTGTATCGCCTGATGGAAGCGTGACGTGAACAGGTTGACGTCCGTTTGGTTGTAAAATTTCTTGGCAAATTAACGCGTTGTTGTCGACTGTGCGATCAATGCGATTGCCTTCATCGTCTGTTAAAAAGCAGCGAATCGAGAAATCGCCAGCGCTTAAGCCGTTGGACGCGAAGAAATCACAAACCGTTTGCCCCTGGCGCGGACATTTGCTTTCTGGAAAGATCGCTTCCAAATCCCCATTTGAAAAACTACGCAACGGCACATCGACTTGACGAGTAACCCAGTCATACACTTTGCGTGTTTTAATACACACTTTTTCTTTACGCTCTTTATGATGCGTCATGCCTCGTTCCTCCTAATTTCAGTTTTTCCCGTCGCATGTATCGGGACTACTGTATAGTATGAGAAAGGTAGGTAAGTGTGCAGGGATAAGTGCGGAATTTTTTTGTCATAAATGAGCGTCTGTTTGAATTGTTATGTAGTAGAAAGGGGTGGGCATATGCAAGAAATAGACATGTTGCGGGCGGAAAATGTGTTGTTAAAAGAGTTAGCGGAGTTAAGTGAACAACGTTATCAAGAAGTGAAACGGTTAAAAAAAGAAAACGAGGAGTTAAAAAAGCAAATTGAACAACTGACGAAACAGTTATTCGGGCAAGGAACAGATTCGTGGTTTATGCATACGGTCAAGCGCCAACAAGCGTTAAAACAAGGCGGACAGCTGCCACTTTCGACCCCATTTTCATTTACGGAAAAAAAGAAATAGGGAAAACGCATAGTCGTTCGCTCCATCTTTTTCATATGCTATTGTATCTTACACGTGTGGAGGGTTTGCCAATGGAAAAGAAAAAGCCAATTGTTCTCGGTGGAACACAGTCGGCAAAAGTATATACATCTTCACCAGCACCTGTAAAAAAAACAGGCGGTTGTGGATGTGGAAAGAAATTAAAACAATAGCATGGGGTGAGAAGAAGATGGAGCGCTTTAAAAACTATGGGCTATGGCTCGCGATCGGCGCTTTTATACCGCTTTTCTTGCAAATGTTTGGAGTCGATATTGATTTAGGAAAATATGAGCAATTATGGAACGCCTTTTTAAGTATTTTAGTCATGGCTGGAATCATCAATAACCCGTCGCTCGGAAACGGATTTCGCGATAAATGTTAGCTCCTTTTAGGGGCTATTTTTTTGTATAACTTTTTCGAATGAGCGCATGCTATGTGATGAGAAAAAACAAAGGAGGTTTTTATATGACTGTTGCAAGTTCTGTCAAACAAACGTTAGCGGGGTTGAAATCAGCGCAAGCAAGTTTTGAAACGTTCGCTCTGCAAACAGAAAATGAAAAAGCAAAACAATTGTATCAACAAGCGGCACAACAAACGCAAGCGGTCGTCGATTTAGTAGCACCGCGCTTGCAAGAAATTGAACAAGAAGAGCCACAATATAAACAGTAAGTAATGCGGGTGTCCAATAAGGGCGCCCTTTCGTTACATGCATAGAAAGGTGAATGCTATGAAAAAATGGCTTGTACTCATTTCCGTTTTTTTTCTTATGAGTTGTGCAGATGAACAGAAAGAAAAAAACCAGTCGCTTCAACTAGAAAATATGACCAATGTTAGTCATAACGGAAGCGCGAAACGAAGCGACCAACAACACGCCGAAAAGGCCGTACAGATGTTAAAGGAACGGCAAGATGTGAAAGATGCGGTGGCGGTTGAGGCGAACGGACGGTTGCTTGTCGCGTATCAAGTGAAACATTTGCATCGCTTTCGCATGAAACAAATTGAAAAAGATGTACGGAATATGTTAAACGATGCGTTCGATGAAAAAGTGATCGCCTCACACGATTTAAAAATTTTTTGGAAAACGAAAGCGTTAAAAGAAAAAATTGAAACGAAACAGATGAACGAAAAAGAAATCGAAAAAGAAGTAACAATCATTCAAAAATTAAGTGAAGAACAAACGTGAGGTGAGATGATGGCAAACGAAAAGCGAAAAAATTTAACGCCCGTTCAACAAGAGTATCATCAATTTGAACAAGCGCGGGAAACGAAGCGACCGGTGTTAAAAAATTGCGTGCGTGCCTTTTTTGTTGGCGGTTTGATTTGTGCGATTGGCCAAGCGATTTCTTATTTTTACATGTACTTTTTCGATTTTACGGAAAAAACGGTCGGCAATCCGACGGTGGCGACGATGGTATTTATCGCGATGTTGTTAACCGGTTTTGGCGTATACGACCGATTGGCGCAATTTGCCGGGGCGGGAAGTGCGGTGCCTGTCACCGGATTTGGAAACGCCGTCATTTCGGCTGCGATTGAACATCGGACGGAAGGGTTTGTGCTCGGTGTCGGTGGAAATATGTTTAAGCTTGCCGGTTCAGTCATTTTGTTCGGTACGTTTTCCGCTTTCGTCGTGGCGCTCATTAAAACGATCGCGGTGAAATGGGGTGGGCTCGGATGATGAAAGGACATCGCACATGGGTGTTTGAAAACCGTCCGGTCATCGTCGCCACCGCGGCAGTCGGCGGCCCGTTTGAAGCGAACGGAAATATCGCCGATGATTTTGATTTGCTTCATGAAGACCTTTGGCTTGGGGAAGATTCGTATGAAAAAGCGCATAAAGTGCTGTTTGAAGAAGCGTTTTTTCAAGCGATGAAAAAGGCGCGCATCGAAAAGGAACAAGTGCAATTCATTATTTCTGGCGATTTAATTAATCAAATGACGCCGTCAAGCTTTGCAGCACGCACGCTTAGCACTCCGTATTTAGGTGTATTTGGCGCTTGTTCGACATCGATGGAAGCACTCGCGTTAAGCGCATTTATCGTCAATTACGGCGGAGCGAAGTACATATTAACAGGTGCTGCAAGCCATAACGCTGCCGTCGAAAAGCAGTTTCGTTATCCGACCGAATACGGTGGGCAAAAGCCACCGACGGCGCAATGGACGGTGACCGGGGCAGGGGTAGCGCTCGTCGGAAGTGAAGGAGATGGCCCACGCATTACATCGGCGACGATTGGGCGCGTCGTCGATATGGGATTGACCGACCCGTTTAATATGGGCGGGGCGATGGCGCCAGCCGCAGTCGATACGATTGAAGCGCATTTACGCGATATGCAAGTCGATGCGTCGTATTACGATTTAATTGTCACAGGCGATTTAGGAAAAATCGGCCGCACCGTCTCGCTCGATTTGTTGCGAAAAAACGGAATGGAGCTTGAAGAAGAGCGATATCAAGATTGCGGGTTAATCATTTATCGCGAAGGACAGCCGGTGTTGTCGGGAGGGAGCGGAGCGGGGTGTTCTGCGACGGTCGTGTACGGTCATTTGTTGAATCGTATGAAGCGAGGAGAGATAAAGCGCATGCTCGTCGTGGCGACAGGAGCGCTTTTATCGCCGCTGACGTTTCAACAAGGGGAAACGATTCCTTGTATTGCTCATGCAGTGGCCATTGAATATGGAGGCGATCATTCATGATAGCGATGTTTTTTTGGGCGTTTGTCGTCGGAGGGCTCATTTGTGTCATCGGACAAGTGATGTTTGATGTGTTTAAGTTGACGCCTGCGCATACGTTAAGTGCACTTGTCGTGGCTGGTGCGATTTTAGACGGATTTGGATTGTACGAGCCGCTTATTGATTTTGCAGGTGCAGGGGCAACGATTCCCATTACAAGTTTCGGTAATGCGCTCGTGCACGGGGCGATGCAAGAGGCAGAAAAACATGGCATTGTCGGGGTGTTGACGGGCATGTTTGAAGTGACGAGCTCCGGCATTTCAGCAGCCATCGTATTCGGTTTTATCGGAGCATTATTATTTAAACCGAAAGGATAGAGGGACATGACGATTGGTTCACAAGTGAAACAAAGTTTAGCGAACATGAAAGCGATTCATGCGACGTTGCAAGAGCTTGCGCTGACGTCAACGAATGAGGAGGCGCAACGAGCGTTTCATGAAGCGATGTTACAGACGGAACAAATGATCGCGGCATTAAAAGGACGCATCGCGACGCTTGAGCGCGAAGAGCCGCAATATAAGGGGATGTAAGTATGCCAGCATGGTTAGAAGTTGCGATTCGCTCGATTTGCATTTTAATTGGACTGTTTGTCATTACAAAATTGTTAGGAAAAAAACAATTATCGAAGCTGTCGTTTTTTGAATATATCGTCGGCATTACGATCGGAGATATTGCCGGGTCGATGTCGATGGATTTAGACATTCGCTTAACGGAAGGGATAACGAGCATTTTAATTTGGTCGCTTTTTCCTGTCGCCATTTCGATCATTTCGCTACGCAGTAAAAAATTTCGTGATTTCGTTGAAGGCAATTCCACCGTCTTTATTAAAAACGGCAAGATTTTAGAAGATAATTTGAAAAAAGAAAAATATACAGCCGATGAATTGCTTGAGCAGTTGCGGAAAAAAGATGTGTTTCGCGTTGCCGATGTCGAATTTGCGACGCTTGAGGCGAACGGTGATTTAAGTATTTTATTAAAACGCGACAAACAGCCGTTGACGCTCGGAGACATCAAACCGTATGTGCCAGAAGAAAAAGAACCCCAAACGGTCATTATGGACGGCAAAATTTTAGACGAACCGCTCGCAACTGCGCGCTTAAACCGCGGCTGGTTAAAAAAACAGCTCGATCAAATGGGCGTCGCTATCGAAAACGTCTTTTTAGCGCAAGTCGATTCGTACGGCCAGCTGACCGTCGATTTATATGACGACCGCATTCAAGTACCAGCACCGCAACAAAAACAACTATTGCTTGCCTCGATGAAAAAAGCAGAAGCCGATTTCGAGCTGTTCTCCTTACAAACGAACGATGCAGAAGCGAAACGAATGTACGAACAACAAGCAAAACAAATGCAGCAGCTTATTCAAAAACTGCGACCGTTTCTTATGTGAAGCCACGACACGTACGTGGCTTTTTTGGTGTTCAATCCATATGGAAATTGGGCAGCTGACAGCTCATAAATATGTTTAAATATGTTTCAAAATCTACTTCAACAAGAGAAGGAGCATTCGACCATTCAAAATAGTTGATATTTTTAATAAACGCATAGAAATTTGGATTGGACAGCAATAGCTTTATAATCAGTTGGTTTTTTTCGCGTACTCTGCGACTTGTAGGCATTTCATTTCGAATGATGCTCCTCACCATGCCCAACAGCAAGTCTACAAGTTCGATCCCTATCTGCTCTTGTTTTTTTACATACTGAGCTGACTTAACTATGAAGCGTTCGCCGCGATATATCGATTGTATATTTAGTTGTTGAAACAGCTGTGTTCTTAAATCGTATTTGGTATTATGGTACTTTGTATCATCTTCTATAAAAATTTTCGTATCCAACTGAACGTACGTGCCGTATTTTCTTAACAATCCATAAATAATTCGCTCTGGGAACTTCATAAAAATAGTCTGGTCTGCAGCATCTTCAAGAGTGTCCTTTAATTTTTTTGCGGATTCTTCGATTCTTGATTGGTTATAAGAAATGACGTTCATTTTCAACAGATAATGCTCATCCATAAAAGTATTGATGATGCGCCAAATGGAGTTTCTCTCTTTACTATCCCCATCATATTTAGTCCAATGAATGGAAACCTTCTTAATTACCTCATTAAGTTCTTGAATTTTAGGCTTTTCATAATATACCGCGGGGATGGAGAGACCTCCCATCAGATGTGGCTTCACTTGATTTTTCCCACTTTCATCAAAATAAATATTAATGGTAAATGAATGCTCCATGAAAATACCCATTTACAATTTACTAAAGTGAGTGCATAATGTAATAAATAGATGACATAAGGTAATAGTAATAAATAACTTGTCGCGCCCTAGACCAAGCGACACGTTATTTATTGCTAGGTAGTTTGCACTCACTGCGCCCTAGATTGAGCGGTGCGTGACGACTACCGCTACCATTTCAGAGAGGGTGACTTAATCCTCTCTTTTTATTTTTTTGACAATGCACCGATTTCCTTGAAGATAGATAGCTAGCTACTGGTTATGATGATGTTTGGGCATTTTATTTCAATATATACAAACAATCAGCTAAATTAGCTGATTGTTTGTAGAAACTCCTCGACTTGTTCGCGTGTTTTTGCATTGGCGCTATGCAAGTGGGCGATTTTTTCGCCGTTTTGGAATACAAGCAAGCTTGGAATGCCCATAACGTTGTACGTTTCGGCGATGTCTGGCACATCGTCGCGATTGATGTCATACCATGTAAATTGTGGATAACTAGCGATCACTTCGCCGATAAATTGATCCATGCGCACGCAATCTGGGCACCATGTTGTAAAAAACTTTACGACAACGGGCGTGCTTGAGGCGATCGCTTGTTCAAATTGTTGTGCATCTTGTAGTCGTTCCATATGACACGTCCTTTCTTTTGATTTCGTCTTTTATTTTAGCACATGTTTTCGTTTTTTACGTATGAAAAAGCAAGGGGGGAAGAGGCGATGAACAAATTGGAAAAAGAACTGCAATCGTATACGCGCGCCAAACACCAAAAGCACGATGCATTAATGAAAGCGTTTGACACATGGGGAAAAGAAGTGGAAGCGACGTTAAACCACCTTGAAAAAATAAACGGTAAGCTCTTTCAACAATTTGAAGCAAATATGGGCGATGCGGAAGCGTTTTTTGCGAAAAAAGAAAAGCAGTTTGCGCGCATGCGTCGTCAGTTTCGTGAATGAGGAGAAATTTGATGAGCGCCCATACCAAATCCATTTCGATGCATATGATGTAAGCGACAACGTTGAAGGAGGTGCAGTCTTATGGGTTACGGATATTGCGGATATGGTTACGGTGGCTACGGCTACGGCGGCGGATACGGTTCAACATTCGTGTTGATCGTTGTGTTGTTCATCTTGTTGATTATCGTTGGTGCAGCGTTCGTTCACTAAGAAGAGACGTTCCAAAGGGCATACCTTTGGAACGTTTTTTTATGTTTTTCATATGCTGAAAAAGAAAAGTGAAGGAGGTAGCGAAGATGGATCAACATTTTTTTAAAAACATTGAAAAGAAAACGGGTGTGAATATGCAAGATATTTTTGCGCTCGCCAATTCGTTGCAACATGCGAACTTTAAAGATGAAAAAACGGTGCGCGGCATCGTCAAGCGCGTCGCTCAAATTGCGAATCGTAACGTACCGAAAGAATTGGAAGATAAAATTGTGCAATCGATCGTCAATAACGGAAAACAGATCGATTTTAATACGATTGCCAACATGTTAAATAAAAAATAAGAAAAAAGCGAAAAGCCTTAGACGAGGCTTTTCGCTTTTGTTTGAAGAAAGGAAAGCAAGCGCGAGGCGTTTGCTTTTTTTAATCGGCGCATGGACGGAACGGAAATAAAAAGACGTTGTTTCGCGCGCGTGATCGCAACGTATAGAAGGCGACGTTCTTCTTCAAGCGGAGCGACATCGCCATTTCGGTATGCTTCAAGCGCATAGTCATGCGGCAATAGCCCGTCGACTGCCCCGATGATATAGACGATTGGAAATTCTAGCCCTTTTGAGCGATGAATCGTCATGAGTTGAACGCCATCGTCGCACGTTTTATTGACGTATGCTTGAACGCGTTTGACGTGAGATAGAAACGCTTGAATCGTTTTAAATTTCCGCGCGACGACTTTCATATCGCGCACGTCGTCGGATCCTTTTTCAATTGCGTTACCTTCGTTGCCGCGCTTTTTTAAAAATTCGCCTAGGCCCATCTCTTTTTCGATGAAATCGATCGCGTCAAACGGCTTCATCTCTTTCACTTTCGCGAAAAGCGGGGCGATTGTGCGTAATTTTTGTTTTTGAAACGGCGGAATGCCGTCAAGTTTAGCAAGCGCTTCAACGAGCGAACAGTCTTGTAAAATGGCGTTCGCCTTTAAGTCGTTCATAATCGTTTGTTTTAAAAACAAAACGGTGGCGACGTCGGTCATTGCTTGTTCGTCGTTTGGATCGAGCGCAAGTTGAAAAAAGCTTAACAAATAGCGCACGATGCGACGATTGTAAAACGAATCGCCGTCTGTCGTGACGGGGATGTGCAGTTGTGAAAGCCGTTCGAAGACGGCACGCGCCGATGCGTTCGTGCGACATAAAATGGCGATATCGCTTGGGTGCACACCTTGTTTCATTCGTTCTTCGATGTCACAGGCGATCATCGTTGCCTCTTCTTCTTCATCGTACGGAAAGAACAACGTCGGCATATGTACGCTATCGGTTTGAGCGTTCATTTGTTTCGGAATGCGCGTGCGACTTTTCGCAATGATACGGTTGGCGAACGATACGATCGGATGCGGTGAACGATAGTTTTCGGTAAGCTTGACGATTTTCGTGTTCGGAAAGTCTTGTTGGAATTGCTGAATAAACGATGAATCGGAGCCGCGAAACGCATAAATCGCTTGGTCATCATCGCCAACGGCGCAAATATGATGCGTGTGGGACGCAAGTAGTTTCATCGTCTCGTATTGCACGCTGTTAATGTCTTGAAATTCGTCGATTAAAAAGTAATGAAACCGTTCGTGATATTGTCGCAATCGTCTTTCGTCCGTCCGTAACATGTCATAGCACGCGTATAACATATCATCAAAATCAAACAATTCGAGCTGTTGTTTTTTCGCTTCATATTGTTTGTACAATTGCACAACGCGCTCGTCCCATTCGTTTTCAATGGTGATGGTGTGAAGGGGCGTCAGCGTATTTTTCCAATATGAAATACGTTGCATCGCTTCGTCGTACGGAAAATCACGTTCATCGATGCCGATGTCGCGGCCGATTTCTTTCATCATCTTTTCTTTTTGCCAGTCGCGAATGAGCCGTTCGTGTCGCCAACGGAACGGATCGGCATGTTGCAACATGCGATAAAATAGGCTATGAAACGTGCCAACGGTCGGGATGTTGTCAAGGTTGTACGACTGCAGTCTGTCGACTAGCTCTTTTGCTGCTTTTGTCGTAAAGGTGACGATCATCATGTTTTTCGATTGAATGCGATGATGTGCGATCATGGCGGCAGCGCGCGTCGTTAACGTGCGCGTTTTTCCGCTTCCAGCACCCGCAAGCACAAGAAGTGGACCTTCCACGTGTTGAACGGCTTCGTATTGCTCTGTATCGAGCGGGATACCGCATACGGTCATTTGTTTTTTTTCTTTCGTTTGAAACGGTTCGGTTGGGCGAATCGAGATGATGTTCGCTTGTTTTCGTTCTTCTTTTATACAAGCATTTGACACATGATAAAAGTGCGGGGCATGTTCAATCGCTAAATGAAAGCGAACGACTCCACCGCACATCGGGCACGTCCATTTGTTGCGTAAACTTTGTTCATACACGAGCTCATATTTTTCCCTTGGTAACGTATGAATGTCAAACAACTTGCCGTTATATTGCGCCTTATTCATCGCTTGAACTCCTTTGTGTAACGTCAACGTCTATGTTAACAAAACATACAATAAGAGAAAAGGAGTTTTTTGTTGGTTGGCGAATATATAAACAAAGGAGGCGATTTGTATGCACATCCCACCGATTCGTTCAAACCCGCTTCATGTTCCGCGCGTCACAAACATACAACGAGCAACAAACGAGAAAAAACAACAAACGTCCCAAAAGAAAAAACGACCTCAAGATCGTTCTTTAACTTCCCTCCGAAAGAAGTCTCCCACTTCTAAACGAAGTGAAAGTGGGAGATGAATTTCGGTTAGGTATAGCCTAAAATTGTCTCTTTTTTGTGTGTTATGATATAATCAGTATATAATCAGTTTTAGAAAAATGAAAGGCTGTTGTATCAATGAAATTAGACAATAATAACCATTCAGTGTTCCTATTGTATTATCATCTTGTGCTGGTTGTAAAATATCGCAGACAAGTGATTGATGATACCATATCTGACTATGCAAAAGATATGTTTGTAAGATTGGGTAAAAATTACAATATTTCCTTGGTCGAATGGAATCACGATATGGACCATGTGCATATTTTGTTCAAAGCACATCCAAATAGTGAATTATCAAAGTTCATCAATGCCTACAAAAGTGCAAGTTCTCGACTGATCAAAAAGCATTTTCCGCAAGTGAAAAGAAAACTGTGGAAAGAATATTTTTGGTCAAGAAGCTTTTGCCTGCTTACAACGGGTGGTGCGCCCATTGAAGTAATAAAAGAATATATAGAAAATCAAGGTATGAAGTGATGTGGTGTCGATATGGCAAACAAAGCCTATCAGTTCCGCCTATACCCAACAAAAGAACAAGAACAACTGCTCGCCAAAACCTTCGGCTGTGTCCGTTTCGTGTATAACAAAATGCTTGAAGAGCGCATACAAATGTTTGAAAAGTTCAAGGACGATCAAGAATCCTTGAAACAGCAAACATTTCCGACCCCTGCCAAGTACAAAAAGGAGTTTCCTTGGCTAAAAGAAGTGGACAGCCTTGCGCTGGCAAATGCTCAACTAAATTTGCAGAAAGCGTTTCAACACTTCTTTTCTGGCCGCGCTGGATTTCCCAAGTTCAAAAACCGCAAGGCGAAACAGTCGTACACCACAAATGTGGTAAATGGCAACATCAAGCTCTCAGATGGCTATATCAAGCTGCCCAAACTGAAATGGATCAAGCTCAAGCAACATCGGGAAATTCCTGCCCACCATATCATCAAGTCTTGTACGATCACGAAAACCAAAACAGGAAAATACTATATTTCTATTCTCACAGAGTACGAACATCAACCTGTGCAAAAAGAAGTGCAAACGGTTGTGGGGCTTGACTTTTCCATGAGTACGCTGTATGTCGATAGCGAGGGTAAGAGAGCCAATTATCCTCGATTCTATCGCAAAGCATTGGAAACATTAGCAAAAGAACAGCGTAAATTGTCTCGTAAAAAGAAAGGCTCGAATCGTTGGCACAAACAGCGTCTGAAAGTAGCGAAGCTGCATGAGAAAATTGCGAACCAGCGCAAGGACTTTCTGCATAAGGAGTCGCACAAATTAGCGAAACGGTATGATTGCGTGGTCATCGAAGACCTCAACATGAAAGGGATGTCACAAGCCCTCCATTTCGGTCAAGGCGTTCATGACAACGGCTGGGGCATGTTCACCACTTTCCTTCAGTACAAGCTGGCCGAACAGGGGAAGAAGCTGATCAAAATCGACAAATGGTTCCCCTCGTCCAAAACGTGTTCGTGCTGCGGTCGAGTCAAGGAGTCTCTATCGCTTTCTGAACGGACATTCCGCTGTGAATGTGGATTCGAGAGCGACAGGGACGTCAATGCGGCCATCAATATCAAACATGAGGGAATGAAACGATTGGCGATCGTCTAATTTGTCCTCGAACCGTGGGGCACACGGGGATCGCTCGGTCAACTTCCCATCATGAGATGGGATTACCCGAGAAGCCCCCACCTCTAAGCGAAGCGTAGGTGGTGGGAGTATGTCACAAAAGCGTTAGTATGATTGTACGTGCATGCCTTTGCCGTCTTGCCATTCGGCGTATAAAATGTCGCTATAGTTTTCAAAGCCAGCATGGCGCATATGTTTTTTCAGCCATTGTTCGTCCCAGCCGTTTTCACGTAAATTGTCCCAAATGACTTCCCCGTCGATAATGACCGTCACAGGCAATACCGCTTCAGATGCAGATATGTTGTGGTCTTGGCGTGTCGGTTGTTCGTATGGGGCTTTTTTCATGACGCTTACGGTTCCGTCTGTTTCTAAAATGGCGTATTCGACTTCGCGAATGGAAAAGACGTTGCGAGAGCGAAGTAAATGTTGCAGTTGGTTTAAATCAAGCTTCGTTTTTTTCAATGCGTCATATAAAATTTTTCCTTTCGAAATGACGATTACCGGTTTTCCTTCGAGCAATTCACGCAGTTCTTTTTTCTTTTGCGTAATCATTTCAGTTGCGTAAATTAAAAGTCCCCAAAGAGCGATTGCGAACAATACTTGCGCAAGTCCGACATTTGCATCGTATAGTCCATTTCCGATAAGCTCTCCGAGAACGAGGGCGGAAATGAAGTCAAATGGTGTAATTTGCGTAATTTGTGTCCGTCCGAGTATTTTCGCCATAATAAACAAGGCGATATAACCGACAATGAGTTCGACTGCAATTTGTCCAAATTCGTTCATCACGCTAATCCTTTCTTCTGTCGCTTCTTTTGTTAGTATGCCAAGGGAAAAAGAAAACATGCGACTGTTAGTATGTCAAGTGTCGCTTCTTTTGTTAGTATGCCAAGGGAAAAAGAAAACATGCGACCGTTATGATCGCATGTTGATTGTTTTTACCATCGTCACATGAGGAATGCCGGCATCAAGAAAGACGTCGGATACCGTTTCGTAGCCGAGCTGTTTATAAAACGGTTCGGCGTGGGTTTGCGCGTTTAATTTTACTTTTGTAACGTGCTTTGTTGCGTATTGCTCGATCGCTTCCATGATGCGTTTGCCAAGGCCGCGTCCGCGATAAGCAGGGAGGACGCAAATGCGTTCAATTTTACCGACGTCGTCAATCGTTCGGAAGCGTCCTGCCGCAATCGGTTTGTCATCGTCGTATAGTACGAAATGAATGGACGTTTGTTCAAATGCGTCAATTTCTTCCTCTTCCGACACCCCTTGTTCGTCAATAAAGACGGCGCGGCGAACGATCAGGGCGTCGCGCCAAAGCGTTTCCTCTTGTCCGTATTTGACGTACATATGATTATTCCTTTCCGAGATGAAATGTTTCGTATGCCGACCAAGATCCGTTGTCAAGCTGATATAACAGATGGAAGCGGTCGACTTGTTCTTCAAAATGGACGGACTGCATGTTAAAGCGTCCGAATACGTCGGAATATTCGTCGTTTGATAAATCGCGTGCGATCGTAATGTGCGGTACGAACGCATAGTCCGTTTGTTCGATAAACGGTGGACGATGTAATTTTTCATGTAGTTTGATGAGCGGCTCTGTTTTTTCCACTTTTAAATAAATGACATTGTTGACTGGATAAAACGAACTAAATTTCGTGACGCGCAACGTGAATGGCTCTGTTTCGCGCGCGACGTTGCGAAGTTGTTGAACGAGCTCATTGAGCTTGTCCTCTTCCACCTCAAACGCATACTTTAACGTGATATGCGGTGGGATTAAGGCGTAGTGAGAGTCGTACCGTTTACGATACGAATTTGCAAAATCTTGAATTTTTTTTGATGGAAAAATCGCGATACCACATTTCATGCGATTTCCTCCTTTCGTCATTATATTTATATATTATAACAAATTTTCGGAAAATACTGTTACATTTCAATAACTTTTTTTAATCCGATCGGTAAATCCGGTTGCCAGTATGTCCATGAATGATCGCCGTCAAACTCGTGGTAATGATAGCGAACTTGTTTTGTTTGAAGAACGTGAGCAAGCGCACGATTTGGTTCAATGAAATTACGGACAGCACCGTCTGTCGTTTTGACTTCGGTCTCTTTTATGCCGATGGAATGATAAAGCGCAAGCAAATGCCAATCCGTAAATGATTGGACATGCGCCATGACATCGTCGTTCACATACGGCGACTGCATGACGACTTTTCCGAACGTATGTGGGTATGTCATCGCAGTAAGAAGCGAAACGGTTCCCGCAAGCGAATCACCGACGAGAATGCGAGTGGATCCCATTTGATATGTTGAAAAATGTTCATCAACGAGTGGCACGAGTTCGTTGGCGAGAAAGCGCATGTACGCTTCGCGTTTTTTTCCATTCGGATGATATTTTTCATAGCGATCTGACACATCGCGATACGGCACGCCGATCACGACAGCGCGCACGCCAAGCTCGTCAATGACGCGCCCGATTTTTCCAAACATAAAATAATCTTGACCATCTTGTGCGATGATGACGAGATGTTTATAAAGCGGTGTAACAGGTTTTGAACAGTACACAGGTAGCGCCAGTTCTTCGTTTAAATGTTGGCTGTGAAGTTTTAACTCTTGCATGTTCTCCCATCCTTTTACGACGTTGTTCTTTTTTATCGTACCACATTTCTGCATTTTTTGTCGTTGCGTGATATAATGGGAGAACGAGAGGGGGAATAAAACATGAAGCGTATATCAAGCAAAGAAGTGTATGAAAAAACGTTGCAGTTATTAACAGAACGTGGGGTAACGATTCCAGCCATTGCTGAGATTGTATATGAAATGCAAAGTCCGTATAATAAAAATTTAACGATGGCAGAATGTATCGAAAGTGTAGAAAAAGTGTTACAAAAACGCGAAGTACAACATGCGATTTTAGTTGGTATTGAGCTTGATAAACTCGCAGAGCAAGGGATGCTGTCGGAGCCGCTTCAGACGATTGTTGAAACGGATGAAGGGTTGTTTGGTGTCGATGAAACGTTAGCGTTAGGGGCGGTCCTCGGATACGGAAGCATCGCGGTGACGACATTTGGTCATCTCGATAAAAATAAAGTCGGAATCATTAAGCAGCTTGATACGAAACGTGGCAAAGGCGTGCATACGTTTTTAGACGATTTAGTCGCAAGCATTGCCGCAAGCGCCTCTGGTCGCCTTGCGCACAACTTGCGCGACGAGGAAGAAGCTGCGTTGAATGCGTAAAAAAAGCCGTAAATCCGCATGGGTTTACGGTTTTTTTACGGAAAAAATGTGAAATATAAACGGCTTGCTTATTATGCGAATGAAGCCCCCAAACTTTGAGGGCTACGGTGTTTCTTTTTGCTGTTTTAACAAATCGCGAATTTCTGTGAGTAGTTGTTGTTCTTTTGTCATCGTTGGTGCGGTTTGTTTCGTTTCTTCTTGTTTTTTGATTCGCTCGTGCAAGTTGTTTAAAAGTTTGACAAATAGAAAAATCGAAAAGGCGATAACTAAAAAGTCAACGACGGTTTGAAGAAACGCCCCGTATTTCACTTCCGCTTCGCCGACTTTCCAAGATAACCCGCTAAAATCAATGCCGCCTAAAATAAGACCAAAGAGCGGCATAATGATGTCGTTGACGAGAGAAGAAACGATTTTCCCGAACGCCCCACCGATAATGACCCCGACAGCTAAGTCGATGACGTTGCCCCGTACTGCGAATTTTTTAAATTCTTGCCACATAGGAAACCGTTACAGAAAACTTACAAGACTGTTTCCTTCCTTGTTCATCGCGCCCGATTTCGCGAAAAGCTACTCTCGTTTCTTTGACGCTCCGAAGTCAAGTTTCTTGATGTTTTCCGTTTTTCTGTAACGGTATTCACCTCCCTCTGTTTCAACTTTATTCTTTTCGTACTTCCGCAATAGTCCTCGTCTTTTGCTTATTGTTGGGCAGAAGCATGACTTTGTACGTGCGAATCATCTTCTCCCAGCCCCTTTTTGACTTTTTTCACATAAAATGATCATCAGATTTTTATAAATATTTATACATTTATTATTAACAGTCAAAAGCCTCCTTTAAAATGATACAGCCATTAAACTTAAGCTTCCGTACTCGTATGCTCGAAATAAGACGCGTGGAGCTTCTTTGCGGTCGCCTGCTCCGTAGGCGATCCAGTACGGTGCTAAATGTTCTGGTGTTGGGACAGCTTGTTTCGCATAAGGGGCTTTTTCTTCATAGTGAAATACGTCTTCGCTTTGAGCGGATGATTGAGCAAGCAACCAATCATCGAAAGCAACAGCCCAAGAATCTGCTTTCGTTTGTTCATCCCAGCGAAGCGCCATTAAATTGTGCACTGTGCCACCGCTGCCGAGAATCATGACACCTTCGTCACGCAACGGGCGGAGTGCCTCTCCGAGTTGAAACAATTGCTTTGGTGTCCACCACGGAACGACAGATGCTTGGATGATTGGAATGTTTGCCTCTGGAAATAGTCGGCTTAACAATACCCATGAACCGTGGTCAAGTCCACGTGTTTCATCGACATTGACGATAGGTGAGACGTGTTTGAATTGATGTTGGACGCGCTTTGCCCATTCGACTGAACCTTGTGCAGCATAGGTTACTTCATACAATTCACGTGGGAAGCCGGAAAAGTCATAAATCATCTCATACGTTCCAGCGATCGACGAAACGGTCGGTTGGCGTGTCATCCAATGTGCAGTAAAGACGACGATAGCTTTTGGATGCATCTGTTTTCCGAGCGTTGTTAAAAACGATGTATATGCGCTATCTTCAATCGCTAACATCGGTGATCCATGCGCAAGAAATAAAGCAGGTGCTTTCATTATCTCACTCCTTTTTCTTCAATGTACCATATATATTTCTGATTTGTCGATTTTTGCATCCGAGGCGCATGGTCGGGCAGTTGTGCATAACATGACGATGAATATGAAAAAGAGGTGAGAACATGTATTATTACTATCCGCATTACGTGTATCCAATGTATCCATATCCGATCATGCCTTATCCGCTTCCACGAGAATATACGGAAGATTACGGACCGAACCCGTTTGTCATTCAAATTGAAGAAGCGACGAAACGAAACAATATGTTCCGTACGACGTTATGGACAGGTCCGCATTTACAAGTGACGTTAATGAGCTTGCGTGTTGGGGAGGATATTGGTTTAGAAATTCATCCGGGCGTGGATCAATTTTTACGTATTGAACAAGGCGAAGGGATTGTACGGATGGGGAAAAAGAAAAACGAGCTAACGTTTGAACGACGAGTGGGCGACGGTTCTGCTATTTTTGTCCCTGCTGGAACGTGGCATAATGTAATAAACATTGGAAACGTTCCGCTAAAATTGTATTCCATCTATGCACCGCCACAACATCCAGCGGGTACCGTCCATCCGACAAAAGCCGATGCTCTTGCGGCGGAATGAGAGAAAAGACTTGGGGGAAGCCCTCACGTGTTGGAAAAGGATAAAAAATAGTTGCAATTTTTCGGAAAATAAGATACATTAATTAAAAATCAGAAAATTCAATATCGTTTTACGTTCTTATCAAGAGAAGGGGAGGGACTGGCCCGATGAACCTTCAGCAACCAGCCGAAAGCGGTCAGGTGCTAAATCCAGCGAATTGGCGTTCAATTCGGAAGATAAGAAGAAGCGACTGTAAAAGCCTTCTTCTTTGAAGGCTTTTATTTTTTAGAAAGGAAGAGAGCGAATGAGTCATGTGGAAACGATATTAGCACAAATTGGCAATCGAAGCGAGACGACGACAGGAACGGTCAATCCGCCTGTCTATTTTTCAACAGCGTATCGGCATGAAGGGATCGGACAGTCGACAGGGTACGATTACATTCGTACAGGAAACCCGACGAGACGTATTGTCGAGGAGGCGATTGCGCAGTTAGAAGAAGGGGATCAAGGGTTTGCATGTAGCTCAGGCATGGCGGCGATTCAAACGTTGTTTGCGTTGTTTGAAAGCGGCGATCATTTCCTCGTTTCGGCCGATTTATATGGCGGAACGTATCGGCTATTTGAAAAAGGGTGGAAGAAATACGGTTTGTCGTTTACATACGTCGATTTTCGCGATCTCGATGCGGTAAAGGCGCATGTGACGGACAAAACGAAAGCGATTTTTTTAGAAACGCCGACAAATCCACTTATGCAAGAGGCGGATATTGAAGCGGTGGCAACGTTTGCGAAGCAATATGGGCTGCTTCTTATTGTTGATAATACGTTTTACACCCCTGTGTTACAAAAGCCATTAACGAAAGGGGCGGACATCGTCATTCATAGCGCGACAAAATATTTAGGCGGACATAACGACGTGCTTGCCGGGCTCATTGTTGCCAAAGGAAAAGAGCTGTGCGAGCAACTCGCGATGTATCATAACGCGATCGGGGCGGTGTTATCACCGTTTGATTCATGGCTGTTAATTCGTGGCATGAAGACGCTTGCGCTGCGCATGCGTCAGCACGAACAAAACGCGAAAGCCATTTATGAATTTTTAACACAACACGAAGATGTGACCGATGTGTTATATCCGGGGAGAGGCGGCATGTTGTCGTTTCGCGTGCGCGATGAAAAATGGGTGAATGCTTTTTTACGAGGTTTAAAGCTCATTACGTTTGCGGAAAGTTTAGGCGGTGTCGAAAGTTTTATTACGTATCCCGCAACGCAAACGCATATGGATATTCCAGAGGATATTCGCATCGCCAACGGGGTATGTAATCGTTTGTTACGTTTTTCGGTCGGCATTGAACACGATGATGATTTAATTGCTGATTTAGCACAAGCGTTTCAGCGTATGAAAGAGGTGTGAAAAGTGGATATACAAACAAAGCTCGTTCACAATCAATGGCAAATTGATACGCAAACGGGGGCAGTGAGTGTCCCGATTCATCATGCGTCGACGTTTCATCAGTTTGATTTTGATACGTTTGGCAAGTACGATTATAGCCGTTCTGGCAACCCGACGCGTGAGGCGCTTGAGGAAACGATTGCGGAACTGGAGGGGGGCGTCAGCGGTTTTGCGTTCGCATCGGGCATGGCGGCCATTTCTACGGCATTTTTATTATTGTCAAAAGGCGATCACGTACTGATTACCGATGACGTATATGGTGGAACGTATCGCATCATCACGGACGTATTGAGCCGATTTGGCATTGAACATACGTTTGTTGATATGACCGATTTAGATGCGGTGGCGCGTCACATTCGTCCAAATACGAAAGTCATTTATATGGAAACGCCGTCCAATCCGCTTTTGAAAATTACAGATATTCGTGGGGTTGTGAAGCTTGCGAAAGCGCACGGTTGTTTGACGTTTTTAGATAATACGTTTGCGACTCCTTTGTTGCAGCGTCCGCTTGATCTCGGTGTCGATGTCGTTTTGCATAGCGCAACGAAATTTTTAGCAGGTCATAGCGATGTCATTGCTGGACTTGCGGTTGTGAAAGACGAGCGTCTCGCAAAACAGCTTCGCAAACTGCAATATTCGTTTGGGGCCGTGCTCGGTGTGCAAGATGCGTGGCTTGTGTTGCGTGGATTAAAAACGTTGCACGTTCGGTTAGAGCATTCGTCTCGTTCAGCTATGCAATTGGCGCAATTTTTACATCGTCATCCGAAAGTGGCACATGTATATTATCCAGGGCTTTCGCATCATGAGGGGCACGTCATTCATCGCGAACAAGCGCGCGGATTTGGGGCGGTGTTGTCGTTTGAATTGGAAGATGAACAAGCGGTGCGGACGTTCGTCCAACATGCGCACATTCCCATTTTTGCGGTCAGTTTAGGGGCGGTCGAATCGATTTTATCGTATCCAGCGAAAATGTCGCATGCGGCGATGCCGAAAGCGGAACGCCTTCGTCGCGGCATTACGGATGGTTTGTTGCGCATAAGCGTTGGACTTGAGGCAATGGATGATTTAATGGCCGATTTTGAACAGGCGTTATCGTATGTATAGGCTAGGTATAACACCTAGCCTTAGCTAATTTGGTCGAGAGCGTTACGTTGTAGTTGTTGTTCGACCATGCGATCGAGCTGTTGAATTTTTTTTAAAGCGAGTTCGTCATCGATTTGGCGATAATGATGTTTGCCACCCGGTTCTTCATCTGCTTCATCGGCGAGCTTCACGATCGTTTGAAGCGGTTTTCGTTTTAGTTCTCCTTCTGGAAGATACGAATCGGTATGAAGCAAAATGGCGAGGGCGATTTCTTTGGCGTGTTGAGGATGTTCACCGAGTCGAATAAGCAGTTTATGCGCTCGCTCCGCCCCTTTAATCGCATGAATGTCGTTTTGTTTATATGTTTCATAGTCCCATGTTCCATTAGAGTACCATTCATAATGCCCGATATCATGAAGCAATGCGGCTTTTGTCGCTAAATCAACATTCACTCCATATTGCAAGGCAAGGCGATACGCATGATATGCGGTCGCAATGGCGTGCGCGACGCCTGAACGTTTTAAATATTTTTGGGTGATGGGGTGAAGGAAGATGTCAGTTAATGTGACACGTCTCATAGCTCACCATCCCTTTCGAATGTTTTTCTAATCATCATACCACGTCTACTTTTAATATGGCAATACATATTTTTTTCGTTTTTTCTTCATACTAAATGAAAAAGTATGGAGGACACATATGTTTTTATCATTATTATTATCGGTTATGACAGCGCTTTCGTTCAATGGGGATACTTGCACAAAAAAATTAGAGGAAGCAAACGTACAACTATGTGGCAAAGAAGATGGAGATTGGGTGCGTCATTTTACGCTTCACGTCGGTCAACAGACGTATGCGTTTCCGGAATGGGAACATGTCAACGATCCGAAGGTGATCCCGCAATTGCATTCGGTAGATGTCACAAAAGATGGAAAAGAAAATATTGTCGTTTTTCTCGTGAAAGCGCGCGGCAACGGCACGTATAAAAACGAAGTGCACGTATTTGCCCATCACGAAAACGGCATAGAAGAAATGATCGTCGAAGATCCGCGCGCCGTTGTTTTGAAGAGCGTGAAGATGAGGGAAACAGACGAAGGAACAGAGCTGATTATCGATCATGTGCACGCGCTCATTCCGTATAACCGCCAAGGCGAGAAAGGCGTCAAAGTGACGTTCGATCGCTTTTTAAAATACGCGCTCGATAAACAAAAACTGAAGGCCGTTTTACTTCTCGAACGAAAAAAAGGCGAATACATCGGCAGTTTAATCGTCACGTATGAATATAAAGACGGTCTTTTCCAAGGCACGCATATCGACTTTATCCGCCATTAGCCATTGCATACGCGATGGCTAAAAATTTTTTAAAAAAAATATTTGACAATGTGGGGGGACGTCAGTATAATAAAAAATGTGTTCGATAGGACAACAACATACGATTCCGTAGCTCAGCTGGGAGAGCGCCACCTTGACAGGGTGGAGGTCGCTGGTTCGAGCCCAGTCGGAATCATCGCAAATAGTTGTATCAAGGGTTCGCTCAACATTCACAACATTAAAAAATGTTGTGGTCGTAGCGAAACTTGCTACAATACGGTAAAACCACTTCACAGAGAATGTGAGGTGGTTTTTTTGTTGCTTAAATTTGCAATTCAAGATTTTTTAGATGATAGGAAATTTAAAAATGTTACTCCTAAAACTATCGAAAGTTACAAAAACATTTTAAAACATTTCCTAGATTTTTGTAATGAAAATGAAATATTAAATGTTCAAGATGTCACTCCGAACACGATCAAGAAATATTTACTTCATTGTCAAAACAAAGGAAACAACTCCACCACTACAAATACGAAACTTCAACGAATTAGAGCATTTTTCAATTACATGATTGAAATTGAAGTAATTAATAAAAATCCAGCCGAAAAAATTCAACGAGCAAAAGAAGATATTAAAATTGACGTTTTTTCTGATTATCACATTAAGCAAATGCTGAACTATTATAGACGAATTAAACAAAGAGAAAAAGCGTTCTATGCTTATCGTGATTATTCGATCATCGTTACTTTACTTGGCACAGGTTTAAGATTAAGTGAATTATGCTCTTTAAAATGGGTAGATGTTGATTTTGTCAATCAAACTATCACGGTTTTCGGCAAAAGTCGTAAACGTGAAACGATTCCAATAACTGAAAAATTGGTTAAAGAATTATCATCTTACAAATTGTATTGTGAGCAATATTTCGGTGCTGAAAATTTAAGTGAATATGTTTTTACAAATAGATACAATAAACAACTCACACCGAACGCAGTACAGAATGTTTTTAAGCGTCTAGCAAAGATCATGAATTTCAAAGATGTACGTCTATCGTCTCATACGTTTCGGCACACATTTTGTCACAGATTAGCCATGTCGGGCATGTCGGCATTTGCTATTCAGAAACTCATGCGCCACCAGAATATCAACGTCACAATGCGCTATGTCGCAATGTGGGGTAATGATTTAAGAGAACAAAATGATAAATATAATCCACTCAACAATTTAGATATTTAAAAAGGAGGTAATCAAACATAATGAAAACACTAAAATTAACTGAAAATGAATTAGTCGCTATAAAAGTTGCTCTATTTTCTCATATGCAACAGATGCGAAAAGACATTGAACAAGCAAAGCGTGAAGGGAAAGATACGTCATTTCAAGAGCAAGCACTTCAAGATGCACAAAACGCATTTGAAGCACTATCATTCGCACGATAACAAAAAAGCGGGAGTGATGCGCCAAACATCACTCCCAATAGGGTAAACATATTGAAAAACAATTCGACTACTTAAAGCATACACGATTTTTTGAAAAAATACAAGTCCGTATGCTTATTTCAATATGTTTATCCTATCGAACATATGTTTGATAGGAGGGCAAACAATGAAAGCAGGTAACATTGAGCAGTTCCAACATTTGTCAAACTTCCGTGATCTAAAGGATTTTAACAACCATATTGAGCAATGGATGATTGATTTAAAACAAAAATTCACAAAAAGCGAACTTATTGCACTCAAGCGTCTTATTCGCTTTTCAGCAAAAGTCGCTGGCATTTCTAACGCTAAAATTCAAACGCTTGTTTCAGCATGTCATGAAGCAGGTCAAGAAATTTCACGTTCTACATATGAGCGCATGCTGCGAAAAGCGAAGAAATTCGGTCTTTTGATTGTCTACAATACTACAAAAGAAAATGGCAAACAATCACATAATGTTTATGTATTTCAACGTTACCAGTCACAAATTGTTTCTGATTCGTCTACAATTGACGTAGCAGAAAGTGCGAAAATTGACGGAGCATATAAAACTAATAATCTTTTAGAAACTAACAATCAAAATAATATAAATAAACGTAATGAAAACGTGCAAAAAGATGATAAACTTGACGCTTCATTCACAAGCAATAGAGTACCTACCGAGTTTCGTGATCTTGTGAAGTGTTTCTTTGACGACTATAAGACGATTGAAGAATTTTGGAAGGTAATCACTATTCAAACGTATTACTATACTTACATGAGCATAGATGACAAAGTTTCGCTTGCTATTGACGCAATGAAGCAACTCATTCGCAATATTAAATTCGGGCGCAAAGTGCGAAATATTTTTGGATTATATTATGCGATTGTAGGGGCTCTTCTTGATCGTGAATATGAAAGTACATTGATAGAAATGTATGAAGAATATGCAAGTTAGCACAGGAAAAACTGAAAAAATGGAAGTTTATTATTGAGGGGATGTGTGTGGATTATTATTAAAGAAGTAGTTTGATAATTTGATAAAATGTCAATTTTATTAAAAGTTATTTCTTGATTTGTAATATTTTTGTAACATAAATTTAACAATAAATTTACGAAAAGTATGAAAATTACTCTTGCACTTACCCATAGAATTTGTTACGATAAGGGGTGGTGTATAAAAATATAATAAGACCATTATATCATAATCTACTACCATGATACACATGAAATAAAGATATGTCAAGGGGGTGATTAAAAAAATAAAGCGGTGTGATCGGCTGTCGGTTTGTGTTTTAGGGAAAAAATAAAAAAAATGAATGGGGGAATAAGATGAAAAAGAAAACTTTACGTGATTGGATTGTTGAATATCGAAAAAATAAAGAGGTAATGAGTGATTTTATCGTTGAGTATGTAGAAAAAGAAAAAAATGAACTGGGGCAATGGGATGAAATAAGATATATTCGTACACAAGATAAAGCATTAAATCAGATTATGAAACGAATTGAAGCAAGATATTGCTATCGAAATGCGATTGACAAAAAGGATATGAATGAATATTTCTTGAACGCATTGTATGAAATATTTGAGAAAGTAGACATAAAAAGAAGCCCATCTGAAATCATCAGTTGGGCTGGAGAGAAAATGAATTTTGTTGTAATTGAACACATACGAACACAATACGATACAGAAATTCTATCAGAAAATGAAATTGTATACAATACTGAAAACGAAGATGAAGTGAATATTAGTGATGTACAGATATATCGTGATTGGCTAAAGGATGAAGATGCAAATACATACAAAAAATTTCTTAAGTTTGTAGGTGGGTTGGAAAATATTCTTTCTGACGCACAGTTTGAAATCTATACATATATAAAATCGGGGAAAACACAACAAGAAATTGCGGAAAAAGTGAATGTTTCACAACAATACATATCGAAAACTTTGAACGCAGCACTCAATCGGATTAAGGCAGAATATTTAGCATTTCGTACATATAAAATCATAGTTAAAACAAATACATATCAAACAATTAAAACGTTTGTGAAGTATACAGAAAATATTTTGGAACATGTGATTGATGATGAAGCAATGTTATTTACATATATAGTTAATTTCTTAAAAGAGAATGATGAAGATGATATTTCGATTGAATCGGCTCATGAGAATAAAAGGGATATAAATACTACTGTGATTGATGCGTTATTTGATTACATGAGTGAAAAGGATGCAAAATGGTTTATTGAAAGATGGAAAGGCGAGAAGGAAGTAAAAACGCAAAAAGATAAGCAACGATTCGTCCGTATTGTAAATAAATCGTTCATGCAGTATTTGATTAAATCAAAAGAAGCACTAAAAGAAATGAGTGAGCATATTGTTGAAAAAGGTAAAGAAAATTATAATGATATTATTGAATTGATAAGTTGAAATGTAATATAATAAAAATTTAGGTTGTATTTTTAATGATATTAATTATAGAGGATGATAAGCCATTACTTATCATCCTCTTTTTTGTTTAACTACTTCTTTAACAACAATACGAGAATCTTTTGTGATTTGCATATGTGTCAATTACCATTTTTACAAGTTCTTTCACTTTTTCGCCTCCATTTTCTTGAGAGTGGGCTAAATGCTCACTCTTTTTTTATTTCTTTTTTACTCATATTTTTTAATCTTTTTGGAAAGGAGGCGTTGACATGGATTTAACTTCTATTCCAATTGAACAATTTGTCTCAAACGGTGTATTTGCTACTCTTTTCGTTTGGTTGCTGATTGATACAAGAAAAGAATCAAAAGAACGTGAGCAGAAACTTCTTGAACAAATCGAAAAACAAAATGAAGCACAAGAGCGTATCGTGCAGGCGATCGAACGAATTGAGAAGAAAATTGAAAAAATGGAGGTGTCAATGAATGGCTGAAATTACTTCTAGTGCATATCAAGCAATTAGAGATTATATTCAAGCAAACTGGCAATACATTGAATTACGTGATGATTTAGGGAATCCAATTTTACGCCTTTCGCCTTCTGATTCAAGAGTGACTTCAACAATCGAAGGACAAACAGTTAAATTGCAAATCGTTGTAAAGGGTTCTGATGCAGATATTACGAAACCGCAAACATTTGCTTCAAGTGCAATATATGATGTTGCAACAGGCGGTCAACCTTATTCAATCGAATCATTTACATCTTTCACAATTGAAAGTGATATGGATGAACTTACGGTGATTCATGAAATCCAAGTGCCGCAAGTTGTATAGGCGGTGATTAAATGTTAGGTGTAGGAACACAATCGAATCCTTATATAATTCAAACACCGCAAGATTTACATAATGTAAGAAATAACCTAACTGCTTATTACGAACTAGGAAATGATATTGATATGTCGGGCTGGGGGAATTTTACTCCCATCGGCACATCTTCAGAAAAATTTATGGGAAATTTTAACGGTAAAGGATATAAAATTAAAAATCTCACAATAAATTCAACAACTGCATATGTCGGACTGTTTAGTTTTACTGAAAATGCAACTATTCAAAATTTAGCAATTGAAAATGCAAATGTTGTCGGTCAAAACGTGAATTACGTTGGTATTTTAGCAGGGAATATTACGAATAGCACAATAAAAAACTGCTATACAACAGGAAATGTATCGGGGCAATATGGAATAGGCGGATTAGTTGGATGGCATTACAGCGGATTAATTGAAAACTGCTTTTCTCATGCTAACACAACAGGAAGAGGGCGTGTTGGTGGTTTAGTTGGAAATGGTGCTACATCTAATTCACTTGTAAATAAATGTTACTCGACAGGTTTAGTAACAGTAACACCAGATCCTAATTTATACAATGGCGGTTTAGTTGGTTCTCATGTAGATTCAACAAAAGTTACAAATTCATATTTTGATATTAATACAAGTGGTCAAACAATTTCCGCAGGTGGCACAGGAAAAACAACTGCTGAAATGAAACAACAAACAACATATGTCGGATGGGATTTTACTAATACATGGGGAATAAATAATGATTATCCTTACTTGCAAATATTTGGAGTACCAACAGCACCACCGAAAAAAGAAACGATTACAATTCAATCATATGTGAATCATATTCATTCTAAAACATCTAAAATCAATAAATCAACGAAACAAACACAATCCTTTTTAAATACCATTCAGACGCTTTCAGAACGCCATACAAGCACGAAACGGACAATATCGAGTTATACACTACCAAATGCGACAAGCGTTCAGAAGCAAAATAGAACGGTTAGAAGTGTGACACAACATGTTACAAGTTATATGAATCCTATTGATTCAATCGTTGAACGCAAGACAAAGACAATACAACAATTACTTTCTTACATAAATCATATTAAATCTAATGTAATTGCAGTTGCACCAATACAAAACAAAATTGTAAATGCTTCTGTATATGTAATTGAAAATACTTCAACTGTACAGTTTGAAGATAATCTTTCTAATACATACGCAATCGAGAATCCTTCCGTTGTGGAGGTGATATGATGGCACTTGCAGGGGATACAGTTAGATTGAAATGTCATTTTCGCACGTTTGATGGGCAGTTAATTGATCCTGCTGACGTGAAGTTGACGATTTATGATTCGCAAAAACAACAAATTGAACAGATAACATTAGATGACACTAATAAAGAAGATAATGGTGTCTATTTTTATGATTATGTTTTGCCGATTAATCAAAGTGAGATTATCTTTGAGTTTTCGGGAGTTTACAATAATAAACCGATTCTCGTTAGGGATTCGGTAAAAATTCAATTTTCAAAATGAAAATGAAAATGGAGGTAGATATTATGTCTGATGAAAAAGTTACTCAAACTGAAACAACTCAAGAGCAACAACAAGATCAACAGCAACAAGAGCAAACTCAACAACAAGAGCAACAAACGGTGGATATGAAAACATATCTTGAACTTGTCGCAAAGATGGAAAAAATGGAGCAAACACTTGCGAATGAAGCAGAAAAAGCGCAAAAGATGGCTGAAAAGGAACAAGAACTATTTCAGAAACAAGTGCAATTAACACTTAAAGAAAATGGTTTGGAAAAGTTTGCTGATGTTGTAAAAGTATCTAATGAAGATGAATTAAAAGATGTTGTGAAGAAACTTGCTACTATCGTAAATGAAATAAAAATCGAAACAGGTTATATTCCTGCCGATCATGTCAAAACAGATGAATATTCAAAATATGAAAAAGAAAAAAATGTGGCTGGCATGATCGCAGTTAAATTATCTAAATTATTTCAATAATAAAAATTAAAATTAATGGGGGATGATATTATGTTTAAATCTACTAACTTTACACAATCAGAATTAGTAAATCTTTCTAAAGAAATCGCTGTTGTGGGTGTAGATTATACACCTTTTACTTCTTTGCTTCTCGCAAAAGGAAATACTGAAAAAGCAACATCTACTATTTATACATGGCGTGAACGTTCTCTTGTTCATGACGAAGATATTTCAGCAGTTGAGGGCGAAGATACAACTGTATTTACCGAAAGCGGACGCAGAGAATTAAACAATGTTCTCGAAATCTTCAAAAAAGGCGTGAGTGTTTCTGGTACTGCTATCGCTATGCAATCTAATCAATTAAATAGCGAAGTAAGTGACCGTCTACTTGAATTAAAAATTAATTTAGAGAAAAAACTAATCAACGGAATTAAAAATGATGGTTCTACTACACCTTTCAAACGTCAAATGGCAGGATTAATTGCATTTGCAGATCCGACAAATGCAGTCAATGTGACTGGCACAGTAACAGAAGATCACGTAAAACAAGTAATGCGCAATCTTTGGAATCAAGACCTTGCCGAAGGTCAATATTTTGCATTAGTAAATGCTGATATCAAAGAACAAATTGATAACATCTATAAAGATCGTTATTCTTACCAGCATAAAACAACTAATTTCGGTCTTGTTGTTGATAGCATTGAAACAAATTATGGCACTGTAAACATTGTACTCTCTAAACATGTACCAGCCGACAAAATGGTTGTATTTAACGATGCGTATATCGATCTTGTATATCTCCGTGAACCTGCATTTGAACCACTTGCTAAAACAGGCGACAGCGTTAAAGGTCAAGTAATTGCAGAAGCCACTTTAAAAGTCGGCTCTCCGAAAGCAGTTGCGGTTGTTACAGTTGCTTAATTAAATACAGTTTCAAAAAGGGGACACTTGCTTATACTTGTGTCCTCTTTTTTTATAAAAAATTTACTCATATTTTTGACAGGAGGTGAAAACGATGAACATCAAATTGCGTGATGAGTATTTGCTCAAACGCAGAAAAAAAGGAATTTCGCAAAAGGAATTATCACAAGTACTACAATGCTCGCAATCTCTCCTTTCGAGATACGAGAGGGGCGAATGTGGAATGAAGAAAGAGAAAGTAGAACTATATAGACGCTATATAGACCAAAAATAAAACACATATTTTAATCAAAGAAAAAGGAGGCGAAGAATGTGAAAGAGATTAACAAGAACACGTCATGACCGCACTCCTTTTGCTCGTTTGTTTTTATGAGTAAAAGGAGTGCTTTTTATATTCGTCATGACGTTGACGAAAATTTTGTTTTAAATATATAGGAGTTGCGGGAGTGTTCTCTTCTCTTCACTGTACTATATGAAAAAAGAATTGAGAGAGAAATTCCCGAATTGGTGTTCAGATTATACACAAAAACAAAATACACTTATTTTAACTGATGATTTAGATTCACTTGTAGGTTGTGCTATTGAGAAGTATGTAAAAGGAAATGAAATTAATTACTTTTATGATTTTAAAAACATATTCGTTGCAGATAAAGAAGATAAACGGAAGGCAATCGGAATTGACCTTGCTTTACATAAGGGTAAATCATGGTGCAATCATGTAGTAAGAATTAATGAAAATGACTATGTGAATCCTCTTACTGCAAATATCAATGCTTTATTGAAAGTACATGCAGGTAACTACACAAAGAAATATGCCATGTCCACAACATTAACCATGTTGAGTTTTTATAATTTACCTTTACCAGCGACAAAAGAAGGAAAAATGATTCTTTTAGCAATTGATTCATCATTTTTAGGTCATTATTCTGATGCGTTTAGAAAAGTACATAATACATATTTACATTTGCTTGGCTTTGATGAATTGATTGATTTACTTAATGAAACAACAAAAGCCGATTATTTACATCTTCAACAAAAGTACAATCTTAAATCAAAAATTAAATTGAATAATGAAGGATATTTAGAAACTGATATTGCCCTTGCAGAATTGCAAGGGTTTTTTGATTTTCCGATAGAGTTACCATCTAATAAGCAATTTAGTTTACTGGCACAATTTAAAACACAAGATGACTATACATATCGTATCCAATCAAAAGATCAGATACCGAATTTAATTTCTTTTGCTCTTACTGGAACAAGAAAGATGAAATATACAACACTTTGCTAGGAGGTATTCAAAAAATGGCTAAAAATTATTTCTTTTGCTATGACAAACGATTAAGAGATTTTTTGCGTTATGAAAAAAATATCGACTATATATGTGAAGGCAGGCATTTGAAAACAGGCATGATTTTTACGCTTTTTGAGCGTACAGAGTTTCTCAATCAAGCACTTCAAGAATATAAAAATCGTTAATTAATTTATAGGAGGTATGCAAATATGATGACTTATACAGAGATGGAACAAATATTACAATTTAATGATTATGAATCTAAAATCTTTATGCCTAATGAAATCTTTTCTGATTTACAAAACAATATCGACAATCCTTCACATATTGCATTTGCTTATTCCTATATTTATTTTGTTACGTGGGCTTATAGATATGCCAAATATGGAATAGTTAATGAACTGATTGACCAGAAATTCATTAAGCGAATTTTAGGTTACAATGAGAATTACAAGAAATTAGATTATTTAATTAAGCAAAATGGAATCCTTGAGCAAATGGACTATATTAGAACAACAAAAGATTTTCCTATTTCTTATTCATACGATGAAATTGATGGGCTACAATTTCAATATGTTGATGACTTTCAAGAATACACAGAATACATAAAAGCATTAAACGTACCGAAAAACTTTAAAATCAAATTCCCAATCAAGGCATTTTACAGAGATAAGGAATCGGAAGAAGATAATTATGAAAATGGAACATTTTTCGATGTTGAGCGTACTCATTTAGTACCGTTTGAAGCATTTCTTTTCTGTATGACGAATGATGATTTAGGGTGTACAGGTTTTTATCTGTACGCCTTTTTGCGTTCTAAAGCACAAATTTTTGATGGATATGACGCTTCAATTGAAAAACTTATTGAGCATACAGGTATTCCTGAAAGAACACTATACAGATATTTAGATGCACTCAAGAAACATAATATGATTCAATGTTACTTTGATAAAGAATTTATTGCAGGGCTACCAAAAGAAGAACGCAGAGCAAATACATATTATGTTAATGAGGATCATTTGTTTTCTGATACAGTAAGACCGTATAAAAAACGTGGATTTAAAACACTAAAACAATATGAATGGGATAAGTTATTAGAGGAAGAAATGCAAGTACAGCAACAGATGGAATTTTTACCGCAGAAAAATGAAAATTAAAAAGGTTACAAAATGGCAGTATATATAATATATAACATTTAATTATACATATAGAAAATTAAAAAGGTGACATTTTGGCAGTACATATAATAATACATATATTTAATTATTATAATTATTATTTAATATTTATTATAATAATTTACTATTATATTATATATACTGCCAATATATAACCTTTTAGAATTATAAATAAATAATACAGTTAAAATATACTATATTATATATACTGCCAAAAGATAACCTTTTAGAATTTCAATCATGGGCTAGCAAAACGCTAGTCCATTTTTATTGTTTCAAAAAAATAAGGGAGATGATGTGAAATGAAAAATCAAGGCATACACAAAGCACTTGAAAAAGTGGATTGGCGGAAAAGAGCGTATTTCATGCGGAAATTTCAAATACGGACAGCCAAAAATGCACATATTCTTTCTATGTCTGATGAAGAATTTTTACAGTGGGCAGATAGAAAGTCGATGATCGTCTTTCAAAATTGGGAACAAACAGACGAATATTTTGAATTGTATATGTTGTATATGAAACGTAAAATGCAGCGAGATTTAGAAACTGTTTATGATGTTGTATCAGAAAAAGCAAAACAAGGTGATGAAAAGGCAGTGAAATTATTTTTACAATTACATAAAGATATGGCACAACTTCAAAAGTCGATGAATCGGACACAGACAAAACAAGAAGAAGTGCAAGAAGATGAGGATGATGATTTAGTATTATAATATATCTTTCTATCGTTACCCGATGATTACCCAACATCGTTACCCATAGTCGGGTAATTACCCATGTATCGGGTAACGTGATTTTAGAGTGTGTAAAAAAGGAGAAATTCACTTTGAAAATTTCTATACAAATAAAATTTCTATTTTAAGGAGTGTCGTAAATGGCACTCTTTTTTCTTTTTGTGTCACAGGAGGTGAGATTGATTGACTAAAAGATTGAGTAAAGAAGAAAAAATAAAAATCATCATGAGTGATTTTAAACTCTTTGCAAAAAACTTCATTAAAATCATCGACAATAACGGTGATACTGTACCGTTTGTGTTGAATCCAGAGCAGGAAGAATTTATAAAGAATATGGAAAAATATAACATCATTTTAAAAGGACGACAGATCGGATTCACAACACTCTCTCTTGCATACATGTTATATAGTGCATGTACAAAGCCCGATACAAACTATATTATTATGACTCATCATGCTTCTGTTTCAAAGAGTTTATTTGTCAAATTGAAAAAGATGTATAAAAATCTTCCTCATGATAAGTATCCGAATTTATTTCCTAAAACACTGCTAAACAACCGAGAAGAATTGTATCTTGATAATGGATCACGAATCATCATCGCAACAGCGCAAGGAGAAGATGCAATTTCGGGAAACTCATTTCAAATGATACACCTTTCTGAAATGGCGAAGTATCCTGCTGATGTACAAGAAGAAATTATTGCGACATGTATTCCTGCGCTTGCAAAGAATGAATCTAGTGCAATCATTATTGAGTCAACTGCGTTCGGATATAACACATATCAAGAAATGTTCATGAAAGCATATCGTGATAAAGAAAGCGTTTGGAAGGCACATTTTTATTCGTGGCTTGCAAAAGCGTATCAATCACAATTTAAACATACATTTGATGAAGCAGAAGTGTGGTTTAAAACTAATAACAATGGGCGCAGAATGACGTATGATGACCTTGAACATGATGAGAAGGTTTTGCGTGACAAATACGGTGCTACATATCGACAATTAATGTTTCGTAGATATTATATAGCGACAAACAGTTTGGAAAAGTTTAGACGTGAATTCCCGACTACACCAGACGAGGCATTTGTGGAAAGCAATAAGTCAATCTTTGACACTAACAAAATTATCGAGCGTTTGCAATATGTTATTCCTGCACTTGAAACAAAAGAGGTTTATGATGTATTACCCGATGCTTTAAAGCCGTATTTAAACAAAAATCTTTTCATCTATCATTTACCTAAACAAAAAATTAGACACTATGCAGGCGTGGACGTGTCAAGTGGACAAGGTGGCGACTATTCAACGATGAGTATATTTGATGTAGACGGACAACAAGTCGCTTCATTCTTTGCAAATGACATTCCAGTTTATAAATTTGCAGAAATAGTAAATGAATTAGGGCGTTTTTATAATTACGCTTTTACAGCAGTTGAAAGAAACTCATATGGTTTACCTTTACTTGAACGCTTGCGTAAAGAATACGGTTATATGAATCTTCTTAAACAAAAAGTATTCGATCAAAAAGGAAAGCGTAAAATGCAATTAGGTTTCCAAACGACTAATGTTACGAAGCCGATAATTATAAACGATATGAAGGAAGCATTTGAATTAGGTATGATTAACATTGAATGTGTACGGACATTAGAGGAAATGAAGATATATCAAGAGCAAAAGAATGGAAAGATGGGTAACAAGAAAGGAAAATCAAATTTCGATGACCTTGTAATTAGTGTTGCTATGGCAGTACAAGCAATGAAACAGGCGAAATATTATGTTGATATTTGATGTTTCAAATTTGATTGTTTCGGTTTTGAAACGCCACAGAAATTTTTGTGGAGTTACAGGGGTAACGTTTCGTTACTCCATTTTTTATTTTCTTGAAAGGGGATGTATAGAATGAATCTTCAACAATATATTAAAGAATACCATGAAGGGCGTTCTGATTGGTTTATTGAAGAAGTGCAGAGTGTATCGAATCAGCAACGTGTAATGAATGTATTAAACTTAAAAGATTATCTTGACGGAAAACATAAGATTCTTCAAAAGCCCAACGAAAAATTTGCAGGTAAGGAATATGTACCAAGAAAAATTGTGCTTAATCATGCTTTAACATTACTTAATTTCCAAACATCATTCTTGTTGCAAAATCCAGTAACAATAACAGGAAAAGAGCGCATTGTAAAAGAATATCAGAAAGTGAATCGTCAAGGGAAATATGATCGGTTGAATTATCGGATTTTAGATAAGATGTTGAAATATGGACAAGTGTATGAGTATGTTTATTTAGATAAGAATACAATTAAAAGTAAACTGATTGATGCAAGTGAAGGTTATCCTATCTATAATCACGATAATGAAATGATCGCATTTGTACAGGCATACATGGTGGATGGGATTGATTATTATGTTGTTTATAGTGATGATGTTGTCGAAACATATAACAACAAAGGCGGTCAATTAAGAATGACAGGGCGTTATGCGAATTTAAGTGGATTGCCTATTGTGTATAAAACAACAAATGAAGTAAATGAGAATGAAGGTAAAAGTGAACTTGAAAATTGGATAAGTATTCTTGATTCGCTTGAGGATTTAATCAGTAAAGCAACTGATGCATATTATAAGTTTATTACAGGTATTCCAGTAGTTACAGGACAACAATTGAAAGGCGAAGGATTGCCAATTGATGTTATTGGGGTAGGGCTTAATCTTGATGATGGAGCAACATTTGAATTTGTAAGTAATAAGTTTGATTCAAATGCGTTTGATACATTGTATGAAACATTGTTAAATGCTTTATATACAGTAGCACATTTGCCTGCGATTGCCGTTGGAAGAACAGATATAAGTAATGTGAGTACGGAAGCAGTTAGAATTTTGTATCAATTGGCAATGATGAAAGCAGGACAAAATGAACAATTTATGCGTGAAGGTATTGAGCAACGTTTTGAGAAGATACGAAAGTTATTAGAATACAAAGGCGTAACGTTTAGTGATGATGAATTTGATTCACTTGGATTAGTGTTCCAGTATGCGTTGCCTTCAAACGATAGAGAAATTATTGAAAACATGAAAGCATTGCGTGAAATAGGTGGATTGAGTTTGCAAACAACGCTCGAACAGAATCCGTATGTGCATGATGTTCAGCAAGAACTTATAAGATTAAAGGAAGAAAATAACACTACATATAGTAGTAGATTTGATAATTAGACACAAGATGTTGTATTTAATGAAAATGTAAACGTGACAAGTAAAAATACTTGACAGTGATATATCCGCTTGCGCTCGCCTGTTATGAATGGGGCGCAAAAAGCCAATTTAAATAAAAAGAGTCGCAGAAAGCCAATTAAAATAAATAAAAAAGAGTAGCAGGGGCAGGGCAGGCGGTCAAGTCAAAAAATGGGCTTGTTAGACGTATAGATGGGCTTAAAAATGTAAAAAAATACATAAAATATGGTAAAAATTAGGGAAAAATATGCTCTAGTTAACATAATACATGTTATAGGAAGCAATAACCCATATAACGAACATTATATGGGCAACTCAAAAAGCATACAGAAGTACCCCCTAATTGCCAAAATTTGCCCGTAGCAAGTCATTTTACACACCCACAAAAAATTTTTCAATTTCGGACGACTTCTTTTAATTTCTCACCTTTCAAAAACGTTGATATTTCAATACTTTTCGCACATTCATTATACATTTAAAAAATGCCTATATATCAACGTTTTTTTAACATAGATGAAATATTGCTCGTTTCTATTGAATAGAAATACGCTTTGCCTATGATTACCTATCTAACGAAAATAAAATGAAAGGAAATGATGAATATGACGAATCTTCAGCGGTTGCTTTTAGAGGTACAAGGAATTAACCTCGATCAAAATGAATTAGCGGTTTACCTTCAAGAAAATGAATTACAACCGTTTGATGAATATAATCCTTCCAGCGCAACTGCAAAACGCAACATATACAAAACTGCTTTATCCATTCTTGAATCAATCGCAAATAATGTTCAACTCATGAAAAACTATAAACATGACGATATGACTGTTACTGATTTTCATGAAAATTTATTAAATCGTATTGACCAACTGGAGCGGAAAATTCGCAGCATGAAAACAGATGAAGAAAATCAACAAGGTAACGTATTTATGCTTTTCAATTCTTAATACTATGTCGTAAAATGCGTGATGTCACGCAGTAGGGGATGATTATCCATCCTCCTTTTTTAAGGTCTTTACTTTATGATGTTACTTCCGACTATACATGATGACATGATGTTACTATGAGTTCGCTTTTTTGGCGACATGATAGGAGGTTAAAAAATGAATCCTTTTACATTTGATACATCTGATTTTCAATTTCTTATTGACACAGTCGGGGAAACAGTAACAATTGACAATGTATCGAAAAAATGTATTGTACAGAATGTAAAAATTGGCGATTATGAGGATAAATATATTTATACTCTTGATTCAATACAACGTGGAAATTTAATTCTACACAATAGAAAAAACTATTTAATTATTTCTGATGTGACGGAAGGGAAACAATATAAGAAGGCACTCATGCGAAAATGTACTCATACAATAAGAGTTATGATTCAAGAGGGGCAACAAATTCTTACCGGTACAACGCCTTGGGGAGAAGAACAATATGAAACTACTGATCCGATATATGAAGATTTTCCTTGCATAGTTGAACAGCAGAAAGTTGTAATTGATGGCGGTGCAATTAGAACAGCAGATACGGAAATTTTGATTACGCTTCAAGATAATGAAAATACAAGAAAGGTAAAAGTAAATGATGAATATGATATTGCAGGTTATCGATATAAAGTTACTCATATTAACTATACGAAAACAGGATTGCTAATTTTAAAATGTGAAACGGCTGTTGCTTAAAATTTTTTTAAAAATTTACGATATTCAATATAACCACTTTACTTTTTTTGACGACCATTTTATAATTAAAGTTAATAAAATAAAATGTGAAGTGGTTTTATTTGAAACTTGTTGAGCCACTTGTTGATACATAAAATTTCGGCTGGATCTAACCTTGACAGGGTGGAGGTCGCTGGTTCGAGCCCAGTCGGAATCACTAAAGTGAGAGGCTTGAAATCCTTGTGTATCAAGGGTTTCAAGCTTTTTCGTTTTATTAGCAATTGTGTTACAATCTCCGGGATTTAAAAACTTGCACAAAACTTGCACCTTTAGTCAACTAAAGGGTTCTGACTTTGTTTTAAGAGGGCGTTTTCAAATTTCTCTGCCGCTTGCTCTTGTAAATCGTCACTGACATGTGAGTATAAATCTAAAGTTATACCGACGCGAGAATGTCCCAGCCGTTCGCTAACCACTTTTGGATTTTCGCCTTGCTGCATTAAGATGGTTGCATGTGTATGCCGCAAATCATGGAAGCTTATACGCGGTACGTTTGCTTCTTCGATCAAGCGATAAAATTGTCGTAACAAGTTTCGTGGATCGAGAGGTTTTCCGTCATCAGTGCAGACAATTAAATTGTTATCTTGGTATTGAACACCCAATTTCTCCTTTTGAAATTCTTGTTTTTGTTTATGTTTTTTTAATACATCTACAACATGTTGAGAAATCGAAATTTGTCTTTTCGATTTTTTTGTTTTAGGCTCTTTAAAAATTAGTCCTTTGCCTGAGACAAAGCATAAGCTGCGCTTGATGCGGATTTTCTTATTTTCAAAATCCACGTCATCCCATTTTAGTCCTAAAACTTCTCCACGTCGCATTCCTGTGAAAATCGCAAGAAGGTAAGGAATCTCCATAGAGCTATTTTTAATCAGATTCAGAAATCGATTTACCTCATCTACTGTCCATGTTATTTTTTCTTCACTTTTCACTTTGGGTGGTTTAGCATTCTTTACAGGATTCACTTTAACCAACGACCATCTTACAGCTTGATCAAATGCTTGATTGAGCAAATTATGCATTTGTCGGATATATGCACCTGAATACCCGTTGTCTAACTTGTCTACATAAAAACTGTCAATATCAAATGTTGTAATTTCATTAATTTTTTTATGTTGAAAATACTTCATAATATGATTTCTGATTACATATTCTCTGCTTTTGGCGGTAGTTATTTCTACTGTTCTTTTGTAAGAGGTGTTAAACCACCGCTCCATGAACATTGGAAAATCTTCTGTACTTTCTTTAAAATAACTTCCATCATCGACTTGGGCTTTAATTTTAAGAAGTTCTTTCTTCGCTTCAGTCTTTGTACGAAACGGTCCGAAACTTGCTTGCTTTCTCTTACCGGTAACTGGATCTTTTCCTACATCGATTCGAAAATAAAATCCTTTTTTCTTTTCCTTGATTAGCTTGTCAAAGTTCATCATTACACCCCATTCCTAGTTTGAAACTGGAATAGTGTGTAGTATGTGGCTAAGTAAATACTATCAAAATAATCTTTTTAGGGAATCGTTAAACTATAAAAGGTGGGCATCCACTAATATGAAAAAGCATACATTCCGGTCTTGTAACGGGATATATCTATACATCCGTATAACTAATATTACAAGTGTGGATTTAACTTATTAAAAAAGGGGTATTCGGATCATCTGGTGGAATACAATTTAGGTTTAGTATCTTCTAGTGTTTTGTTACACTATTTCTTCGAACTGTGCAACAAGTTATTCCAATATTATGGATAGTCCTATGATAAAATAAAGTTACATTCTTAGGACGGTGATATTTATGAAAGAATTTTTATCTAGTTTTTTACTTATTACCAGTTGGCTTATATTTGCAATTAGTGGATACCTATTTATTTGGACACCCTTCTTCGTTTATGCCATTGTACCAGCCTTTTTAAGTTTAGCTGTTGGCTTATTCTGCTTTTATTGCTCAAAGAAGCTGGACAGTAACATCAAAAAGAATTCTTAAAATCCCCCTAACTGACGAAACACGAAAAAAACGTGTGGGATTCGTTATGTCTTCTGTTGACAGGCGAAACGCTCGATCGTGCTCTTTCTACCACTTAGGGCATTTTCTATTACGGGGATGCCCTATTTGTGTTGCGCTTCTTTACATACTACTATCGGGATGAATAGTTACGTAATGAACAAGGACAAATCTTAGATTTACATTCTAAAATCCTATATCCTGCCATGAATATTCATTCCATTCTAAAGTTTGGATATTGGGAAGAATACACAGGTCATCATAATTTGGACGAATTATTAAAAAATGTACGATTAATAGAAACGGAATCCAAAAACTCCGAACTCAATCTAGATAACTGGAAAAATTCATTAGAAATCTAAAATAAAGAAGGTAGATTTTATAAAAAGCATATATTTGATTTTTGAACAGAAGTGTGCTAGAGGTTTTATTTACACTCTAGATGGTAATAAAATTTAGGGGAATTTTATTAAAAAATCAATGAAAGGGAGAAGGGATAAATAATGAATAGACCGAATTTATTTTCCTATGGAACAAGTGAACTATCACAAGATGCTTTTTTATGCTGGTTAATGGATTGGGCAAATCCTCAATTTTCCGCCTTAGATCCCAATCTGCATCACATTGGAAAAAAGTTTATTGAAGCTATATTTAAAAAGCATCAGCAACCGGTTCCGACAATTGAAAATGTTTCAATTATAAAACAACTGGATGGTTTAGATATATTAGCTGTAATAAATGATAAGTATGCTATTTTAATTGAAGATAAAACATATACCAACGATCACACCAATCAACTCATTCGATATTGTGAAGCCATGAAAAAACGCGGATATAACTATCAACTCCCTATTTATTATAAAATAGGAAATCAGAGTAGTTTTCATACGGTTGAAACAGCAGGGTATAAGCCGTTTCTAAGGCAAGATATGCTAGCTATTTTACACGAAGGATATAAATTAAATATTAAAGATACAATATTCAATGATTACTACCAACACCTGTTATCAATCGATAAAGCTTTCAACAAATATAAAACTCACCCTTTAAATAAATGGGAAGAACTTTCGTGGCAAGGATTTTATAGTGAACTTCAAAAGAAGGGAATTTTAGGTGATTGGGATTATGTTTCTAATCCAAGAGGTGGTTTTTATGGATTTTGGTGGAATTGGGGAGGAAATGATGAGTGTCGTCAATACTTACAGTTAGAACAGGAAAAATTATGCTTTAAGATTGAAGTATCTAACAAAGAAAAGCGTTCACAACTTCGATCGACTTGGTGTCAAAAAATACTCGAAAAATCTAGAGATTTTCAGCTTCCTGTTAAACGACCTAGCCGGTTCGGTAACGGTAAATTATTCTAATAATTGTCCAATATTTTAATAAGGATTTAAGGGGGAATGCGATCAATGTTTTCACTTTCGGATTAAAAGATTAAACCTTTGTTCAGGATTAAGAAGGGAGGGAAATTATTATGACGAAATATCCTCTCATCATGATCAGCATCATTTTTCTTCTAACCGGCTGTCTAAAACAAGAAGAAAACAGCCCTCAAAATGTACAACAAACAAATAACAACATCAACATGGAAATTATTGCCCAAGATTTAAGTGTGCCATGGGCGATCGACTGGGACGGGACATCTTTTTATATTTCAGAGCGGACTGGCTTCATTGTGAAAATTACAGGCGATGAAAAAATTAGACAGAATCTACATTTAGAAAAGAAACTTTCAACAGCAGCTGAAGCTGGTGTATTAGGGTTTGCGCTTCATCCCGAGAAAAAGAATTACGCCTTTCTTTACTATACATATGAGGATGAAAACGGGCAATTCAATCGTGTTGTAGAAATACGGGAAGAAAATAATGAATGGTTTGAGCAAAAAGTTTTACTTGATCGAATTCCAAGCGGAAACTTTCATCATGGTGGAAGAATCAAAATCGGACCGGACAAAAAACTGTACATCACAACTGGGGATGCTACAGATTCGATGATTGCCCAAGACAAGACATCTCTTGGCGGAAAAATTTTACGAATGAATCTCGACGGCACCATACCGGACGATAATCCTTATTCCAGCTCCCTTGTCTATAGCTATGGACACCGCAACCCACAAGGCTTGGCATGGGATGAAACAGGCCAGCTTTATAGCTCTGAGCATGGCTCAAGTGCGCATGATGAAATTAATCTGATTAAACCGAAAGGAAACTATGGCTGGCCGCTTATTCAAGGAGATGAAATGAAAGACGGGATGATCGCACCATTGTTCCATTCTGGAATTCTTACTTGGGCGCCATCCGGAATTGCCTATCATAATGGGATTTTGTATGTTGCACAGTTGCGGGGAGAAGGTGTTTTAGCATTCGATTTAAAAAATAAAACATATAAACAAATCGTTTCCAACGTAGGCCGCGTGCGGGATGTATTCATATTGGGAGATCATTTATTTTTTGTCACAAACAACACGGATGGAAGAGGGATTCCAGCTAATCATGATGACAAATTAATCAAAATTCCAATTCCGAAAGCTTTTTGATGCAATTTCAATACTCCCTTAAAATTTAGGCTATGTTAAATAAATAATTCTGTTGTTAGAATAAATTTATTTTGGGTCTTCACCATTTTCTATGATTTCTACTCAATCCTAGAGACATGTTAGAGGTTCATTAGTCAGGATCCTTCTTCCGCATACAGACCACGAAGTTGGTAGAATGGAAACAGTCAAGTGCTTTCCTTGACGGGTTCCATTCTACCAACTATCATACCGATAGCGGAAGAAGGGAGTGCTTAGGCAGCCTGACTACCTGTAGTGTTCCCTGTACACTCCAGAAATACACGTAAACGAAACCGTTCTAGATTTCGATAGCCATATGCCCGGCGTTTGATGTTTTTGATCTTGTGATTCGTCCCCTCGATTCGGGCATTCGTATATGGGTACAAAAAGTAGGAAAGAATAGGCTCCTTCCACCTTTCAAGCGTGTTGGCTGCTTCCTGAAAAGAAGCAAAAGGGCTCTGTTTGGCTAACTTAATCCATTCTTCCAAGCAATCCTAGTGGTATAGAAAGCACTTACGAGACCCCCTTAATGTTTATTTCACCGCTAACATTATTGCCAGGATCTCGTCAGTGCTTTCTCTTTTTTGTCACTAAATCACAAAATTTGGTGATGAACCCAAATTTTAATTGCGAAATACACTATTTATTGTTACTATGATAAAGTATCAGTTATAGAGGTAGTTAGGGGGAAAAAATGAACATTGAACAAAAACTTTATCAAGCAGCAATAGATTTGATTGAAAAAAGATATCCTTCTGGTTGGGGCGGTGCCGCAGCGATGTATACAGAAGATGGTCAAATCTTAACGAGTGTATCGCCAGACGTTATCAACGCTTCAACTGAATTATGCATTGAAACAGGTGCAATTCTTGAAGCACATAAACTTAACACTAAGGTCACACATACTATTTGTGTTGTAAGAGAAGACGAAAATGCTGAATTTAAAGTTTTAACCCCTTGTGGTGTATGTCAGGAAAGACTTTTTTACTGGGGGGAAAATGTAAAAGCGGCTGTAACTAATCCAAATGATAAACTCGATTATAAAACATTAAAGGAAATACAACCACATCATTGGTATAAAGCCTATGACAAGTAATCGTTAAACGGTGCCAGGCACTGTTCGTAATTTCGTCATTCAAAATAAACGCTCATGATGTAAAAAATGCTCTATAATTAATGCATATAATACATTGGTGGCTATATTTTTGCTTATTTTGTTAAATGTACAAATTATAGCGGAGATCCCTGTTTTTGATATCAGTTACATTTGGATTTCATTGTTCGGAATGCTCATATGCTTGCTTGGTCTCATAAAACAAGATCGATTCTACTCCTATTTAGGCGGCATCCTTCACTTCATCCTAATCGTATCTTGTATGGGAATGATTTTGTTTGGAATAGGCATTAACTACAAGCCGTAACTTTACTGCAGCAAAAGCGAAAAGGACAGTCCAAATTAAGGCTGTCCTTTTTCAATATAGGAACGTGTTGCCTCTTCACTCTTCTTTCTGACCAAGCCTCAGAAGTTTAAAATGTGCAGAAATAACCAATTCACCAATTTTTTTGGTTGGCTCTGTTAAAGAACATTGTTGATATTTGAAACCCAACCAAGTTCTTGCGATAATTACAATTAGAACAAAGGTTCGGTAGTGTTAATGATGTACAAAGCGTTCAGTAACCTATTAAAATACATCGACAAGTTACCCCATACTAAAAAGGAACAAGTATATCAATGGGGAAAACGTTATGTTGACCCGACCTCTTCCGTTGGTGGTAGATTGATTAACGAAATGAGGGAAACTCGTTTTAAAGATGGTTTCGAGTGTCCCCATTGTACATCTGAACACATTGTTCGCTTCGGTAAATACAAAGGTCGCCAACGTTATAAATGTAAGGCTTGTTGCAAAACATTCTCTGATATGACGAATACCGTTCTCTATCGTACACGAAAAGGCAACGAGTGGATTGCTTTTGTTGAGTGTATGCTTAAAGGATATTCCCTGCGAAAATCTGCTGAAATCGTAGGGGTTACTTGGGTTACGCTTTTTTACTGGCGACACAAGTTGCTTAATGCTCTAAAGAAAATGGATTTTGACCAATTTGAAGGTATCGTCGAGGCTGACGAGACCTATTTCTTATACTCTGAAAAAGGTAAACGTGGGATTACAGGTCGTAAACCTCGAAAACGTGGAGGTAAATCAAAATATCGTGGAATTAGCAAAGAACAGGTCTGTGTTCTTGTGGCTCGTGATAGAATGAAATCAACGGTAGCAAAAGTTACTTGTATAGGGCGTGTCGTAAAATCCAAAGTAGATAAAGTTATCGTCTCAAAACTTCATAGTAATAATATATTGGTTACAGATGCTTGGAGAGCCTACAAGACATATGCTAAAGAAAAAGGCTTGGAACATTATCGAATCAAATCGGATAATGGTACACACATCATTAAAGGTATCTATCATATTCAAAACGTCAATGGCTTCCACAGCCGTATGAAGAAATGGATAGACCGCTTTAAAGGTGTGGCAAGTAAGTACCTTGACAACTATTTGGCTTGGTTCTTATTCGTGGATAAACGAGGACACGAAACGACTATGCAGAATATTAAAGATATGCTCGTATCTTCTTTCTCCTTCGAGATGTATGATACCTATAAAAGCATTCGTCTTTCTAAATTTTCAATCTGATTATCAGTGTTTCACTTTAACAATCGTAATTTTTCATTAAGGGGGGGTAAAGTATGGCAAGGGAAGTACAATTTGATGATGAAGGTGTAATTCTAAAATTGAATGGAGTAACAGGACTATTCGCATTCAAATTCAACTTGAAAATGCCTTACAGCACTATCAAGAGTGTATATGTTGATTATTTTGATGCTCCGCAGTGGATGCTTCGGATGCCTGGAACTTCTATTTCAGCGTTAAATATTTTTGAGGGAAGTTTTAAATACGCTAATGAGTGGTACTTTCTTTCTTACGAGAACAGAGTTCCTCTGTTAATTATTGAGTTGGAAGGACACGAAAAGTATAATTATGTGATTTTCGAGATAGATGACCCTACCAGTGTTGCATCAGAAATCCGCAAACGTATAAGAGAGCTGTAATGGTAATCTTATTGTGCTAACGAGAGAGTTCTTGAAACAAGACATACAAAAAGACCGAAAAATCGGTCCTTTTTCTTTAGTCAAAAATCAACAATAAAATTTAACAGAGATAAGATTAGTAATTATTTGTTTAGATAAGGAGATGTTTAAAAATGTCTAACGTAAAGTTGTTTACAGCTATCTATATTCCAGAGACACCGTTTGTAAATGGAGTATTAAAGCCGAGTAAGGCAAAGAAATATAACTTTGAACTGTTGGAAAGCAATAAAATAGCGGATACTCTTTATCATTTTATCTATAAAAAGAATGATAAACAAATTCACAGCTTTTATTTTATCGGAGATTTGGAGGATGAGTTAGAAAGATATTTGTTTGTGGAAAATAATGATTTGTATGATGAGTTTGTATCCCAGTTTTGGGGCGGTGGGGAAAGGTATTGGGAAAGTGGCATGGACACCTATTTAGATGTTGACAACCCCAAAGATGTTCTCGGAGAGTTAAATAAAGTTTATAACGATAGGTTTTATGAAGAAGATGAACCATCGCCTACGTGCCACATTTTTGGACAACAGATGTGGCATAGTAACGCCTATATCATAGCCAATCGCACAGCTTTAATCGAACTAAGAGAAGCTATTGACGTTGCCTTGATTCATGGTGAAAAAAGAATAACGTTATTTCCTTCTGATGATGAAGGATACCATTTATTTGTGAAATGTGTAGAAGATGACTTTGAATGGAAAGCGTTAGAAATGCCATATCATGATAGAGAATGTTATGTACCTGATGAAACGGTTAATCTTCCTCCATATAAAGTTTTTAAAAAATATAAACGGTTTTTTAGTTGAAGACAGATTATCTGCTTTTTTGTAGGCTCTACCCTAAAATAATTGTCGATAACTTCGGTACCGTCAAGAATTTTGTGTAATGTAAGATAGATAGGGCATCTCTGAAATGGATTTAGAATAGAGAGGGGGCTGTTTCTTTCACGCAAGAGACTGAATATTCAGTCTCCTGTGTGGAAAGGGAGAATCCCCTTATCTCATTCATTTACATTATTTGGTTAATTGTAACGTTCTTCAAACATTCGTTGAAGGGCTTCATGAGCTTCGGAAAATCCTCGTAACTTTCGTCCTGCCCATTTCTCATTAAAATCTTGGATGGTCAAATACACGACTTTTTCAGCTGCTTCTAAACTACTCAAACTGTTCATCGGCTTGAGACGTTTCCGAATCTCCTTGATCGTTCGTTCAATGGCATTCGTCGTATAAATCACACTTCGAATACTGCTTGGATCATCCATAAATGTAAGGAGGACATCCAACTCATTGGCCCAAGATTGAACTTCCCTCGGATACTTGCTTGACCATTTCAACTCAAACTGTTGAAACATCTGGAACGCCATCTCCTTATTCGGTGCACGATAAATCAGTTTGAGATCCTCTGCCACTTCCAATTGATCTTTTTTCCGAACACGATTTAAGGTATTACGTACTTTGTGAACGACACAACGCTGTACATCGGCTTTCGGATAAACTGCCTTAAAGGCTTCCTCCAACCCCGGTAGTCCATCGAATACGCCCAGAAGCACTTCCTTGACACCTCTTTTGTAGAGCTGTTGGAGAATCTCCCGCCATCCATAGGCGCTTTCTTGTCCTCCCACGAAGAAATCCAGAATTTCTCGATACCCTTCTTCATTTACTCCTAACACCACATAAATGACTTCTTTCTCTACCGTATCGCGGCGAAGTTTCACATACAAACCGTCCAAATATAAGACGGAATAACGCTTGTGTAGTGGACGGTTGCGCCATTTTTCGATGTCTTCCTTTACGACATCGGTAATATGGCTGATCGTCGTAGGAGAATAGGTACTTCCTAGAATTCGTTCGATAAACTTGCCAATTTCCCGTGTACTCATGCCACTTTGATACATCTTGATGATGGCTTCCTCCAGCCAGCCAGTGTGGCGTTGATAAGGGGCAAACAACTGCGTTTGAAATTCTCCGTTTCGGTCTCTTGGCACCAAAAGCCCTTCAATTCGGCCATATTGTGTATCTAGATTTCGTTGATAGTAGCCGTTTCCCATATTGGATGTGTCCGCCTGTTCGATTTCGAGGAAATGTTTGATTTCTTCCCGCATAATCAACTCTAATTTTTCTTTCACAAACTGACGAATGGCATTTTCCAGTTGATTTGCCCAGTCGATATTCGATATACTTTTAGACATAGGTAGGGTTCTCCTTTCTCTGGAATGTGTTTTTGTCCAAATCAGAGAATACCCTACCTTTTTTTCTTTTGGTCTAGTAAAATGCTTTACACAAAATTTTATACATCATCGATTTTCCCTTATTGTGTTATTACGATCCTTAATATCTTCTAGACTTTTTACAATAGAATCAGTCAAGAATATTACTCGCTTGTAACTATTCACCCCAGTGCTAGTGTATAAAAAAGCCCAGCACAAATAGGGCATTTCGGTCATAGAAAATGCCCTAGGTAGCGGAAAGAACTCGATCGATCGTTTCGCCTGCCAACAGAAGACACAACGAGTCCCACACGTTTTTTTCGTGTTTCGTAAGTGTGGAAACGATGCTTCTTGCGATGCAAAACGACTGCGCGAACGTTTCGTCACGAAATGTACCCGAGATGTTCTCTTTGACTTTGACCATGCGAAGATCTCGCTCGGCTTGGTTATTGTCAAAGGGAACATGCACTTCACATAAGAAACGCAGCGCTTCTTCCTTTCGTTTTTGAAGCCGTCGAATAAAAGCGAGTGCTTTTTTCGGAAAAGGTGTCATCGTTTCCAATCGGTGCTGTGCTTTCGCTAGGATACGATCATACACTCGTTCCCATCGTTTCGCTTCTTCTTCGGAAAGTGCACCGTGATGCGCTTCGACTGCCTGTTTGGCGGCTAACAGAAACGTGGTCATGCGCGATGCCCATGTATGGCCTTGTTCGATGAAGCCTTTTAGCTCACGTAAATGATGGGCATGGCAAAGAGCATGTGTGGCTTTCGTGTATCTCGGATACGTACCGAATGCATCATGCATCATCGTCCCTTTGTATTGTGGAAGAATCCCGATCTCATCCGTTGCTTTCTTTCCACGAGAAGCGTGAAAAGCCAAGTACGTATATGTCGACGTACATGCGACATGCACCCATGCGAGTTTACCATTGATGCGCAAACTCGTTTCATCGACATGCAAGATGTTAGAGTTAAGTAAGGCGTCTTCGATCATGTCCATATTGGATTCCAGCGCTTCGCGTCCTCGTTTCACCATATTGGCAAGGGTTCCTGTACTAACCGAGTGTTGATATAACGCTTCGATTGTATCACTTAAACGCTTGTAAGGGATCAATTGGATATGATGCAAATAAACAACGAGCGCAGTAAGACGTGGACCGTATTGCACATGATTCGTGACATGTGGTGGAAACTCCGCTTGTTGCACGCATCGACAATGCGGACATGATTTCACTTCACGCTCATGTTGTGTCACTTCAATCGACACGGGAGGCAGATCAAACACTTGACGGACATCGACTTTGAACGGTTTGACGTCACGCAAAGAAGCCCCACATCCTTGACACGTATGTACGCGATGGACGACACGATGATGTGGATGTTCCACTTGACGGAGCGTCGTCCCCTCATGTCCCTCTTGCCCACCAGGCTTTTTGCCAGACGGCTCGCGGGAGGAACGCTTTTTCTCAAAACGGTCAGAAGATGGGGGCAAATGGCTATTGGAGCTGTTTTTTTTCGTGCGTGCTTCCAGCTCTTGAACGCGATGCTTGAGTTGTTCATTTTCTTTGCGTAGCTGTTTGTTTTCTTGACGCAAATGTTCATTTTCTTGAATGAGTTGATGAATGAGCTGTTTTTGTTGTTGGACTTTGCCGATTAAGCCCTCAACTGTAAATACAGCTTGTTGTACCGTCAACATGTGATTCACCTCCTTGTCTATCAATATTCACATCATAGACAGGAAAAGCAAAAAATATTCAGCTCACTTTATGATGTGGCTGAATAGTTACACTCGCTCTGTTTGTTCGCGGATAACCTCTTTTTCATCTTCTATCTGTTTGATCATATAGTTCACTAATGTCTCCATAATTCCATCACTCATCATTAGCGCCCTCTTTCAATTTTAATATTGTCAGAAAGCCTGTCACATCAACCTTTAGAGGACTTTTTGTTGGTGCCATAAGTGGTGCCGAATTTGGTGCCATTCGATCAATTCGGTATAACCTAACTAATCTTCAAATTGGTGAAACCTTGATATATCAACGTTTTTTAAATGTTAAAGGTCTTATCTTTTCAAAATAAAATTATAAAAATTGCTTATTTCGCTTTGACAGGGTGGAGGTCGCTGGTTCGAGCCCAGTCGGAATCATCGGAAAAACCGAGTTCTGTAAAAGAGCTCGGGTTTTTTTTGTTTTGGGGGTATTGCTGTAGTCTTAACAGGGGATGACTGAAAAAATGATAGCTAGAATTTGGGAATTTTGCTATAGTGAAAATGTAGGAAACAACAATTGATGGAGGCAACAGTATGAGCAAGTTAACGCTACAAGAACTTGAATCTCATTTATGGGAATCAGCGAATATATTGCGTGGCAGTATTGACTCTTCTGACTACAAAAACTATATTTTCGGAATGCTGTTTTTAAAACGATTAAACGATGTGTTTGTCGAAACCGCTGAGCGGATTGAAAAAGAAGAAGGCGAAGATTACGGTTGGTATGATCGCGATGAACATCAATTTTTCGTACCTGAGAAAGCACGTTGGAGTTATATTCAATCCCACTCCCAAGACGTGGGGGCGGTTATTAATAAAGCTTTTGAACTATTGGAAGATGAGAACCCTTCTCTACAAGGGGTATTAGCGAATATTGATTTTAACGACAAAGAAAAATTGTCCGATAAAACCATTCTTCAATTAGTACAACACTTCTCACAAATTGATTTACGTAATGAAAACTTATCAGAACCTGACATCCTTGGTCGTGCTTATGAGTACCTTATCAAACAATTTGCAGACGATGCGGGTAAAAAAGGCGGCGAGTTCTATACGCCAAGCCAAGTCGTTAAATTAATTGTCAAACTGATTAAGCCTGAAGAAGGCATGCGTGTATGCGATCCAACCGCAGGGTCTGGTGGAATGCTCATTCAATCGGTTGACTATATAAAAGAAAAAGGCGGCAATCCACGCAACATTACATTGCACGGACAAGAGAAAAACTTAAATACATGGGCGATTTGTAAAATGAACTTGTTGCTTCATGGCTTAAGCGACCATGAAATAAAAAAAGGCGATACGATTCGTGAACCGAAACTATTAGACGAAAACGGCGAGCTTCTATTATATGATCGTGTCATTGCCAATCCACCGTTTAGCTTGAAAAACTGGGGACGTGAGGAAGCAGAAGCAGACGCATTTAACCGTTTCCGCTTTGGTTTACCGCCAAAAAATGCAGGAGACTATGCGTTTATTCAACATATGATTGCCACACTTAATGATGAAGGAAAAGCGGGAGTTGTTATGCCACACGGCGTTCTTTTCCGCGGCGGAGCGGAAGGGAAAATTCGTCAAGGTATCTTAGAAGAAGACTTAATTGAAGCCATTATCGGTTTGCCAGCGAACCTATTCTATGGAACAGGTATTCCAGCATGCATCCTTATCATCAATAAAAACAAAGAAGAGCATAAAAAAGGAAAAGTTCTTTTCATTGACGCATCTAACGACTACCAAGAAGGCAAAAACCAAAACGTTCTTCGTGATGAGGATATTCAAAAAATCATCAGCACATACGATGCGTGGAAAGATGTCGACAAATATAGCCGCGTCGTGACACTAGAGGAAATTAAAGAAAATGACTATAACTTAAACATCGCCCGCTATATTGACACAATCGAAGAAGAAGAGGAAATTGATGTCGCAGAAGCACTTCGCAAACTCCGTCAACTTGAACAAGAACGGGATGAAATTGAAAAGGTGATGTATGGGTATTTGAAGGAGTTGGGGTATGGTGAGTGAATGGAAAAATGCTTTTCTATCAGAAGTTGCAGAGATAACAATGGGACAATCACCTGCATCATCCGATTGTAATGAATACGGTGAGGGATTACCTTTTTATCAAGGGAATGCAGAGTTTGGATATATGTATCCTATTCCAAAGCGTTATTGTGTGAAACCAAAGAAGGTGGCAGAAGCAGGTGATATTTTAATTAGTGTGCGTGCTCCTGTTGGTGATGTAAATATAGCTCAGGAAATGTCTGCAATAGGGAGAGGATTAAGTGCCATTCGCCCTACAAATGTAGAAAAAATGTTTCTTTTTTATTTTCTTCAACACTTTAAGCCTAAATGGGCAACTTTACAACAAGGAAGCACCTTTGAAGCCATTAATAAGAATGATCTATCGAACTTGGAGATTCCTACTCCTCCCTTAAGGGAACAACGCAAAATCGCAGCCATTCTCTCATCTGTCGATGAAGCGATCGAGAAAACCGAAGCCATCATCGAGCAAACGGAGAAAGTGAAAAAGGGGCTT